>CAZUKV010000051.1:0-6885 GCA_964621075.1 uncultured bacterium | reverse complement strand
AAATATTTCATTCTGAAGGAGTAGTAGGATTGAAGGAGGCTTTTCTGCAGGCAGGCGCTCAAAGTGTATTAGCAACTTTATGGAGAATCGAGGATGAAGCTACCTATAATTTAATGAAAAATTATTATAAAAAAATTAATTTAAAAACTAATAATTATTGCCATGTAATAAGTGACTGGAAAAGGGATTTAATAAAAGATGAAAGATATTCACATCCATATTACTGGGGCTCTTTTGTTTTTTGGGGAAAATAATTTCCTAATAATAATTAAAATACATGAATGTTCAAATGAGATTTATTTTTTAAAATAATTTTTAAAACTTGACGAATATATTAAATGATACTATATTATGAACATGTTCATAAATGAACGTGTTCATAAATTAAAAAGGAGTAAGATTGTGGGGCTAATGGTTAGAAAAAAAGAAAAAACAAAAAAAATCATTCATCAGAATGCTTTAAAATTATTTAAAAACAAGGGATTGAAAAAAATAAGAATGAGAGACATCGCAAAAAAATCAAATATCGCAGTCGGTACCCTGTATAATTATTATAAATCCAAGAATTCTTTAATTATTAGTATTCTTGAAGAGAAGTTCAAAAAAATTACTTTGGAAAATAGGGGGATCATAGAAAAAATTAAAGATACTAATTATAAGAATCCTCTTGATATTTTATATACATGGATAGATAAATATGTAGAAATTTTTTTCTTATGGGATAAAGAGATTTATAAGGAGTTATTTAAAATAATGTTTAGCAATGAACAATTTTTAAAAAGAGGAATAAAATTGGATGAGATGGCATTGAATGACTTGAAAGAATTATTAGAATACATGCAGAATAAAAATTTAATTAAAAAAAATATTGATATTGAAAAGGCATCTTTTTCAATTTACAGCATGTTTTTTGTTCAAACAATGGGATATCTTTATTACTTTAAAGATATGAAGAAAAAAGATTTTAGAAATGAAATGATGGAAAGAATCAAGATGTTTTATGAAGGTCTTAAATTTTAAGGAGGGAAAATGAAAAAGCTGATAATTATAATTATTTTTTTATCATTATTAACAACTATTTATTCTCAGAAAAGTGATTCCAATCTGGCAAGAGATATAGTAAAAAAAGTAGATCAGTTATATAGAAGTGATTCAAGCTATGCTCTAATGGAAATGACGATAAAAACCCCCCACTGGAATAGAACACTAAAAATGAAAACCTGGAGTAAAGGCATGGATAAAACATTTATAAGAATAATTGAACCGCAAAAGGAAGAAGGTGTTGCAACATTAAGAGTTAAAAATCAAATGTGGAATTATCTTCCAAATACAAACAAGGTTATTAAAATTCCTCCTTCAATGATGATGGCAAGCTGGATGGGATCAGATTTTACTAATGATGATCTGGTTAGTGAATATACTTTTTTGGAGGATTATAAATTCAGACTTGTTAAACCACGGGAATTCAATTTTGTAGAAAATAAAAAGGATAAAGGTAAATATTATTATATAAAAGCTATACCCAAAGAAGATCGGCCAATAGTATGGGGGTATATCATCTTAGCTGTAAAAAAGGATTCTTATATACCTGTTTGGGAAAATTACTATGATGAGAAAGATAAGCTGGTAAGGGTTATGAGATTTAAAAAAGTAAAAAATTTTGATAATAAAACAATACCATCTATTATGGAGTTGATACCTAAAGATAAAAATGGACATAAGACAGTGATAGAATATTTAGAGGCGGATTTTAATATAAACATATCAGAATCTATATTTACTCTGCGTAATCTCAGAAAGGGATAAGATGGTAATTTTTAAAATTGCTTTACGTAATTTAATCAGACAGAAAAGAAGAACAATATTTACAGCTCTAAGTATGATTGTGGGGTTTATTCTTGCTTCTTTTTTTATAGCATGGGCGGATGGTTCTTATAATTATATAATTGATAATTTTACAAGAAATAGGCTGGGACATATTCAAATACATAAAAAGGGATATTTGAACAAACCAACTCTTTATAAAACTATTAATGATTATAAAAATATTGAGAAAAAAATAAAAAATACTGAATCTGTAACTAAATGGACTACAAGAATTTTTACAGGAGGGCTTGTATCAGTTGGAAAAGAAAGTTCAGGAGCACAGATAATTGGAATAGAAATTTCTGGAGAAAAAGAAACAACTAAAATTGATAAAAAAATAATTAAAGGGAGCTATTTTGAGAAAAACTTTAAAAAAGAAGTTTTACTCGGTAAGGGTTTAGCAAAATTTTTAGATGCAGATATTAAAGATGAACTGGTTATAGTCTCACAGGCTGCTGATGGTTCTATTGCCAATGAGCTGTATGTTATTAGAGGAGTTCTTGATTTAGAAGATGACGTGAGTAATCGTTCATCTGTTTACATGAAAATTGATCAGTCACAAAGATTGTTTGTTCTTAATGAAAAAATACATGAAATTGCTATAAATGTTAATAAATTAAAAAATGTTGATATTGTATCAAATACATTAAAGGATAAGATTAATAATGAGAACTTATCCGTAGAAACATGGAAAGAATTTGCTAAATCTTTTTATAGAGCCATGAAAGCGGATATGGAAGGGTTGTGGGTTTCATTAATTGTTGTTATTCTCGTTGTAGCCATAGGAGTTTTAAACACTGTATTAATGAATGTTTTAGAAAGAAGAAGAGAGTATGGGGTCCTGAAAGCTCTTGGAACCAAACCCTTTCAGATAATAAAAATGATTTTTTATGAAACATCAATTCTTGCTTTTATAAGTATTATTATAGGAACAATTATAGCTTTTGCTGTTAATTATATTTTTTCAAAACATGGAATTGCTTTTCCAGAACCGATTGAGTGGGGAGGTATGCGTTTTGAATACATGAAAGGGGAGATAAATTTAAGGAGTTACTTGATTCCTGCAATAACAGTTTTTTTATCTGGAGTTTTTGTTAGTCTTTTTCCTGCAATAAAAGCTGCAAGAACAAAAGCTGCAGAAGTAATGAGAATGTTTTAAAGAATTAAATTTAGAAAAATTAATTATCATTACAGGAGGAATAATGGGATTATATTTTAGATTAGCCTGGAGAAATATTTTTAGAAATAAAAGAAGAACAATTATAACAGCTATTGCAATAGGTATCGGGATTGCTTCTTTAATATTTACGGATGCTATAATGATCGGAATGCAGGATAACATGATTAAATCACTCACCTCAACATACATGGGAGAAGCACAAATACATAATAAAGACTACAGAGAAACTCAAGAACTTGAAAAAACTATCAATAACCCAGACCAGCTCACTAAAAAATTAAAAAATGAAAAAATTGTTAAAGCTTTTTCTAAAAGAGTTAAATCCCAGGGAACTATCTCATCTCCAGTAACCATGAAACCTGTTATGATAAATGGAATAGACCCTCAAAAAGAAAAAATAATATCTCTGATAGATGATTCAATAATAAAAGGTAAATTTTTAAATAGGAATAACAAAAGAGGTGTTCTCATTGGAAAAGAGATGGCAGAAAATCTGGAAGTAGGTATAGGAGATAGAATTGTTATTACACTATCTGAAGCTGAAACCGGTGAATTATCACAGATGATGTTAAAAGTAACAGGTATTTTTGATCTTTTAATGGATGAAATGGAAAAAGGAATGATTTTTATAAATATTGATGTAGCCCAGGAGTTATTAAATCTAAAAAATAAAATACATGAAATAGCTATTGTATATCAGGACCTTAAATATTCCAGAAATAAAACAACTGAATTTACTGAAAAGTATTCTGATACAAACAATGAAACGGCAAACTGGCCAACACTTGCACCACAATTACAAATGGTTATTGGAATGCAGGATTTTAGTTTATCAATTGTAGGAATAATTATATTTGGAATTGTTGTGTTTGGAATTTTCAATACCCTGTTTATGGCTATTTATGAAAGAATTTTTGAATTTGGAGTTTTACGGGCAATCGGAACAAAAGCCGGTGATTTAAGAAAGTTAATTATTTATGAAGCAGCATTTCTGGGATTGATTTCATCTATAATAGGTATAATATTTG
This sequence comes from uncultured bacterium, assembly GCA_964621075.1. Taxonomy (GTDB): domain Bacteria; phylum Macinerneyibacteriota; class Macinerneyibacteria; order Macinerneyibacteriales; family Macinerneyibacteriaceae; genus CAZUKV01. Next base: position 2,811 of record CAZUKV010000051.1, on the reverse strand, counting down.
GATATTTATTATCACTCTATGTTCAGCATGTCGGAATAGATTATTCAGGTATAGAGCTGGCGGGTGCTGCATTTAGTGGAAAATTATATCCTGTAATGGAGATAAGACAATTTATTGTTCATCCATTGTTGATTTTTATTTTTACAATACTGGTAAGTATTTATCCATCTATACATGCAGGTAAAATAAATATTGCAGATGCACTCAGAAAAAGTTTATAATAGTTAATTGGAGGAGAGATATGGCAAATAGTATTATAAAAACTGAAAATATAAAAAAGAATTACTATAAAAATGATATTGTAGTTAAAGCAGTTAGAGGTGTTGATCTTGAAGTAAAAAAAGGAGAGTTTACAGCTATAGTAGGGCCATCGGGATCCGGGAAAACCACATTTTTAAATGTTATTTCAGGATTAGATGATCCAACTGAAGGAAAAGTGTGGCTTAAAAATAAACTTCTATCCGACATGTCAGGAAAAGAACTGTCTAATTTTAGAAGAGATCACATTGGTTTTATTTTTCAAGCATTTAATTTAATTCCGGTTTTAACAGCCGAAGAAAATATAGAATATGTAATGCAACTTCAGGGAGTACCTAAAAATGAAAGACATGAAAGAGTTCTTTCTATTCTTGAAGAAATGGGTTTGAAAGGATATCATGATACATTACCAATTCATCTATCAGGGGGACAGCAGCAGAGAGTAGCGGTAGCAAGAGCAATGGTTTCAAAACCTTTAATTATTTTTGCAGATGAACCCACTGCTAATTTAGATTCAAAAACAAGTGAAGATTTACTAAATAATATGAGAGAATTGAATGAAGAAACGGGGATGACATTTTTGTTTTCTACTCATGATGAACTTGTCATGAAAAGGGCAAAAAGAGTGGTTGTTTTAAAAGATGGGAAAATTGAAAAAGATTATAAAAAATAGTGTGGAGAATGATAAATGGGAAAAATAAATATAATAGATGTAAGATCAAAGAAAAATGTAATTAAGATATGTGAAGTTCATAATAGAATCCCCAAAAAGTGGGATAAAGCTTATAAATTAAAAGATGATTATGTAAAAAAATCCATAAAAAGATTTCAGGAGAGCTTGAATAATAATAGATTATTCTGCAGGGCAGTCTTTAAATCGGATAAGATAATTTCTTATATATGGGCTGAAATTACTAAAAGTGATGAAGATATTGTTAATATTGTCTCTCTCTGGACCAAAAAAAAATACCGAAATAGAGGGTTTGCACAAAAATTAAAGAAACAATTGCATTCATGGGCAAAAAAAAGGGGATGTAAAAGAATACTGACCCAGGTCAATCCAAAAAACAGAAATATGTTAAATTTGAATAAAAAAATGGATTATACAAAGACGTGGATTAAAATGGAAAAAAAATTATAAAGGAATTTTATGAAGAAAAAAATTGTGATTATAGTTTTTATTTTTATTTGGTTTAGTTTTAATATCCTATCGATTGATTTTAATTATGGGGGATATTACAACAACTTTATTTCTTATATCCCAAAAAATAATTTAAATGAGAAAAGTGATGGTTTTTTAAATCAAAAATTAAGATTGAATTTCGATACACAAATAACTGAAGCTGTAAAATTTTATTTTTCTTATGAACTGTTAGGTCTTATTAACAGAAGCTCAAATTTTTTAAAGAATGTGGAAAGTGTTAGTTATAGAGTTTCAGATATCAGAAAAAGAATATATCCACATAATATTAAAGAGGCAGGTTCTTTTACTCTAAATCAAAATATTGACAGAGGGTATATTAAATATTATTTACCCCATGCTGATATATATCTTGGAAGACAGGCTATTTCCTGGGGAAGCGGACATATAATAAATCCTACAGATATATTTTTTTCATTTTCTTTTGCTGATTTTGAAAAAGAAGAAAGACCGGGAGTTGATGCATTGAGGATTAGAATTCCTCTTGGAATGATGAGTGAAATTGATATCGGGGGAGTTTTTGGAAGTGATTTTAATAGTGATAATAGTGGATATTTTTCAAGATTTAAATTTTATATAAAAAAAACGGATATATTTCTTATTCTTATAAATTTTAAAAACAATTTTCTATATGGTTTTGATATTACAAGAGCTATAGGGGATTATGGATTTTGGTATGAAATGGCTGTTGTTGAAAATAATAAATTTACAGATATAAAACCCAATGAGAGTAGCTATTATAGAATCTCTACAGGTTTGGATTATAATATCAGTTCAAAATTATATGCAATTATAGAGTATCATTATAACAGCTGCGGGGTGAATGATAGTCAGGATTATTACAAACTTTTAAATAAAGAATCATATAATGAAGGGAGTGTTTATCTCTTGGGAGAAAATTACTTCAATCTTATAATGAGTTATCAATTATCTCCATTAATATCCTGGCAAACCACTATTTTGTGGAATATCAATGATGGTTCCACCGGGATATTACCTTCTCTGGAATACAATATTGCAGAAAATATTTATATAAGCGGAGGAGGAAATTTTTATTTAGATCTCTATAAAAGTGGAGTAAAAGAATTTGATTATTATGAGGACCTTTTTTATACAGGAATAAAAATGTATTTTTAATTTCTAAATAGTATTTACATAATTATTAATTGTATTAATATAGAGATGCTGATGTATTGATTGATTTTATTAATTTTTTTAAATTTTAGGAGTTTTTATGAATAAAATAAATAATAGAATTAAAAAGTTGAGAAAAGAGATGAAAAAACATGATATTGACTGCTATATTGAGCACAATGTTGATCCTCACATGAGTGAATATGTTAATGAGAGGT
>CAZUKV010000050.1:0-7353 GCA_964621075.1 uncultured bacterium | reverse complement strand
TAAGCCTTGCAGGAATGATAGAATCTCCTCTTGTAATACATTTAGCACAGAGACCCGGTCCAGCAACTGGATTACCTACCCGAACAGAACAGGGCGATTTAAACCTTGCAGTTTATTCAGGACATGGAGAGTTTCCAAGAATTGTTTTAGCACCGGGAACTATTGAAGAAGGGTTTGATTTGACCCAAAAAGCTTTTAATTTAGCCGATAAATACCAGGTTCCGGTTATAATTTTAACGGATCAATATTTTGTTAGCAGTTACTATAATTTAAAATTACCTGATTTTGATAAAATTGAGAATGGAAAATATTTTATTGAAAGCAAAAAAGATTATAAAAGACATGAAATTACTAAAAATGGTCTGTCAAAAAGAGCCATCCCGGGTTTTGGAAAGGGAGTTGTGAAAACAACAGGAAATGAACATGAAGAAAATGGTTTTATAACAGAAGATATGAATATTAGAAATGATATGCAGGAAAAAAGATTGAACAAACTGGAATTGCTGAAAGAAAAGATGATAGAACCTACCTTTTATGGAAATAAAAATGCTGAATTTTTATTTTTAAGCTGGGGGTCAACCTTTAATATTATAAAAGAAGCTTTAGGAAAATTAAATTCCGAAAATGTTTCTTTATTACATTTTTCTCAAGTTTATCCACTTTCTAAAAATATATATAAATATTTTAATAACTCAAAAAAATGTTATGTATTAGAAAATAATTCAACATCTCAGTTCAGAAAATTATTAAGAACAGAACTGAATCTAAATATTGATGGTTCAATATTAAAATATGATGGAAGGCCATTTTCAGCAGAGGGTATTTATTCAAAAATAAATAAAATAGTAAATGGATAAAGGGGGATGAATATGAAATTTAAAAAAGATAATGAAGATATTCATTGGTGTCCTGGATGCGGCAATTACAAAATATTAGAAATATTAGAAGAAGCACTGGAGCAATTAAATATTAACCCCAAAGATACCGTGATGATATCAGGTATTGGACAGGCTGGTAAAACACCTCATTTTATAAATTTAAATGGAATTCATTCACTTCATGGAAGAGCACTACCAATAGCAACAGGAGTAAAAACTGCAAATAGAGAGTTAACTGTAATTGCAGAAGGTGGAGATGGAGATATGTATGGGGAGGGTGGAAATCATTTTATTCATGCAATTAGAAGAAATCCCAATATAACAAATATTGTACATAATAATATGGTTTATGGTTTAACAAAAGGGCAGGCTTCTCCTACAAGTCCTTTAGGTTTTAAAACTCCGGTACAGGTTAATGGCGTTTATGAAAATCCATTTAATCCTTTATCTGTAGCGATTTCTCTTGATGCATCATTTGTAGCAAGAATATATGCAAATCATAAAGAAAAGTCAATTGAAATAATTAAGAAAGCAATAAAACATGATGGGTATGCACTTGTTGATATTTTCCAGCCATGTGTTGTATTTAATAAGGTTAATACTTACAAATGGTTTGAAGATAATACATATTATTTAGAAAATAATGATACTAGTGATCGTCAGGAAGCTTTCAACCTTTCTATAAAAAATGACAGGTATCCCCTCGGTATATTTTACAAAGCAGGATCAAAACCAGTTTTTGAAGATAAGAATGATGGTTATAAAAAATATTCTAAACCTCTTTTTAAAAGAGAGGTTGAAAAAGATAAATTAATAGATTATTTTAAAGAAAAATTATAAAGGAGATAATTTTGAGTATAATTTTAAAAAATGGAATTATAGTAAATCCTGATCTACCGCCCCATAGAGCTGATATCATGATTAAATCCGGGAAAATTTCTAAAATTGGAAAAATTAAAAACGGTGATGATGAAAATATTCTGGATATAAGTGGTAATTATGTTTTTCCCGGAGTAATAGACATGCATTCACATTTAAGAGAGCCGGGAGATTTTAAAATTATTAATATAGAAACCCAGACTTATGCAGCAGTTTCATCCGGAATAACTCGAGTTGTAGCCATGCCTAATACAGATCCGGTTTGTGATAATTTAGCAACATATAAAAAAATTAATAAAATAATTAATAAAAAGGCTTACTGTAAAGTTAATCAGGTAATTGCAGGATCTAAAGAATTAAGTGGAGAAAAATATTTAGAATTTGATAAATTTGATAATTTACTGGCTGTATCTGATGATGGTAAAAGTATTGACAGGAGTGATATTTTAGAAAATATATTTGAAAATGTTAAGAAGGAAAAATTAGTCTATCTTTCACATGCAGAAGATATGAATTTGAGAAAAAACGGGGTTGTTAATAGTGGAATCGTTTCTAAAAAATTTGATCTTGATGGAATTAATGGAGAAGTGGAAGATATCAGAACTTACAGGGATGCTGCAGTTGCAGGGATAGTAGATAATAAACTTCATTTTTGTCATTTATCAACAGAAGAGTCTTTGAAAATAGTTGAAAAATTTAAAAAAAAGGGGTTTAGAATTACATGTGAAGTTACACCTCATCATATAGCTTTATGTGAAGAAGATATTGATAAAAATGATGGAAATTATAAGATGAATCCTCCTTTGAGAAGTAAAAGAGATCAAAATTATTTAATTCAGGGAATTAAAAAAGGAAGTGTTGATGTAATTGCAACCGATCATGCTCCTCATCCAATGAAGGATAAAACTATAGGATTAAAAAATTCATCTTTTGGTATTATTGGTTTTGAAACTTTCTTACCTATCATACTTGATCTTTTACATTATAAAAATGCAATTTCCTTATCCAAGATTGCTAAATTAATTTCTTTTAATCCCGCTAAAATATTAAATTTAGAAAAAAATGGACTATTAAAAAAGGGATACAATGCAGATTTAACAGTTATCAATATGAATAAAAAATTTAATTTCACAAAAGATAATGTAAAATCTAAAACATATAACTCTCCTTTTATTGGAAAAAGATTTCAGGGAACACCAATTTATACTGTTGTTGATGGGAAAATTTTTGATATAGAAAGAGGTAGCTGGTATGATACTAAAGAAAGTTCGAATTGATGAGAATAAAAAAATAGCAGAAAAAATATTTAGATTATCCGTTTATTCTCCCGAAATGGCAAGAGAAACAAATCCAGGGAATTTTTTTGAGATTAAAGTGGGAAAGACATTGGATCCACTTTTAAGAAGACCGATTAGCATAGGATTAATTGAAAAAGATAATTTAATATTTTATTATAAAGTAGTGGGACGTGGTACGAAAATGATGTCTGATTATAATAAAGGAGATTATATTGATATTTTGGGGCCTTTAGGGAAAAATTTTCCCATAAAAAAGGGACAAAAAGCCCTTGTAATTGGAGGCGGGATAGGAATTGCACCTTTAATTTATTTAGCTGAAATATTGAAATTAAATAATAATAAAGTAAAATTTCTTGGAGGTTTCGAAAATATTAATCAAATTTATATTGAAGATCTTTACAGCATTTTACCTCCTGAACAAATTCAAATATATACTGATGATGGAAGTAAGGGTAAAAAGGGTTATCCAGTTCAAAATCTTGATACTATAATTACAGATTTTGATGTTGTATATTCATGTGGGCCTGAAATATTAATGAAAAAAATAAATAAAATATCGTTAAAAAATAACAAAAAAGTTTATCATTCACTTGAAGAGATAATGGGTTGTGGAGTCGGTGTTTGCATGGGATGTGCTGTAAAGACTGTAGATGGGTATCAGCTTGTTTGTAAAGATGGACCCATTTTTGATGGAAGGGATTTATCATGGTAAATATGAAAATAGAACTGGCTGATGTTAAATTTGAGAATCCTATAATGACAGCATCCGGTACTTATGGTTATGGAGATGAATATGAAGATTTGTATCCTCCATCTAAACTTGGTGCAGTATCAAGTAAAGGATTAACATTAAATAAAAAAGATGGAAATCCTCCTCCAAGAATTTATGAAACCCCATCAGGGATTTTGAACAGTATTGGCCTTGCAAATATGGGAATAGATAGTTTTATTCAGCAAAAATGTCCCGAATTAAAAGAAAAAAATATAAAAGTTATTGCAAATATAGCAGGAAAATCGTTTGAAGAATTTGGTATCATGGCTGAGAAATGTTCTGAAATAGAAATAATTAAAGCAATTGAGGTTAATGTTTCATGTCCAAATGTAAAAAAAGGGGGAATGGCTTTTGGAGTAGATTTTGATAATATATATAAAATAACAAAAATTGTAAAAGAGGTTACAGATAAACCAGTTGTAATAAAACTATCCCCAAATGTTACAGATATAACTGAAATGGCAGATGCTGCTGTTTCAGCAGGTGCTGATGGATTAACTCTTATTAATACACTTTTGGGAATGGCTATAGATATTGAAAAAGGTGTTCCTGTAATGAGTAATAAAGTTGCAGGATTATCAGGACCAGCGATTAAACCAGTTGGTATTCGAATGGTTTATCAGGTCAGGGAAAAATTCCCTGATACTTTTATTTTTGGTGTTGGTGGCATTAGTTGTTTTAATGATATTCTTGAATACATGATGGCAGGTGCAAATGCCGTTCAAATTGGAACTTCACTTTTTTCAGATCCTATGCTCCCCTATAGATCTATAGAAAAATTAGAGAATTATTTAAAAAAAAATAATTATAAAAATATAAATGATATAGTTGGATGTGCATTGAATTAAGGAGGGTTTATGAGATTTAAAGAAAAATATGATAATATTGTAGAAAAAAATAATTCAATATTATGTGTAGGATTGGATAGTGACTATGAAAGGCTACCTGAATGTTTAAAGAATGAAAAGAATCCGATGATTAAATTTAATAAAGAAATTATTAATGCAACAAAAGATCTTGTTTGTAGTTACAAACCTAACGCAGCTTTTTATGAATCTGCTGGAAGGATTGGTTTTGAAGCCTGGGAGAAATTGAATAATCAGATTGATGAAGAAATTCCTGTTATAGCAGATGTAAAAAGAGGAGATATAGGTAATACAGCAAGACATTATGCTAAGGCTATTTTTGAAAATAACAAATTTGATGCATCAACTAACAATCCATACATGGGTTGGGATGCGATAAAACCTTTTGTTGAATATGAATCTAAATATCTTTTTGTATTGGCTATTACATCAAATGACTCGGCAAGTGATTTTGAATATCATGATAATCTTTATTTAAAAGTTGCAAAAAAAGTTCATGAGTGGAATAAAAATTCTAAAAATATGATTGGTCTGGTAACCGGAGCTACTAAACCTGAAGAATTGAAGGATATTAGGGAAATATGTTCAGAAGAGATTTTATTAATTCCTGGAATAGGAACCCAGGGAGGAGAAGTTGAAAAAACTCTTAAATATGGTTTTGGCGGTACTAATGGTAATATGATTATTAATGTTGCAAGAAGTATAATATTTGCATCTTCTGGAAAAGATTTTGCTGAAAAAGCGAGAGAAAAAGCAAAATTTTACAAGAATCTTTTTAATGAAAATATATAAGGAGGGAAATATGAAAAAATGTCCATACTGTGGTGCAGAAATAGAAGAAAATAAAGCTGTATGCCCGGAATGCGGGAAAAAACAACCAGTTGCTGCTTATCAAAATTCATATGAAAAAAGTGAAAATTCTTTTTTTGAAAAATTTATTTATAGTGTTAAAGATTTAGTGTTTAATCCCAAGGAATTTTTTGATTCTTTAACAGAAAAAACAAATGTGCTTAGTGCTTTTTATTATTTTTTTACAGTAATTTTAATAAGTTCATTATTTAATTCTCTTTGGTCTATCTCAATGATGGGAAATATGAGAAGAATAATGAGCCAGTATGGAGAAGAATTAGGGAATCAGGCTTTCATGCAGGGTTTTTATAGCGGTGTTGGAAGTATGTCAATCATAACTGTATTTTTACGTACGATAATTTTTGGTGTCATAGGAATTTTTGTTGTTGCAGCAATAGCGCATTTAATTTTAATAATTTTTGGAGAAGGAAAATATGGTTTTGAAAATACAATTAAAGCTTTCTTTTTTGGTTACACACCGAATTTACTTGTAATCATTCCTTTTTGTGGAAGTATGATTGGTTCAATTTGGGCAATTGTTTTAACCATTATTGGAGTGGCACATTTACAAAAAACAAGTTATGGAAAAGCCGCAGCAAGTGTTCTTTCAATAATAATACTTTGTTGTTTTATCGGACTTTTATTTGCAGGATCAATGGCAGCTATTTTTAAAAATTTTGGATAAAGAAAAACATTTTCCATTTGGAGTAATTTTTTCATTTATAATTTTAATTGGGGGAATATTTTATAATATTTTCCCAATTTATGATGGTCTGGGATGTCCATTTAAAAAAATAACAGGTATCCCATGCCCAACCTGCGGGGGGACAAGATTATTCCACAGTGTTGTAAAAGGAAATTTCTACAGGGCTTTTTTATTTAATCCATTAATATTTTTGTCCGGTGTTCTTATTTTTCTACTGGCAATTTATGATATTTTTATATTTACCGAATTAATTAAAAAGAAAAAAATTCCTTTGAAACTTTTTAGAATAATTTTAATTATTTCTGTTTTAGCAAATTGGATTTATTTAATTGTTGCTAAAATTTAAATTAGAACTATATCTCAAATTCAAAACTTAGTTAAGTAAAACTGAATAAAATATAAATAAATTGTTTTAAAATACTTAAAGTAAAAAGATATTTAAAGGTTGATTTATTTTAACAAATGTTATAATATATTAACTGTTAATATCTTGTTCTTAGGGGTGAAAAAATGGGTATAAAACAAAATATCTCAAAAATAACAGGTCGGATAGACAAAGTAAAAAAAGAAAGTGGAATTGATAATAATATAATATTAATGGCAGCAACAAAAACAAGAACTGTTTCAGAGATTCAAAAAGCTATAGATACTGGAATTGAATATATTGGAGAAAATAGGATTCAGGAAGCCATGGATAAATTCCATCAATTAAACAGAGAAGTGCAAAAACATTTTATTGGACATTTACAAAAAAATAAAGTTAAATATGCAGTTAGATTATTTGATTGTATTCAATCGGTTGAAAATAAAGAATTGATTGATGAGATTGAAAAAAGAACAGAGGATATTATTGATATTTTTATTGAAGTAAATATTACAGGACAAAAGAGTAAATTTGGTATTTCGAAAAATGAACTGGATGATTTTATAAAATATATTGGTCAAAAAAAGAATATCCATCTGACAGGCTTAATGACAATGTTTCCCTATGGAGAAGATGAAAAAATTCTAAAGGAATATTCACAAAATATGAATAAATTATTTGAATACAGTAAAAAATATAATAAATTAAAAAATATTGATATTGAGTATCTTTCAATGGGTA
>CAZUKV010000049.1:0-7470 GCA_964621075.1 uncultured bacterium | reverse complement strand
CCTGGCTGGAAATTTTTATAAGAGAAAAGAAAAACAAGGATATAATGTATATATCTATAGATAGAAAAAGAAAAATACATGTTACAACCTTTTTAAGAGCTCTTGGTTATGAAACAGATGATGAGATTTTTGACCTTTTCTGTGCAAAATATACTGTTAAAACCGATAAATATGAAAAAAAGTTTTATCAGGAAATGACACTTGCTCAAGATGTTTTTGATGAAGAAGAGGACCTTATAGCAGAAAAAGGTGATAGGATAACCAAGAAAAATGTAGAATTGATTTTAGATTTATTGGATGAAATAGATATATATGTAGAGAAAAGAAGTGTAAAAATTGAAAATGGTAAAGAAGAGGGATTAAGAAAATATATAAGAAACACGATTTTTGCAGAACCGGGAAAAACTCAGCTTGATGAAAAAGTAGGGAAAAAAGGAAAAAGATTTGTTAGAGAAGATTTTAATAAATTTAAAGAACAGGGTGTAGAAGGAAATGTAGAATTTTATGTAGTAAAAGAAGGAAATCAGGATATTATTTCAAATACTACAAAAGTTGACAACTACAAGGAATCGGACCAGGCTCTTGCAAGAATATATGGAATATTAAGACCGGGTTCTCCTGCAACTGTTGATCTTGCTGAAGATTTAATTTATGATCTCTTTTTTAATCCAAATACTTATAATCTTGGAGAAGTTGGAAGATACAAATTAAACAATGTATTAAATAAGAATAATGAAAATATAACTAAAGAAGACCTTACATTAACAAATGAGGATTTAATAGAAAGTATAGAACAGGTGTTAAAATTAAGGTGGGAGATTATCGAACCGGGTGATATAGATCATCTTGGAAATAGAAGAGTTCGATCAGTAGGAGAATTACTTAAAAATCAATTGAAAATTGGATTTTATAGAATGAAAAGGGTTATTCAGGAAAGAATGAATATCACCGAAGAAGATAAAGTAAATCCACAAACACTTGTAAACTCAAGACCTGTTACAGCAATTATAAATGAATTTTTTGGCTCTCATCAACTTTCACAGTACATGGATCAAACAAATATTTTATCTGAAGTTACTAATAAAAGAAGGTTGAGTGCTTTAGGACCTGGTGGACTTTCAAGAGAAAGAGCCGGATTTGAGGCAAGAGATGTTCACTATACACATTACGGTAGAATTTGTCCTATTGAAACTCCAGAAGGGCAGAACATTGGTTTGATAACATCTCTGGCTTCTTTTGGATCAAAAAATGAATATGGTTTCTTACAAACTGTATATCAGGTTGTTGAAAGTGGCCAGGTAAAAGATAAATTTGAACTATTAGATGCAGACAAAGAAGAGGGTAAAATTATTGCTCAGGCTAAAGTAGAGCTTGATAAAAATAACAAATTTGTAAATGACAGGATTCTTGCAAGAAGATCCGGTGAATTTATCATGGTTAAGCCTAAAGATATTGATTATATTGATGTATCAACCAAACAGCTTGTATCTATTGCTGCAGGGTTAATACCATTTATTGAACATGATGATGTTAGTAGAGCGTTGATGGGATCAAACATGCAGAGACAGGCTGTTCCACTGGTAAATCCACAATCGCCTATTGTTGGCACCGGTCTTGAAGAGAAACTTGCAAAAGATTCAGGTTATGTTCAGCTTGCTAAAAGAAAAGGTGTTGTTGAGAAAGTTACAGCTAACTTAATCGTTATAAAAGCTGATGAAGATAGTATTGATCTTGATGATATCGATTCTGATTTCGGTAAAAATATGGGTAGAGATATATATTATTTAGATAAATATAGAAGGTCAAATAATGCAACCTGTATTACTACAAGACCAATAGTGGATGTAGGGCAAAAAGTAGATAAGGGAGATCCTTTAACTGAGGGTTTTGGTACACAGGGTGGAGAAGCAGCTTTTGGGCAAAATCTTCTTGTAGCATTTTTGCCATGGCGTGGATATAACTATGAAGATGCTATTGTTTTGAGTGAAAGATTGGTTAAGGATAATATTTTTGATTCTATTCATATAGAAGAATTAGAAGTTGAAGCAAGAGAAACCAAATTAGGAAGAGAAGAGATAACAAGAGATATCCCTCAGGTTATGGATGACATGTTAAAAGATTTAGATGAAAGTGGTATTATCAGAGTAGGTAGTTATGTCGAACCTGGTGATATTCTTGTTGGTAAAGTTACTCCTAAAGGTAAATCAGAATTAACACCTGAAGAGAAGTTGCTTAGAGCAATTTTTGGTAAAATTGCTGAAGATGTTAAGGATGCTTCTTTAAGGGTACCGCCAGGAGTAAGGGGTAAAGTTATTGATGTAAAAGTCTTTACAAGAAAACAAACTGAAGACATGGAAGATGTAATAAGAAAAGAGAGAAAAGATGACATCGATAGAATAGAAAGAGAACAACATTTGAGATTAAACTTAATTGAAAAAAGGAAAACAGAATTATTAAAAAGCATATTGATTGGTAAAAAATTGACAAAGAAAATCAATATGATCGGCAAAAAAGGAACAAAGTTAAAAGAAGAAGATGTTAATATAAAGAGAATAGATAAATTAATTATTGAGAAGAAAGCATTAAAAGCTGAAATATTAAATAAATTAAAAAAATTAAATGACACAGTTGAAGAAAAAAGAAGAGAAGTTATCAAGTGGAGAGAAAAACAGTGGAAAAAATTACTTCAGGGTGATGAATTGAAACCGGGAGTTATTAAATCTGTAAAAGTATATATAGCAAACAAAAAAACAATTGCTGTTGGTGATAAAATGGCAGGAAGACATGGTAATAAAGGTGTTGTTTCAAAACTTTTACCTGAAGAAGATATGCCATACCTGGAAGATGGTAGACCTGTTGATGTTTTATTAAATCCACTTGGAGTGCCTTCAAGGATGAATGTAGGACAGATTTTGGAAACTCATCTTGGATGGGCTGCTGAAAAACTTGGATATAAAGTTGCAACTCCAATTTTTGATGGTGCAACAGAAGGTGATATTCAGAAGTGGTTAAAAAAAGCAGAATTACCTGAAGATGGAAAAACTACAATGTATGATGGTTATACTGGTGAACCTTTTGATGAAAGAGTTCTTGTTGGTTATATTTATATGATGAAACTACATCATTTAGTTGATGATAAATTACATGCAAGAGCTACAGGACCTTATTCTCTTGTTTCACAGCAACCACTTGGTGGAAAAGCTCAGTTTGGTGGACAGAGATTTGGAGAAATGGAAGTATGGGCTCTTGAAGCATATGGAGCTTCATATATGCTAAGAGAAATGTTGACTGTCAAATCTGATGATGTAGAAGGTAGGACCAAGATGTATGAAGCAATTATAAGAGATCAAAGTCCGACAGAACCGGGTATTCCAGAATCATTTAACGTTCTTGTGAATGAACTAAAAGGACTGTGTTTGAATATCGATTTTTTGAAAGAAAATAATTAAAAAAAGGGGAGGATTACATTGAAAAAAGTATTCCCAAAATCAACAAATGATTTCGATGCAATTAGGATATCTGTTGCATCTCCGGAGCAGATTAAATCCTGGTCCTATGGAGAAGTTACAGAACCTGAGACGATTAATTATAGAACTTTAAAACCTGAAAGAGATGGTTTATTTTGTGAAAGAATATTTGGACCTGTTAAGGACTATGAGTGTTCATGTGGAAAATATAAAAAGAAGAAAAACAGGGGTATAATTTGTGATAGATGTGGTGTGGAGGTAACAGAATCAAAGGTAAGACGTAAAAGAATGGGACACATTGACCTTGTCACACCGGTAGCTCATATATGGTTTTTTAAAAACCTGCCAAATAGATTGGGCCTCTTACTGGGATTAAAAAGTAAAAATGTTAAATCTATAATTTATTATGATAAATATTTTGTTACCGATCCCGGTGATGTTCCTGAACTGGTAGAATTTGAGACGGATCCAGAAACAGGAAAAATGAACCCAATAATGAAAAAGAGAATTCTTACAGAAAAAGAATATGAAGAATTAATAGAGAGATATGGAGAAGAATCTTTTGAAGCTGAAATGGGAGCTCCAGCGCTTAAGAAGGTTTTGGAAAAGTATGATCTTGAACATGAGTTTTTGGTAGAAAAACAAAAATTACAGGAAACCGGATCAAAACAGAAGAAAAAGAAGATTTTAAAAAGAATGCGTCTAATTAAGCAGTTAAAAGATGCAAATATAAAACCCAGCTGGATGATACTTGAGGTAGTGCCGGTAATACCGGCGGATTTAAGACCTCTTGTTCCGCTTGAAGGCGGGAAATTTGCAACCTCGGATCTCAACGATTTATATAGAAGAGTAATACACAGAAATAATAGATTAAAAAAATTGATGACATTGAATGCTCCAGAAATAATTTTAAAAAATGAAAGAAGAATGCTTCAGGAGTCAGTAGATGCTCTATTTGATAACAGTAGAAGGAAAAGACCTGTTACAGGTACTCAGAACAGACCTTTAAAATCATTGTCTGACATGCTGAAGGGTAAACAGGGAAGATTTAGACAAAATCTTCTTGGAAAACGTGTTGATTATTCTGGAAGATCTGTAATAGTTGTTGATCCGAAATTAAAATTACACCAATGTGGGATCCCAAAGAAAATGGCATTAGAACTTTTTAAACCATTTCTTCTTAATAAAATTGAAGAAAATATGGTTGATACACTTAAAGGAGCAAGAAAAATTTTAGAACAGGCATCACCGGAAGTATGGAAGTATCTGGATGAAATAATTGAAGATCACCCTGTTTTACTTAATAGAGCTCCGACACTTCACAAATTAAGTATTCAGGCTTTCATGCCGCATTTGATAGAGGAAAAAGCTATTAAAATACATCCTCTTGTATGTCCTGGATATAATGCCGATTTTGATGGTGATCAGATGGGAGTTCACTTACCGCTTTCCAAAGAAGCTCAAATAGAAGCAAGAACTTTAATGCTGTCTAAGTATAATATTTTGAAACCTGCCCATGGTGAACCGGTTGCTACACCAACCCAGGACATGGTGCTTGGACTTTACTATATTACAAAAGAGAAAAAAGACCAAAAAGGTGAAGGAAAAATATTTAATTCCATGAAAGAGGTTATGATAGCATTTGAAAATAGAAGTCTTTCTATTCATGCTAAGATAAAAGTAAAAGGAATTAATAAGATAAAAGAAAGTGACAAGTGGAAATTAGAAGATATTAAGAATGTAGATAAGTGGAAAGATTATACAACAACAGGAAGGGTAATATTTAATTATAAAGTTTTACCCGAAGGGTTTAGATATATAAATGAAATTCTTGATAAAAAGACTATAAATAATGTATCTTCAGAACTTGTTAAGAATGTAAATAATAATACTCTTGCAGAAACACTTGATAACATGAAAGAGGTAGGGTTTAAGTATTCTACACTTTCTGGAACAACATTCTCAATGGATGATCTGGTAACACCGGATATCAAGAGTGAATTAATAGAAAAAACTCAGAAAAAAGTTGATAAATACTGGGATAATTATAGAAATGGATATATTACAGAAACAGAACGTTATAATATGATAATTGAAGAATGGACACATGCTGATGAAGAGCTTACAGATGAAATGATTGAAAAGATGGCAAATGATAAAAAAGGATTTAATCCAATCTACATGATGATGGATTCTGGAGCAAGGGGTTCAAGAACACAGATTTCTCAGTTAGCAGGTATGAGGGGATTGATGCAGAAACCACAGAAGAAGCTTACAGGTGGTGTAGGTGAGATTATTGAAAACCCAATACTTGCCAGTTTCAGAGAAGGACTGAGTGTTCTTCAGTATTTCATTTCATCTCACGGAGCAAGAAAAGGACTTGCTGATACAGCTCTTAAGACTGCTGATGCTGGATATCTTACAAGAAAACTTGTAGATGTTTCTCAGGAGATAGTAATTAGAGAAGATGACTGCGGAACTGTAAGAGGAATAGAAATTGGTGCATTAAAAGATGGTGAAGAAGTAATTATTCCAATATCTGAAAGAATTAAAGGAAGAATATCACTTCATGATATTGAAGACCCAGAAGAACCAAGTAAATATATTGTAAAATCCGGTGAAATTATTTCTGTTTCTGATGCTAAAAAGATTGAGGAAGTAGGAATTGAAACCGTTTATGTAAGGTCTGTACTTACATGTGAAAGTAAAAAAGGTGTTTGTGCCAGATGTTATGGACATGATTTAACAAGTAAAAAGGATGTTGAAGTTGGTCAGGCTGTTGGAATTCTGGCTGCTCAATCAATTGGAGAACCTGGAACTCAGTTAACACTAAGAACTTTCCACGTTGGAGGGTCTGCATCAAGAGTTGCAGAGGAATCTGAAGTATCTGCAAAAGTGACAGGACATGTAAAATTAAAAGATATATCAACTGTAAAAGATAAAAATGGAAATATTGTTGTTACAAATAGATCCGGTAAATTGTTCTTATATGATAAAAACAACAATAAAAGATCTCAATATGAGGTTCCATATGCAGCAAAACTTGAGGTAAAGGATGGAGATAAAGTTAAAAAGGGAGATGTATTATTTGAATGGGACCCATTTATTAGACCTATCATTGCAGAAAAAGATGGTAAAGTTGATTTCAAACATATAATTGAAGGAAAAACACTTGATGAGGTAATGGACTCATCTACAGCAACTATTCAGAGAGTTATAGTTGAGGATAAATCTAAAAAGTTACATCCAAGGGTTATTATTGAAAGTGAAGAGAAGAAGAGTAGAAAGAAAAAGAGTAAAAAGAAAAAAAATGATAAAGAAGATACCAAAAAGAGAAGTCTTTATTATTTACCTGTTGGAGCATACTTAATAGTTGATGAGGGTGATGAGATTAAAGCTGGAGATTTAATAGCAAAAACACCGCGACAGGTTGGTAAGACAAAAGATATTACAGGTGGTTTGCCACGTATTACAGAACTATTTGAAGCAAGAAAACCAAAAAGAAATGTTAAAGCATTTATTACTGAAATAGATGGTAGAGTAGAGTATGGAAAAATATCAAGAGGGAAAAGGATAATTACTGTTAAAAATGAGTTTGGAGACAAGAAAAAATATAAAATACCTCTAAGAAAACAGATCCTTGTAAACCCTGGAGATACAGTTAAATCTGGAGATAGATTAACATCAGGGAATATCAATCCTCATGATATATTAAAGGTTAAGGGATTGACTGCTGTTCAGAAATATCTACTAAATGAAATTCAGGAAGTATATAGAATCCAGGGTGTTGAAATTAATGATAAGCATATTGAACTTGTAATCAGGCAAATGACAAGAAAAGTTTCAATTAAGGATCCGGGAGATTCATATTTCATGCCTAAGGAATTAATAAATAGAAACAGCTACATGCAGGCAAATGAAAAATTAATATCTGAAGGTAAAGAACCCGCTACAGCTAAACCGGTACTTTTAGGTATAACAAAGGCATCTTTGAATACAGATT
>CAZUKV010000048.1:0-7496 GCA_964621075.1 uncultured bacterium | reverse complement strand
TTTGAAACTTTTCCCTTAGGTACAGCCATAATTATCCTCCTTCTTTACCAAACATCTCTTCTTTTATCTGTTGTAACTTTTTCATTCTCTCATCTGTTTTCTCTTTGTGACAGTCACATGTCCCTTCATTCAAATTCTGCCCACAAATAGGACATAAACCCTCGCAATCATCTCTACATAGAGGTTTTATAGGAATCTGAAGTAATATTTCATTTTTGAGGAACTTTTTAATATCAACAATTGTATCATCAATAAAGATAGTATTGATATTATCCTCATCAATCTCAACTTCCTTTTCCTTTTTCCCCTTTGGAGCATATTCTTCTGTTTTAAAGACCAAAAAGATAGGAATCTCTTCATCTCTTTGAAAAATCTTCAAACATCTTGAACACTCCAAATTGAGTGTCACAAATATTTTACCCCTAATAACAAAAATATTGTTAGATTCATATATATTTAGATCTACCTTTGCAGGGTTTTCAACCACATCAAGATCTAAATCAATATTTTCTTTAACGAACAGTCGTTCGCTTTTAGCTTTTCGCAAATCAATTTTCATACACCTAAGAACTATAAGATATCAATTATATCAGGTCAAGAAAAAATTCACTTTTTATCAATATAATGAATCTTATTCATTTATACTGCAATACTTACACTTTTTTACAACAATTTATACTTTTTTACAACTTGTAGTTCTACCTGCATTATAAAACTCCCCGTTAATAAAGGATATTTCATTCTGGAACAGTTCTTGCAATATAACTATACCAATGAATGAAAGAAAGGGGTCGGTATGCTTAATAAATATTTTAACGATGTTTCCAAAACTAAAGAAATGAGTTTCGAACATTTAAAAAAAGATATTAGAAAAGCTGAGAAACCTGAAGACTATAATGATGTTGTTGAAGCTAACTTAAAATTAGTAGTATCAATAGCAAAAAAATATACAAAAAGCGGTTTTCCATTTGAGGATTTAATTCAGGAGGGTAACATTGGCCTTATTAAAGCAGCTAAAAAATTTAATCCTGATCTTGGATATCAGTTTTCAACCTACGCATGCTGGTGGATCAGAAATCAAATTCAAAGAGCAATATATAACAAGAAAAATTTAATAAGAATACCTGTTAATAAAATGAGAAAATATTTTAAATATAAATATTCTGATAAAGATTTTGATAATAAAGAACAGGCGGATTACAATAAACTTAAAAATCAAATTCCTAACTCCTATTTTTCTCTGGAAGCACCAATTAAAGATGATCCAGAATTTTCTAAATTAGAAAATATTCTCGAAGTTGAAGACACCACCCCTGCTGAGGATGCTGCTCTTACTGAAAAATCGGATATAATTAATAAAATATTAAACAAATTACCGGAAAAAAAGAAATTTATTATTAAATATAGATATGGATTTATTGATGGAGAGAAACATTCATTAAAAGAAATCGGTGAAATGCTCGGAATATCATCAGAAGCAGTAAGACAGAATGAAATAAGAGCTTTAAATCAATTAAAAGATGAATACAAGGATATTTTAATAGATTTAAGATAATTTCCCTTTTCTAATATCTTAAATAAAAAAAAAGGGCGTGTAAAACACGCCCTTTTTAATTTCTATTCCATATAACTTTTCAATTTAAATAAATCTTGATGTCACTTTTTTCTCTTTGATTTTTAAACCATTTATTTACATATTCACCTGTTTTCTGCTTGATAAGTTCGTTTTTTATTGATGCTATTTTTCCATCATTCAAACTATCAAATGATTCTTTTATAATTTTAATATTTTTAACATAGACAATAGAATTCTTTCTTTCTATTAAATATTTATTATCCAAAACAGATTCTGCAATATTTTTCAATTCTTCTGCACTGAAATCTCCCGTTCCTTTTTTTACAGAAGCTGATTCAACTTTAGAAAAAGTTTTATTTTTTATATCCTTCATGGCAATCTCTTTAGCTTTGTTGAATTTATATTCTTTTTCTAATTCATTTTTTATTTTTTTAAATTTTTTAATGTAAGAATCATTGTTATCTTCAACTTTTATTAAATAAGCAATATTTTCTCCCCATACAAAATCAATAATATTTCCTTTATCGCTTTTATAAATTTTCTTAATTAGATCAGTTTTTTCCTCATTATCATTAATACGTAAAAAATCAAAATTTTCTCTTGTGATTCCATTTTTTACCATTTTCTTCAAATTATATTTCTTTACAAGAGAATTATCGAATCCTTCCTTTTTTACTTTTTTCTTCAAGTTTGAAACTATATCATCTAAATTTTCACGTGATTTAGCTAATTTTAAATCTCTTTTAACTTCATGAGATGCTTCATTATAAGAAGGAATATACCCATTTCTCCTGTTAACAAGACGCATTAAAATAAATCCATCATCTATTTTTACCGGTTTAGAAATATCGGTATATTCAAGACCAAAAGCAGTACTCAAAACATTTTGCTTTCTCCCTATTCCAGGTATATAAGTATTTCTTGAAAATTCAAAAAATCCAGTAGGGTATGTTTTTAAATTTAATTCATTAGCTTTTTTTTGAAAATTTTCAACACCTGAAATTTCAAACTCTTCATAATATTTTTTAATTCTTTTTTCAGCTAAATCAAAAGCTTTCTGTTCTTTTATTTTTTCTCTAATTGTACTAACAACTTCAGGACTGTTCAATTTCTTAATATAATTCTCCTGTATTGATTCTGGAGAAATTAAATACAACCTATCATGTGTAATTACAGTCTTCATCTCGTTAGTTGAGGTGTTATAAAAACTTCCTGCTGTTTGGATATCTTTTATTATATCATTCATGAATTCTTTTTTTGTTAAATATCCGGTTTGCTCTTTTTGCATATCATGTTCTTTTGCAATATTATTAAAAGAGCCATTTTGAGCCACCATATCATCAATTTGTTCTTTCTTTTCTTTTAATATTGCAATAGCTTTTTGCTTTTTAACTTTTTCTTCTATACTATTATATACTGACTCATCATTTTTATAATCAGCATAATGCTTATCATTTTTATCAATTAATTTTATTATGTGATATCCAAATCTCGATTCAACGATATTACTTATTTCACCAATATCTAAATCTTCAAAAACAATTTTATCAAACTCTTTAACCATTTCTCCCCTTGTAAAATAACCAAGGTCTCCACCTTTAACTTTAGTAGGGCCTTCAGAATATTTACGTGCAAGTTTTTCGAAATCTTCGCCTTCTTTTAATCTTCTTAAAACATCTTTTGCCTGAGCTCTTTTTTCTTTATTTTTAGTTTCATTTTCATTTGTTCTAAAAATAATATGTTTTGCCCTTGCCTGTGCTTTTATTTTAAAATCTTCCTTATTCCTTTGATAATATTCCTTTACTTCTTTTTCTGTTACATCAATATCATCTAAGTATCTCTCAGAATTTATATATGAAAGATCAAATCTTATCCTTTTACCGGTTTCAAATTCATCCCTGTGATTAGTATAATAATTTCTAATATCCTGATTTGATACACTTACTCTATCAAGATAATCCGATATATTAACTTTAACATATTGGATTTTTACTTCTTCTTCTTTTTGATATTTCTTCTTATTGCTGTCATAATAAGCTTGTGCTTCTTTATCCGATACATCATAGTTTCTTAACAATTGATACGGATTAACAACCACATAACTAATATCAACTTTTTGAGGAACACGATATTTTTCCTTTTTCACCTTGTAATATTCTTTTAGATTTGACTCTGTTGCCTCTACTTTCGAATAATATTCATCAATTTCTGAAGTTGCATAATCAAATGATATCTTTTTATTCTTGTTCAAATAATAGTCCTTGATTTCCTTATCAGAAACAGAAACACGGTTTCTTAAATTAGATACCATCTTATTTACCATAATCTGTTCTCTTATATTCTTTTCATATTTAGCTAAAG
The DNA here is from genome assembly GCA_964621075.1 of uncultured bacterium. Lineage (GTDB taxonomy): Bacteria > Macinerneyibacteriota > Macinerneyibacteria > Macinerneyibacteriales > Macinerneyibacteriaceae > CAZUKV01. Next base: position 3,559 of record CAZUKV010000048.1, on the reverse strand, counting down.
AATTTTCAGGAACTTTATTAATCCACTCATTCCATTTTTTTTCATTAAAAGTTCCATTTTCCTGAAAATATGGATTCTGTTGAATTACATTTTTAATTTCATCCACCGATACATATAAACCAATTTCAGCAGCTTTTTGAATCAATAATTCTTTATTTATTAATTCATTTAAAACCTGTGACTTGATTCTGTTTCCGAGATTTTCTCTCATTTTAGAATTAACATATCCCATGTATTTTTCATACATTTCAATCTGCTTTTTATACAACTGATTATAAGAATAACTAAAATCTTCATATGAGATTTTCTCACCATTAACTTCTGCAACATTTTTTTGCTGGGATCCGGGAGCGCCTCCCCCTCCAACACCAAAAAATACAAAAGCAGAACCAACAATAACAACTGTCACCCATAAAATAGCTTTTTGTTTTGAACGTAATGTATTAAGCATATACTCCTCCTTTAAATATACTGATGTGCCGACATTATAACAGTTAATATCAATAATTGAAGAAAAAAAAACAAACTGATTTAGGTTTTATAAAAAAAGGCCCCAAAGGTTTGGGACCCAAGATATTTTGCTCACTCTTTAGTTTCTAATTTTAAATCAAATTAACAACAGCTTCTATGTAATATTATACCAGTGAAACTCCACTTAAAATTGATAAATATTTAATCCTATCCTTATCCGATCTTGATGTTAGAATCATTGGTACCTGTGCTCCTACAACTACTCCGGCCATCTGATTATCTGTTAAATATGCAATAGTTTTATACATTATATTAGCTGCTTCAATATCAGGAAGTAATAAAATATCAGCATCTCCACCAACTTCAGTATCAATACCTTTTACCTCACAGCTTTTTGAAGAAATTGCATTATCAAGTGCAAAAGGACCATCAATCAAACATCCTTTTATTTGACCTCTATCTGCCATTTTTGATAAAACTGCTGCATCTTCTGTATTTGGCATTGCTTCAGGATTTACCTTTTCTACTGCACCAACAACCCCTACTTTTGGAATATCCACACCCAGTTTTTTAGATACAGAAACAGAGTTCTTGATCATCGCAATTTTAGTTTTTAAATCCGGATAAATATTTATAGCTGCATCTGTAATTACCAGAAGTTTATGATATTTTTCAAGTTCCATAATTGTAATATGTGATAAAATACCGGGACCTCTTAAACCTTTTTCTTTATTCAATACAGCTTTCATTATTTTTGATGTTGAAACTTTACCTTTCATCAAAACATCAGCTTTACCTGTTTTAATCAACTCCACTGTTCTCTTAGAAATCTCTTTTTCTGAACCTTTTAAATTTTCAAAAATACACTTTGAAAGATCAAGGCCCTCTTCCTTTGCTATCTTTTTAATACCTTCTTCATTACCAACTAAAATGGGTCTGGCAATGTTTTGGTTAGCAGCATTTACTACAGCACACAATACATCTCTTTCTTCAGCATTTGCAACTGCTATTTTTTTTGATTTTTCTTTTTTAGCAATTTCTTCTAATTTATCAAAACTTTTTATCATCTCTCCTCCTTCTCTATCATTTATAAACTTTAGGATTTTCTTCACCTTTTAAAACCATTAAACCTGCTTCTGCAAGAGCTTCCATTTCTTTTTCACCTGGGTATTCAAAAAATTCGCCAAGATAGTCAAGATGTTCTTTCAAATAAGGCATCAATATTTTCTGTGCATATACAAGTCCACCGGTAAAAATTATTCCATCTATTTTACCTTTCAAAGTTGCAGCCATACCTCCAGCTTCCTTAACAATTTGATACCCCATTGCTTGCAATGCTTTTTCCGCTTCTATATCCCCATCAGCTGCTCTTTTTTCAAGTTCTGAACCATTGTCTGTTCCCGTATAAGCAGTTAACCCGCTATTTTTGACAAGTTTATACTCCAGTTCTTTTTTTTCAAATTCGCCGCTGTAACAAATATTAATTAAATCTCCAATTGGCAGAGCACCTGCTCTTTGTGGAGAAAAAGGTCCCATACCTAAAAGAGCATTATTTACATCAACACACTCTCCATTTTCTACTGCAACTACTGATATTCCGCCCCCCATGTGAATAACAACAAAATTTGAATTCTCTTTTTTCTTACCAATTTTTTGGGAGGTTTCTCTGATACACTTTCTAATATTCAAAGCATGAAATAATGAAGCTCTTTCTATTTCGGGAACACCAGATACTCTGGCAATATCTTTCATTTCATCAACAGTTACCGGATCAGCAATAAATGAAGGGATATTGACTATATCACCAATAGCTTTAGATAAAAAAGCACCTAAATTTGACGCATGCTCTCTTCCCCAGAGTGTTCTATCAGATAAATCCTCAAGCATTTTTTCATTAACAGTATAAACACCACCTTTAATAGGTTTCATTAATCCACCTCTGCCTACAACTGCATCCAGATCTTCAAGATTAATATCAGCATCTTTTAAAGTATTTTCAATAATCTCTTTTCTAAACTCAAATTGATCAACCACTTTTTCAAATGATTTGATTTTTTCTGCATCATGTCTAATAGTTTTTTCAACCATTATATCCATATTATCATAAACAGCAATTTTTGTGGAAGTAGATCCTGGATTAATAGCTAAAACTTTCATTCTTCCTCCTTTATAATTTAATAATAAACTTCGTCCATGCCTCTTCTATACTGAATAGCTTCAGCAATATTATTTACACTTATATCAGTATTTTTTTCCATGTCAGCAATTGTTCTTGCAACCTTTAATATTCGAAAATAGGACCTTGCCGAAAGAGAATATTCTTCAATTGCACTTTTAAATATCTTTTCTGCTGGTTCATTCATTTTGCAATATTTCTTAACAAGTGTGGAACTCATTTCAGAATTATAATTAATTTTCTCATTTATAAACCTTTTATTTTGGATTTTTTGAACTTCAATAACTCTATTTCTAATAACACTTGATTTTTCTGCCTTCCAATCACCTTTTAATTCATCATAAGATGACCTGGGCACCTCTACCTGTAAATCAATTCTATCTAAAATTGGTCCAGATATTTTTCTCCTGTATCTTTTAATATCTCCCACAGAACATTTGCACTCTTTCTCTTCATCTCCAAGATATCCACAGGGACAGGGATTCATTGCTCCTACAAGCAAGAAATCAGATGGATAATCCACAGTATAATCTGCCCTGGTTATAATTATATTTCCATCTTCTATTGGCTGTCTTAAAACTTCAATGCTTTTTTTATTAAATTCAGGAAGTTCATCCAAAAACAGAATCCCTTTATGGGCAAGACTAATTTCTCCAGGACTGGGACTTCTACCTCCGCCTATTAATCCTATATCACTGACCGTGTGATGGGGATCCCTAAAAGGCCTGTTAACCAGAATTGGTGTTTTTTTCTGAAGTAATCCTGCTACACTATATACTTTAGTTACCTCAAGTGCTTCATCTCTGTTTAGCAAGGGCAAGATTGAAGGAATTCTTTTTGCAATCATGGTTTTTCCGGTACCTGGCGGTCCAACCATCAAAATATTATGTCTTCCTGAAACAGCTATCTCAA
>CAZUKV010000047.1:0-7639 GCA_964621075.1 uncultured bacterium | reverse complement strand
TATAAATTGATAAATGCTCCGGTTCTAATTTTTTAATATAATTTAAATCTTTTTTGATCAGCCGAAAATCTTTTTTCAAACCAAATATTAAATCAATAGATATATTTTTAAATAGATCCCGGTTTTTAAATATTTTTTTTAAATCAGAAAACCTGTGTAATCTTCCAAGCAATTCTAATTTTTTATCAATGAAAGATTGAACACCAAAAGAGATTCTCGTTACTCCCAAATCATAAATTTTATTCAAATAATCAATATCAAAATGAATTGGATTATATTCAAACGTGAACTCCTTTAAATCTAATGTAAAATTACTTTCTAAATAACTCATTAAATCAAAATATTTTTCATAGGCTATTACTGAAGGTGTGCCTCCACCCAGATAAATAGAATCTATTTCTTCACTATTATATTCAGATAATTCTTCTTTGAGTCTATCAAAATATTTATCAACTATATTTTGACTAAATCCTGTAATTGAATAGAAATTACAATAATAACACTTCTTTTCACAAAAAGGAATATGAATATATAATCCAAGACCCATATTATTTATTTTTCTACAAGATAAAGATGATGGCTATCTGCACCAAAACAAATATATTTGTTTACCGATATAGGACCGGTTCTATCAATATGATGTTTAATTTTATATTGCCATACTAATTTTTTATTTTCTAAATTATATTTATACAATGAATAATCGTAAGACCCAAAATAAAGATAATTATTTTCTATCATTAGACTGCCATTTACCGGACCTCCATTTCGGAAACGCATATTAAAATCTATCCATCTATTACTTGTTTCAAAATGATTCAATATATCTCCATCAATAGAATCAATTTCTACAACTCCATTTTTTGTTCCAAGATATATTTTTTTGTTTTTATATAATGGATTAGAAAATGATAAATCTATTTCTTTTTTCCATGTTATATTACCTGTTTTTAAATTTAATTTATATAAATATTCACTTTTAGCAGTAAAAAAACAGTAATTATCAAAAAATTCCAGCTTTGATACTATCTGAGCCCCCATGACTTCTTCATTTGAAAAATTTAAATAACTATCCATTACTTTATATTTATTTGTAATATTTCCTTCGAAATCAATTTCATATATAATATTATTAACAACACTATAAATATTATTTTTGTATATATATGATTTCTTTTCTATATATCCAAGCTTCTTCTTAAAGATTAATTCCTTGCTATCCCTTCTCCATAAATATAAGAACCCATCTTCATTTCCTATCAAAATAAATTCCTCATTAACAAAAGGTGTTGCATAAATCCAGCTGCCTGTATCATAACTCCATAATATTTTTCCGGTTTGAGAATCAATTTCATAAATTTTATTATTGTCACTACCAACATAAATTTTGCCATCATAATAAACAGGGGATGATAAATTTTGATCTGATTCCCCAATTTTTTCTGTTTTCCAAACTTCTTCTCCATTTTGATAATTTACAGCAACTAATTTAGCCTGAAATTCTTTGTTTTGAAGTTTCATACTTATACCGGGTTTAATTGTTTTAACCTTTGGAACTACATATCTGCTGTTTTCATTACTATTTTCTAATTCTACAATGTCCACCCTCCAGGTAACAATAATGTTATTTTCTTTAACAAAAAGAGGAATAGTCTGTACTTTTAATGTTTCTCCAAGATTATACTGCCAGATTTTACTGGTTTTCTTGCAGGAAAAAAGAAAAATTATAATTGTAACAATAACGATGAATATTTTTTTTCTATTCACTATCAACCTCAAGTATTGATAAAAAAGCTTCCTGTGGAATATCTACAGAACCCACTTTTTTCATTCTTTTTTTACCTTCTTTTTGTTTTTCAAGCAATTTTTTCTTTCTTGATATATCTCCACCATAACATTTTGCAGTTACATTTTTTCTTAAAGCTTTTACAGTAGCTCTGCTGATTACTTTATTTCCAATTGCAGCCTGTATAGGAACTTTAAACATCTGCCTTGGTATATGTTTTTTTAAAGTTCTCACAAGCTCTCTTCCTTTATAATAAGAATCATCTTCATGAACAATTGTGGTCAAAGCATCTACAGGTTCTTCATTTACAAGTATGGTTAATTTAACAAGGTCTGACTCTTTATACCCAATAAAATCGTAATCCAGAGAAGCATATCCGGAACTAACTGATTTCAGTCTATCATAAAAATTAAATATAATCTGTCTTAAAGGTATTTCGAATTTTATTAAAACCCTTTCACAGCTTAAATATTCCATGCCTTTGTGATCTGCATTCCTATCGGTACATAGTTTCATTATGGGACCAATATATTTCGAAGGGGTTATTATTTCAGCTTTAACATAGGGCTCTTTAATATATTCCAGTCTGCTCTGATCAAGTTGTGCCGGATTATGTATTTCCACTTCACCTTCATCCTCATAATGTGCTTTATATACAACATTTGGAGTTGTGATAACAAGATCTATATCAAATTCTCTTTCCAATCTTTCCTGTGTTACTTCCATGTGCAATAGTCCCAAAAATCCAACCCGAAATCCAAAACCAAGTGCTTCTGATGTATCAGGTTCGAATTTTAAAGCAGCATCATTCAATGTTAATTTATCAAGTGCATCTCTCAAATCATTATATTTATCATTATCCGTTGGATACATTCCACAATAAACCATGGGTATCATTTCTCTATATCCGGGCAGTGGTTCTGCTATTTTGTTATTTGCATCAGTAATTGTATCTCCAACCTTTGCCTTGGATATATCCTTGATACCTGCAGTAATATAACCAACATCCCCTGCAGTTAGGCTATCAACTTTTTTCATTTTAGGTTGAAATATACCAACTTCGTGAACCTCATATTTGGACTGACTTCCCATTAAATATATAAAGTCTTCTTTTTTTATCTCTCCATCAATTACTCTTATATATAAAATAACACCTTTATAACTATCATAATGTGAATCAAAAATAAGTGCTTTTAATTTATTTTCAGAACTTCCTGATGGTGGAGGAACTTTTTTTATTATTTCATTTAAGATATCTTCAATTCCAATACCATCCTTTGCACTGGCTAAAACAATCTCATCTTTTTCATATCCCAGTTCTTCATAAATTTCCTGCTGTGTATCTTCAATATTTGCACTGGGGAGATCGATTTTATTTATGACAGGAATTATTGTTACATCATTTTCCATTGCCAGATAAGTATTGGCCATTGTTTGAGCCTGTATCCCCTGAGAACCATCTATAACAAGAAGAGCTCCCTCGCAGGCTTTTAGAGCCCTTGAAACTTCATAGGAAAAATCTACATGTCCAGGAGTATCTATTAAATGTAATTTATATCCTTTATAATCAATCCTAATTGCCTGAGCCTTTACAGTTATACCCCGTTCTCTTTCAATATCCATTGAATCTAAAAATTGTTCCTTCATATCTCTTTTTTCAATGGTATGTGTATATTCCAGTATCCTGTCAGCCAGCGTCGACTTTCCATGATCAATATGAGCAATTATTGAAAAATTTCTAATATTATCTATTGACATTTTATACACCTACATATCTATTTTTAAAGAAAATGAATTTATAAATATATTCTCATTTTCTATTTTTAATCCATAATTAAAGTATAACCCATTATTTTGTATTCCAAATCCTGTAGTAAAATTATTATTTGATAATCCTACTCCAATTGAATAATTTTTTTCTTTATTGAAATAATAATTAATCCCAAAATTATTTATAAATTTCTTATTTAAATAATCACTCCTGATTTTTAAATCATACCTATTCTGACTGTAAATAATAAATGTTGAAAAATCCTGGTTATAAATATTTTGAACAGTAAATCCGGTTTCAATATGATATTTTTTAAACGAATAAGAAACTGATGGAATAACAAAAAGTTTTGTCTTTTTAATATTCCCAATCTCCTTTAAGTTATATCTCAGTTGTGGAGCAAAAGAAAAATTTTTATATCTAAACTGATAACTGATAGAAAAAGAAGAATTTTGGGCATAATATTTCCCCAAATTCTCACCATATTCATTCCGATAATCAAAACTTCCCCAGTCATAATAAAAAATATCAAAAATAAATGAATTATAACGGTATGATAAATAATAATTTTTTATATCTTTTTTAAGAAGTGAAGTTGAAAAGTATAGTCCACCTGTATCAATTATTGAAGGTGTTATGTATGCTGAAGAAATATCCCTGGTAAAAGTTGTACCTGTAGCAATGGCTTTGCTTGAATATGAATAAAAGTTTTCTCCCCAGGAAATATCATTACTGTTTATACTTGTAATTATTATAAAAAATACAAAAACAGATAATAGCAATTTTTTCATTATACCCACAATAATATCAGTCAAATTTTGAAACTTTAATTTTTTTTGCAAGAAAGCCTATACCAGGAAATTCATAAATTAAATTTTTATTGTATAAAATAATTCCTATTATTGATATTGAACAATTGAGCATTAAATAAACTAAAAATAATAATTCTCCAAATGTAGGAATTGTCAGAAATAATAGTGATACAATGATTAATACAAACTGAACAACCCCCTGTCTTGCATGATGGTAAATAAATTTGTTTCGATTGGAGTAAATCAAAAAAGGAATGAGTGAAAAAACCCAACCATAACAAAAGATACTCCACCACCAGCGGGAATTATCTAAATCTTCTTTTGAGTAAGAGTAGTATTCTAATTTTTTCATTATTGGGAAACAAGCTCCTTCCCTTTTTTAAAAGCTTTTAAATTTCCTTCAATAGTTTTTTTCGGAACCCTATTTTCAATCGCTTTTTCCATGCTTTCATCAGAAATATTCATAATTTGAGAAATTGCACCAAGCATAACTACATTTGCAAATCTGATATTTCCACAATCTTTCGCTATTTTAAAAGCATCAAAAAGATTCAATTTATTTTTATAAACTTTTTCTAATGCTTTTTCAGGATTTTTTGGATATTTCACATCGCTAAAATAAACTGAGTTGGGGATAACTTTAAGATTATTTATAACAAGCTTACCATCATCTTTTAAGTATTTTGAAAATCGAATTGCTTCTAAAATTTCAAAAGAAAGTATTACATCAGCGGTTCCTTCCTCAATAAGGGGAGAATATACTTTTTCTCCATAACGCAAATGAGAATTAACACTTCCACCACGCTGACTCATTCCGTGAACTTCTGCTTTTTTTACATCATATCCTTCATCTATTAAAGCATCGGAAAGTATTTCACTCGCTGTTAAAACTCCCTGTCCTCCAACACCAGTTAAAAGTATACTTTTTATATTATTCATATTTCCTCCTACTCAACTATCTCGATTGCATCTTTAGGACAAACCTGAGCACAAACAGAACAACCGGTACACAAACTCTCAACAATTTTAGCTTTTGTTTCATCATCATTTTTTATTACAGCAGGACATCCTACTTTTAGACATAAACCGCAGTTTATACATTTGTCTTCATCTACCCGATATTTCTTTATATCATATTCCATTCTTCTTATTAACATACAGGGTCTTTTAGTAATTATAACTGAAACTTCTTCTCTTGACATTTCTTCAGATATTACATTTTTCAATTCTTCCAGATCATAAGGATCAACAATTTGAACCCTTTCAACACCCAGAGCTTTTGATAATTTAACAAAATCAACCTGTTTCGTTTCTTCACCCATCAGATTATATCCTGTAGCAGGATTATCCTGTCTACCTGTCATTGCAGTAATTCTATTATCCAGGATAAGTATTGTGTTTGTTCCTTTATTATAAACTGCATCCATCAAACCTGTTGTACCTGAATGCAAAAATGTAGAATCTCCAATAACAGCTACAGACTTTCTGGAAAATTCTTTACCCAGTACTTTTTCAAGTCCGATATTAACACCTATTGCAGCTCCCATTGCAATGGTAGAATCCATTGCGCTAAGTGGTTTCTGTACACCAAGGGTATAACAACCAATATCACCTGTAACCACTGCATTTAGCTTGTTTAAAGTATAAAAAACACCTCTATGCGGGCATCCCGGACATAAAACCGGAGGTCTCACAGGCATTTCAACATCTTCAAACTGATTATCTTCACTTTCATTTTTGTTTTTTAAAATGGATTTTTTCACTATTGATGTATTCAATTCACCACATCTTGGAATCAAATCTTTACCGATAACTTCTATGCCTTCTGATTTAATTATTTCTTCCATGAATGGTTCGAGTTCTTCCACAACATATAATTTTTCTACTTTTTTACTAAACTCTTTTACCTTATTTATTGGAAAAGGAAATGCCATTCCGAGTTTTAAAACACTTGCCTTAGGAAAAGCTTCTTTTACATATTGATAAGCAATACCGCTGGTTATTATTCCCATCTCTGTTTCATTCATTTCAGCAAAATTGATATCAATACTTTCAGCTAAGTCTTTTAACTTTTTTGTTCTTTTTTCAACTATTGGATGTCTTTTCCTACCATTTGCAGGAACCATTACATATTTTGAAGGATTTTTTTCAAATCCTATTAGATCATTATTTTCCTCTCTATCTTTAAATTCCACGAGTGTTTTTGTATGAGAAATTCTTGTTGTTAATCTCAATAAAACGGGGGTATCATATTCTTCACTTATCTCTAACCCTTTTTTTACAAAATCTTTTGCCTCTTGAGAATCTGATGGTTCTAATAATGGCATTTTAGCAAATTTTGCATAAAATCTGTTGTCCTGTTCATTTTGAGATGAATGCATCCCTGGATCATCTGCACAGGCCAGTAAAAACCCCCCTTTAATTCCCGAATATGTTACCGTCATAAGTGGATCCGCAGCTACATTCACACCTACATGTTTCATAGCTACAAGAGTTCTTCCTCCACCAAATGAAGAACCAATACCAACTTCAAGTGCTACTTTCTCATTTGGAGACCACTGACAGTAAACATCTTCTTTATATTTGACCATATTTTCTAATATTTCTGTACTTGGAGTTCCCGGGTAAGCAGTTGCCACATGTCCGCCAGCTTCAAAGAAACCTCTTGCTACGGCTTCATTTCCCGATAAAAGCTTTTTCATAATGCCTCCCTAATTTTTAACATCTTTTTATATTTAGAATCTTTATATTCCTCTTTCTCAAATTCTTTTTTTATATTAGTTACAATTTCTTTATTTCCTTCTTTTTCCGCACTAATATACATCAAATAAAGAATATTATCATACATTTCATAACTTTTATCAATCTGTTTTAAATAATCAAGTGCTTTTTTGTAATTCTCATTATCTATCTCTAAATTTGCAAGTCTATGATATACATAATTATTATTTTTAAGATTTTCTAATGAAATTTGGTAGTATTCTTTAGCTTTATCAATTTTACCATTATTTTCAAAGTAACTCCCTAATTTGTATGCATAAACAGCTCCATTTTTTGTGCTCTTATATTTTGAAACAGCATCTTCTAATAAAGATATTTTCTCACTGGATATATTATTGATAGAATCAACCCCGAGATCATTCATAAGCTGCCCTATCTGTTTACCAGCCTCATCATTTTTCATTTCTTTTGTATAACTGAAATACCATGATCCAGTTATAATCAATATAGCACCTACAACTAAAACTAATAATAAAATAGCATGATCTG
>CAZUKV010000046.1:0-7708 GCA_964621075.1 uncultured bacterium | reverse complement strand
CGGGTTTTATTAAAAAATGAAAATAAAAATATCTCTAATACTTTTTTTTATATTTTTAATAAATATATATCCTGATATCAAAATTCAAATTAAAGAAAAAGAACAAAAATTAAAAGAAGTAGAAGAAAGATTAAAAAAATCTAAAGCCCAGAGTGAGTATCTTGAAAAAAAAGAAGGAGAAATCTTAAATTATCTTAATAGTCTAAGACATCAAATTGAATCACTTGACAGCAAAAAAAAGTATTATGCTTCAAGATTAAATAAAATAAATTCAGATTTAAAAACTATTTCCAAGGATATTGGTGAACTTGATGAAGAATTAAAAAAATATAAAGAAGTACTATCTTATGTTTTTTATGACAGTTTTATAAATCATGAACGATATAAGATAATCGATTTCATGCCAAATACGGGTATCATGAGTAAAAAAAAGATGGTTTTACTTGCAATTCTTGGAGAATATAATTATATAATCATAAATAAAGTTATTAATAAACATGAAGAAATGGAAAATAAATTAGAAAAGAAAAAAGAGATTAAAGACAATTTAAGATTAAACTATCTTAATATGAAAATATCCGAGAAAAAATTATTGAGAACTAAAAATATTAGGAATAATACCTTGAACAAAATCAGGAATAAGAAAGAATATTACAATAATCTAATATCGGAATTAAAGTCAAGAAAAGCCAAGTTAAATGGCCTTTTAGATAAACTTGAAAAAAGAGCTGTATCATACAAAAGTAAAATTAATTTCAGAAATTTAAAAGGTGATTTAATCTGGCCGGTTGAGGGAGCCATCTACCAGAATTATGGTAAGGTAGTAAACAATAAATATAATACTTCTTTTACTAATTCTGGTATTGATATTAAAACTGGATATAATGCACCTGTAAGTGCAGTTGCAAATGGTATTGTCGTATATGCTGAAAGTTTTATTAGTTTCGGTAAAACTGTAATGCTTGATCATGGTAATGGTTATTACACAATATATACAAATCTTTCTAAGTTAAAAATAGCTACAGGAAATAAAGTTAATGCAGGACAAATTATTGGGCTTACCGGGAATAATTTAATAGATGGAGCCCCAATTTTACATTTTGAAATTAGACATAAAAAAAGACCTTTATCTCCTTTATCCTGGTTGAAATGATTTTATTTTCTACAATTAAAATTTTTCAAAAAAATATATATCTTATAATGAAACAATTTATTAATAGAATGTGTCTTTTAATATAGAGGTGATTAATATGAAAAAATTTTTTATTGTATTTATTGTATTTTTATTATCTTTCCCTGTTTTTGGTTTGAGTAAAATCAAATTAAGCCAGGAATCTTATAAACTTGAATTTGATAAAATTGATAAAATAAAAAATGTTAAACTGCAGGATTCGGAATATTTAATAGTAAAAGGAAGAAATATAAAGATAAATGTAATGGGAAACAGGATTTCAATAACAGGGGAAGACAAATCAACAATTGATGAGATAGCATTTCCTGAAAACATAGAATTTAATGTTACTAAAAATAAGCAAAATTTGAAATTTTATGATGGTGTCTTAAAAATAGAGAGCGAAGATGGAAAAGATTTTGTGGAATTAAATAAAGATGGGAAAATTTTTATAACAGATGGAGACGATGTTATTAAAATAGATGATAATGGAATTTTTATTACTTCGGAAGAAGGCGACCTAATTGAAATTGGGAAAAAAGGATTGATTCTTAAAAGTGAAGGAGAAGAGAAAAACCTGGGATTTCTTGGTCAGCTTATAGGAAATCTTGCTGGTAAAATCACTCATTATGCCATAAACAGAAAGATGAATTATAATATTTTTTTAAATGAGAAAATTAATGATAGTTTGGCAGGTAGAGATTTGCTTGGCGATGATGGATTAAATATTAATATTAATACGGATAACATCAAAGATGAGACTGAATACATGAAGAGTGTTGAAAAATATTCATTTGAGGATATTGATTCCTTATCTCTTAAAGTTGTTGCTTCTAATTATAGTATATTGAGAAGTGAAGATGGTAAGTTAACAGCAAAAGTCTTCAAATATAAATATCCAAAAGACAAATACTCTGTTGATTTTAAACAGGAAGATGGAGAGTTAACTGTTGAAGAAAAAATAAAAGGTTCTGTTAATTATCTAAATGTAAAATATGTGTTTTATGTACCTAAAAATATGGAGATTAAAGTGGAATCAACTTCCGGGATTGGATATATAAAGGATGTTCGCTTTAAAAAGCTTAAAATTGATTCAACAAGTGGAGATTTAACAATAATAAATTCATCAAGCAGTGAAGGTCTTACAATTGAAAATGTAAGTGGAGATGTAACTATTTCAAATTTCAACACAGCAAATGCAAATATTTCAAGTACCAGTGGAGATCTTGGCTTGAATAATTTTGAAGTTGAGAACTTCCAATTGAATGTTACAAGTGGAGATGTAAGTTTGAATAAAGGTAAAATTAATTACTTGAAATATAATTCTACAAGCGGTGACTTCACGGGATACAATTGTGACATTTTAGATTTTGATGCAAAAACGATAAGTGGAGACGTTGAGTTAAAAAACTCAAGATTGAAAAATAAACAATTTAATACAATATCAGGAGATTTTTTATTAAGTGTAGTAGAACGATCTGGAGAAATAATTTTATAATAAATTTATTAAGTTAAATTTTAAGAGTGTGGGGGAAGTTAAAATTTTCTCACACTTTTTAAAAACAACCTTTTAAATCTGGAATAGAAATATCACTTTTTTTCAATTTTTTCAAATGTTTTTCCCCTTTTAATGTAAGGTTAAAAAACATTTTTCTCTTATCTTTTTTAGATAGCGATCTTTCTATGAATTCTTTATCTTCAAGTTTTTTTATAATTCTTGACATTCTTGAAGGTGATACTCCAATGTCTTCTGCTAATTCCGATGAGCTCATTTTCTTTCCGGAAAGAGTGCAAAGCGTTAATATTTCGTTTATAGAAAGGCTAAATTTTTTTTGTAGACTTGATTCAAACTTGTAAATTTTTTTAAATATATCTTTTAACAAACATAAACTTTCAGTATCCATTATTACTCCTTTCCTATAATAATATTTTAAATCCGAAACAATTTACCCATGAAAATAATACCCCATTAATTCTTTTAAGTCAAATTATTTTTAATAATTGCTAAAAACTGAAACAAAATAGGTTTTAAACGTATCAATTATAGTAAGGGTTTGTGGATGTTATAAATTCGAAAGCGGGTAAATAATTTATGAAATTTGGAAATCTTGTTATCAAACGTCCTAAAGGTTTTATTTTAGTATTTATTGTAATTATTATATCAGGTATCTATGCACTTATTAATATTCCAAAAGAAGATTTGCCAGAAGTTAATTATCCCAAATTAACAATAACAACTACATGGCAGGGACAATCTCCTGAAAATATGGTTAAATATGTTACTTCTATCATAGAAGAAAATTTAAATACGGTTAGGGGAATCAGAAAAATTACTTCTGATAGTTACTTGGGATTTGCAAGAATTACTCTTGAACTGGAAAGAGATGCTGATGTTGATTTTGAGATGTTTCTTGTAAATGAAAAAATATCATCAATAAGAGATAAATTACCTGAGAGAGTAAGAACCATTAATGTTCAGCATTATGTTCCACAGGATATTGATGAAACCACTTTTTTTAGTTTTTATCTTTTTAGTGATTATCTTGATAAATATCAATTATCCAAATTTTCCGAGAATGAGCTAAAAAGAGATCTGGCACAAATCCCGGGAGTTGCAGAAATATCTATTGAAGGAGATGTAAGTAAAGAATTATCAATAAAATATGATAGTGATGCAATTGAAAAATATAATATTAATTTTTCTAATTTTTTTCAAAAATTAATAAGTTCCAATAAAAGGGTAGCCCTTGGGAAAATTGATAATAAAAATAAGAGATTATATTTAACTTTTAAAAATGAAATTGATATAAATAATATTTCTAACTGGGAAGTAGAAAATGGAATAAAACTTTCACAGATCGCAGAAGTTTCTTTCAAAGATAGTGAACCAAGAACTGTACATAGGGTAAATGGCGGTCCGGCTGTATATGTAGTTTTAGCAAAGTCAAAGGATTCAAACGCGATTATAGTATCAAATAAAGTAGAAAAAAAATTAAATCAGATAAAAAAGGAATCTGCAAATTTTAATTTTAAAATTCAGGATAATGAAGGTGAAAAGGTTTTAGAGGGATATAAAGATATACTTCTTAGGGTTGTTGTTTCAGTAATAGCTATTTTCCTTGTACTCTTTTCGTTTATGAGACATATTAAGCCTTCTCTGATTACAATGTCCTCTATATTTCTTTCGGTTTCATTTGCGATTAATTATTTATTTTTTGCCGGAGAATCATTAAATAAATTTACAATAAGTGGAATTGCTCTGGCTTTTGGACTTCTTGTTGATAATGCCGTTGTTGTTTATGAAAATATACATAAACATTTTTATAGTGGTAAAAAGATAAAGGATGCTATATTATTATCTTTCAATGAAATGTTTATACCAATTATAGCTTCTACATTTACAACAATTTGTGTTGTTGTTCCTTTTATTTTTTTACAGGAAGAATTAAAAATTTATTATATTCCTTTTGCTAAAACTGTAGTTGTTTCACTGCTTGCTTCTGTACTAATTTCGTTTTCTTTAATTCCCATAGCATTTAGTTATCTGCATATTGAAGAAAAAGTGAAAAAAACAAAAAATAAAGCTATTGAGTTTTATAAAAGATATATTGCAGTAATTTTGAAATTTAGATATTTCGCTCTTCCGCTGCTTGTATTTATTATTGGTTTTAGTATTTTTAAGTTTGTAACTGATGTTGATAAAAGTTCTTTTGGTTGGGGAGGAAGAGATTATAATCCTTATATAACCTGTTTTTTTAGATCTAAACCAAATGTGCCAAAATTTAGATTACAAAACGCTGTTTATAAATTTGAAGATTTAATTGAAGGAAATGAGTCTGTTGAATATTATAGAACATCAATTTCAGATGTATATTCTTATGTTCTTGTTTATTTTAAAGATGAGTATAAAGGGAGTGCTGAAGCATATTCCCTTAGAGAAAAATTGAGCATTTACGGACAGAGGATGTCTCAGGTTTATGTGAATGTATATGGTATAGGACCTTCTTTTGGAGGAGGTTTTTCAGGAGGAGTCCGGTATTCATCCCAGATATATTTGCAGGGTTACAATTATGAAAAATTGAAAGGGTTTGCCAGGATTTATAAAGATATATTATTGAGTTTTCGAGAGATAACAGATGTAAAACTCGGTGTTGTTAGAAAAGATTCTACAAAAAAGGTTTTACTCAGGTTTGACTCGGATAAACTTGATGCTTTTGACATAAAGTTATGGGAAGTACAGCAGAAGGTTAACTATCTTGTTAGTGAAAACGTTTATCAGGATATTTTGAAATATGACAATGATTTTATAGATCTATCTTTTGAATCGAATAAAAAGATAAATCTTTTTGATTTAAAAAAATTGTATATTAAAGAAGGGGTAAAACTTGAAGATATTTCAGAGATAAAAATTGAGGGAAGTACCAGGTCAATAGAAAGAGAAAATCAGGTTTACAATTATCCTATTTCCTATGAATATAATGGCGGATATCAGGATCAGGAAGAATTTGAAGAAACCCTTCAGGAAAATATTGAATATCCTCCGGGATTTTCATTAAAAACAGAGAATGATGCAAATTACTGGTGGAATGAGGATAAAGATTATGGCCATATACTAATGCTGCTTGGATTTGCAATCTTATTGATATACATGGTTATTGCTGGTTTATATGAAAGTTTTACAGAACCGTTTATCATTTTAATAACATTACCTCTTGCTTTTGTAGGAGTAATATGGCTTTATTATTTCTTTAATTTAACATTTGGAGTTCATGCCATAATGGGCTCAATGTTATTAGCGGGAATTGTCGTGAACAATGCTATTATCATGATAAATCATATAAATCACTTGAGAAATAGTAAGAATTACAATAAAGTAGCGGGTATCATAATGGGTGCCGCTGATAGATTTAGACCAATTTTAATTACATCTTTTACAACAATCATGGGTTTGCTTCCCATTATAATTTTTAGTAGTGAAAATTCGTCCGGCGCAAACGAAAAAATATGGAAACATTTAAGTTATGCTACTGTTGGTGGATTAACAACTGCAACAATATTCACACTTACTTTTATGCCATTATTATATTATTTTCTTGCAAGAGACAAAGATAATGATAAAAAATATAAAGATAGTGGATTATGGCGTTTTATAAAAAAAGTTGACTGGAAAAAAGTACTAATTATTATATGGACTTTTATTAAAACACCTAAAAAATGGAAAGAGTTATTTGAGTTATTTATTAATTATTCAAAAATTGCTTTTGAATATTTGAAATCAATTATTAAAAGAGAAAAGGGGTAGGGAATCTTATGAAAAAATATTTTTTATTTTTAATTTTGATTGCTTTGTTTGCAAATATTAAAGGTATTTCTTTTGATGAATATCTTGATATAGTTATGGAAAAAAGTGATATTAAAAGAGATGTCAAATTATACAGAAAAAGTGATTACTGGAATAAATTGAATGATTTATCTCAAATTTTACCTCAAATTAATGTAACAGCTCAATTACCGGTGTATAATTATTCAAAGACTAAAAATTCACTTTATGAAGAAGTAAATGAAGATAAAGAACTGAGCTATAATACATCTGTACAAATGATCCAATTACTGCCCAGTAATACAGAAATATATTCAAACTATCAGTATTCTCATGTAATTGATTCTTATGATTCTGAAATGGAAGAAGAATTTTCACAGGATTCTTTTTCAATTGGTTTGAGACAGTATTTATGGGGGACCAATGAGGGGTATCATTCATATAAAATGTGGAGGAACCAAAGGAAATTAAATAAAATTAATAATAAAAACTATATTCTTGATATTCTTTATCAGGCATACGAGAGATATATTGATTTTTTAATTGCTAAAAGAAGCATGGAGCTAAATAAAAAAATGTTTGAAAGATATGAAAATATTTATGAAAGTGCTGTAAGCAAGTATAAGATGGGATTATATGATCAGATAACTTATAATAGAATAAAGAAAGAGTATAGATTTTATGAACTTGATTATTATCAATCTAAAAATGATTTTGCAAGAGAAAAAGAATCTATAGAAATATTTTTAAATCAAAAAATTAAGGATTTAGATTCAGAATTAACTAATGTTAATTATGAAATATTAAAAAATAAGAAACCAAGAGATAGAAAAGAATTAAGAAAAATTGAATTAGATAATTTATACCGAAATTATAAATTATCTAAATCTAACAATGAAATAAAAGTTTATGCTGGTGTGGAAAAAGTTTATAACGAAAGCAATTTTGAAAACAGCTCTGAAGAAATTAATAACTATCAACTGAGTTTGGGTATATCAATACCCTTTAGTAATTTTTCAAATTATTCTTCTTATAAATTATCAAAAACAAGTTATTTAATAGATAAAAACACTTATGAAGATAGAATAGAAGAAATCAATCTTAATTATAACAGACTCTGTGATAGTTTGAAAAATTATTACAGGAAAATTGAACTTTACAAGGAAATAATTCCTGATTTAAAACAAAACTATAATGCCAGTTTAAAAAGGTTTAAA
>CAZUKV010000045.1:0-8087 GCA_964621075.1 uncultured bacterium | reverse complement strand
TTAACATCTCTTTATAGAGCTTATATTTAATTTTTTTTCTTACTTCATCCGTTTGCGACTCTATTTTTGAAATTTTTTTTCTTCTCTTAACCAGTGCCTCAAAATCTGCATCTAAGTAATCTTTCACTGCTTCCTTGAAAACTAAACCTGAATTAGTGATATTTTCAAGAAAATGGTCTATTTCAGATTCAATAATTTTTGTCTGTTTCATTAAATAATCAAACATAATAAATCCTTTCTCTATATATTTTATTTAAAAAAAGTGTTTTTATCAATATATTTCTTATTATTGCTTGAATTTTTTTTATTTTCATAATATTATTATATACATGAAAGAAATATTTACAATTCATAAAAATTTATTATCAGAAGTAGAATCCCTTGCATCAGAATATATTGATGATGTATTTGATTATTATAATTCATTTCTTGAAGAAGGTAAACCATACCCAGATATACTATATAATCTAATAATTCTTTACCTATGGCTTGATAAAAAAGAGAAAATATCTTCTTATTTGAGTAAATTATTACAAAAAAATAATCATTATTCCAAGTATTTAAATTTAAAAAAATATATTAAAAATCAATCCAGCAAATTTCAGTTACCTTCAAAAATAAACAAAAAAATAAAAAAAGAAATTCCCAGGAAAGTTTATGAGTTTTATTTAGAAAATAAGGAAAAATTTGATGAAAGACCATTTTTTATAAAAGAATTCTATAATATCCTTGGAGATTATGCACGATTTAGCAATAGATGTGAGAATGCTTTTGATTTTTATCTTTTTTCTTTTCTTTACAGTAAAAATATTTCTGAATTATATAAAAACATTGGAACCTGCTATAATTCTGAAAATGACCTTGAAAGAGCATACAAGTATTTAAAAAAATCTATAAAAAAGAATAAAGGTGAGGATAGTGACACTCTTCTTGAATTTTCTCATATCTGTGCAGAGCTGAATAAGGAAAAGGAAGCACTATCATCACTTTTAACCATACATAAAAATAACCCACACTATCCGGATGTCTCTTATAGAATCGGAAAATATTACCTTGATAAAAGCGAAATTGAAAAAGCAAAATTGTTTTTTGAAAAAGCTCTTGATATAAACCCAAATTATTCTGCAGCAAACATAGATTATTTTTATATTCTTCTTAAAGAAAACAACAAAAAAGAAATCATTGAATTTTTTAAAAGACTCCCTGACAGCCGGGACAAAGATATATTTGAATTTTTCTACACCCTGCAGTTTTCAAAAAATTTTGATAAATCTTTTGATATATTTAAAAAATATGATGATTTCATGGAGCAGATTTTTATTGGTTTCTGGAATCATATAATAAATAGTATTGATGAAAAAAATAAAATTAAATTTTTAAATTATATCGAGGACAATAATCTTTTATCGGTTGATAAACTTAATCAATTTAAGGAAGTATTGTTAAAATTATGACTGTTTCTGATTTTAGACTAACTTCACTTGTCCGAAGATTGGTTGTACAGATGAATTTCAATTCCAATCTATTAAATATTTCAGTTATCAATGGCGTGGCTTATCTAAAAGGAGAAATTGAAAAAAACGACCCTAC
This sequence comes from uncultured bacterium, assembly GCA_964621075.1. Lineage (GTDB taxonomy): Bacteria > Macinerneyibacteriota > Macinerneyibacteria > Macinerneyibacteriales > Macinerneyibacteriaceae > CAZUKV01. The sequence continues at coordinate 6,497 of CAZUKV010000045.1, read as the reverse complement.
AATAAGAAAACTGAAGAAAAAATACAAATTTTCAGATAAGGTTCTTGATAAAAAACTTGCTCAGGAATATAAGGCAGGTTTAAAAATGCTTGATAGAAATATCGTTCGGGCTCCAGGTATAAGAGGAGTCGTTTATCAATTAAAGAACTGGGAAAAAAAAGCTGGAACAGGCTGGATTAGAAAAAGTACCAGAGGAAGTACCTAATTTCCCCATCTATTGAAAAATTACTTTGTAATTTTAGTATTCAGTCAAATGTCCTCAGTCGCAGAAACTTTTAAACTTAAGCTAAATTAGTTGTTAGTGTTAGTAGTTCGTGTTCGTTTTAAAAATTACTTTGTAATTTTTAGTTAAAGTTCTACATTCTCCGAAAGAAGGAGAATAAAATTTTCGGACATACCGTCCCTTTGGGGTAGGAAAACTTAAGACATAGGACTTAGGACCCTATACAACCACTAATCTCATTAATAACTCTCTAATTAATCGCAATTATTAGTAAAATATATTATTTACCATCACTAAAAATAGCAACGCTAATTTTCACACACACACAGACACTAAAAAATAGCAAAGTTATTTTTTGTCTATTCGTAGTTACACAAAAACTTCAAAGAAATTACATTCAACCTAAGACTGAGACTTACAAATAAATATTTCTACAATAATTTTTTATAAAGATTTTTGAAATCTTTTAGGGTCAATTTTTCTGCCCTGATATTGGTTTTTATATCTAAATCCTTTAATGATTTTTTTATTTTATCCCTATCATAATAATTTTTTAAATTATTATACAGAGTTTTTCTTCTATGCCTAAAAGAATTAAATATAAAATCATCAAATTCTTCGGATCTGAATAATTTTTCAATATCATTAAATTTAATTTCAATTAAAGCGGAATCAACCTTAGGCTGAGGAATAAAATCTCCCTTGTTAACCTTTTTTAAATATTTTATCTTACCAATATTTTTTAAAAAAACAGTGAACGCAGTATATTTTTTATCACCCGGTTCAGCAGTGAATGATTTAGCAACTTCATTCTGTACCATTAAAACAGCTTTTATAATATTATCTTTATATTTCGATAAATGTTTGATAATCGGTTTCGTTATATAATACGGGATATTTCCGGCTACAACAATTTTATGACTAAAATCAACTGGGTACTGGAGAATATCCTCATTGATAATTTCTGTATTCTCATAATCTTCAACAATTTCATTTAATATTTCTATAAATCTCTGGTCAATTTCTACAATTTTTAACCGGGTATAATTGTTATTTTTTACTATATATTCAGTTAACTTTCCCGTTCCGCCACCAATTTCAAGAACTGCTTCATTTCCACTGAGATTTAAATGGTCAATGATAAACTTGAGTGTATGTTTATTATGAAGTATATTTTGACCTAAACTCTGTTTAAATTTCAAAATGTTCCTCTTGTAAAATAGTATACAGTTTTCTTGCTTTCTGTTTTGAAATTGATTTAGTTTCAGGAATTTTATCAATCTTAAAAACTATTTTTTTGTTATATATATAAATAGTTATTTCATCACCCTCTTTAATATCGTAAGAGGGTTTTAAAGGTTTTAATTTATCCCCATATAAAACTTTATCATTTTTACATAATTTTTTTGCCACACTTCTTCTTTTACAAAGACGTGATCTTTTTAAAAACTTATCTATTCTCATAATTATATAAATATTTCTATATAATATTTATCTTTTAGCCTGTTAGCTATTTCAGCCATCTTTTTTCTTATTTTATTTGATGTAAGTATTCTCTTTGCACGACCTTTTATATCTTCATAACTAACTTCTTTAGTATCTGTTTTATCTCTTAACCTTACTACAACAATTCCATTATTAAAATAAAATGGATCTGAAATATTCTTTGATTTATCAAGTTTTTTTAATCTTCTCAAAATCATTTGATTTATTTCTCCTGATTCAGCTTTATCAAAATCTAAAAATTTAATATTATTTTCAGCTCCCCAGCTTTTAGCCTTCTCCCATCCTCCATCATTATATTTATTTATAAATTTTGTATAAAAAGATTCCATTTTATTTTCAGCTGGTTTTGGCTGCAATATTATATGATACACTCTTCTCTGATCATCCTTTATATTTTTCAAGTAAGCAATATGATAACCGTATTTTGTTTTAAAAGGTTCTGTTATTGCTCCCTCATCCATTGAAAATACTCTTTTTTCAAATTCCGGAACCAGCATTCCTTTGGTAATAAAACCTAAATCTCCACCTTTAGATGCTGTTGGCCCATCAGAATATTTTTCAGCTGCTTCTTCAAATGTAATATTATGACTTAATATTTCTTCCCTAATATCAGCCAGTTTGGTTTTGATTTCTTCAATATCACTTTTATTCACCTCATAGGGTAGATATACAATATCATAACTGTACTTAGGAGGAATATTGAATTGAGACTGATTCTCTTCATAAAATTCACGTACTTCAGCATCAGAAATAGTTATTGAAGGTCTAATTTCCTGCTGTACATACCTCTCTATATACATGTTTTCTCTTACCCTTGTACGATAATTAGATCTAAGATTGTTTATATTAAGCCCTTCCTGATTAAGCATTTCATTAAATCTTTTGTCTCCAAGTCTGCTTCTCATGTTTTTAACCATTTGATCAACTTTTTTTTCAATTTCATCATCTGAAATGGTTATTTCTTCTTTTTCTCTTGCTTCCAGATATATCAATTTCTGGCCTATAATCTCATTAAGAATCTCAATTTTTTCTTCATCTGTTACTTCACCCATACCCATCATATATTGCTCTAATTCGCTTTTAAGTATTATATTATCATCAATTCTTGCGACTATTTTATCACTAATTGAAGCAGTAAAAATATTTGAAATGACAAAACATATTAAAAATATAATCAGAAACCATTTTTTCTTCATATAAAATACTTCTCCTTTTTTTTAGTTATTGAAATAGTTTTCATTTATCATTATTTTATAATTTCTCTTTTTCAAAGAACTAATCCACTGTTTATAACGTTTTTCTCTTTTTTTATATAAAAGTAATTTTCTAATTGCTTCTTTTACATCATCAGAATATCGAATTCTTTTTTTATACAATTTTCTCTCCAGTTTAAATATATGATAATTCCCATATTCATCTTCCAGTATTTTGGAATAACTTCCATTTCTAAGAGAAAAAAGTTCTTTGGAGAATTTTTTTGGTAATTCCTGTTCTGTATAAATATTAGTATTATCCTCTTCAATTTTTCCTGTTAATGATATGTATATATCATTAAAACTCTCTCCCTCATCAAGTCTTTTTATAATACTTTCAGCTTCATCTTTTGTATCCAAAATAATTTCCTTAACCTTGATACTCTTAGGCCTTATATAATTTTCCCTGTTTTTAGAATAATATTTTGATATTTCAAGGTCGGTTACCTTAATATTGTTATAAACTATTTGTTCTTCTACAATCCTAACAAGCCATTTTCTTTTGAGATATTCTTTAAATTTATCAGTATCAATATCCCTATCGTTCATATATGTATTCATATCCTTGGAGTCTTTAAATTGATTTTTAATTCGTTCCATTTCTTTTTCAATCTGAAAATCGGTAATCTCAATTTTTTCTTTTTTAGCAACATCCAGAATTATTTCTTCATCAATCATTTCTTTTAAAAAATCAAACTTTAATTGTTTTAATTCCTCTTTAGAAATTTTTTCACCAAGATAATTTCCAATACTGAATTTAAAATATTCATTAAGATTTTCGAGTGTTATAATTTTATCATTAATTTTGGCAACGATTGATTCTTTATCTTTTTTACTCCCGCTACTACAGGAGAAAATTATAAAAACCGTTAATAATATTATTAATATTTTTTTCAATATAATCTCCATTTATTTAATTTAAAAATAATTTATAACAGCAAAAAGTCAAGTTATTTTATTTTATAATTCCAGTTCATCAAGTAAATCTTTTCCTGTTAATTTCTTATAAGCATCCAAATATTTTGCACTGGTTACCTCCTGAACATTTTTACTCAAAGATGGAGGTGTTGAATTTTTATCCCAGTCAGTATTTTCAAGCCAGTCTCTTAGATACTGTTTGTCAAAACTTTTTTGTTTTCTTCCGACTTCATATTCATCCATGGGCCAAAACCTTGATGAATCCGGTGTTAAAATCTCATCTATTATAATTAATTCACCATCAACCAATCCAAATTCAAACTTTGTATCCGCAATGATAATACCTCTTTTTTTAGCATACTCTTTTGCTTTATTATATATTTTTATAGAAATATCTTTTATTTTATTTGCAAGTTTAGCTCCTATAAAATCTTTCATTTCAGCAAATGTAATATTTTCATCGTGTCCTTCATCTGCTTTTGTTGTAGGAGTAAATAATGGTGATTCAAACTCTTCGCTTTCCTTTAATCCTTCAGGTAACTCAATTCCACATATTTCTCCTTTTTTCTTATAGCTTCTCCAACCCGACCCGGTTAAAAAACCTCTTACAATACATTCAACTTTAACCGGTTCTGCCTTTTTAACTATAACACTTCTTCCATAAAGTTGTTCCTTATATTTTTTTAATTCTTCAGGAAAATCCGAAAAATTCTCCTTTTCTAAATGATTTCCGATTATATCTTCCATCATATTAAACCAAAAATTAGAAATATTGTTTAATACAGCACCTTTATATTTTATTCCTTCTTTAAGAACATGATCAAAAGCTGACATCCTATCTGTTGTAACAATCAATAAATTATCATCAAGATCATAAATATCCCTAACTTTACCCTCAGAAATTTTTGTGAACCCTTTTATATCAGTCTTTTTAATAGTTTTCATTTTAATCCTCCCCTTTTTTTTATTTTTTCTATTATATCATTTAAAACCAAACTTTCATTAACTTTAGATAAATTATATTCAACTGTCCCTTCTTCTTTTCGAAACCATATCAATTGTCTCTTAGCAAATCTTCTCGTATTTCTCTTGATCAACCTGACCATTTCATCTTTATGAATTTTTCCATTTAAGTAATCAACTACTTCTCTATAACCGATTGCATTAAATCCATATTCATTACCCGTGTAATTTTTCTCTTCTATTAGATCCTTTACTTCTTCAACCAACCCTTCCTGTATCATTTTATCAACTCTTTTATTTATTCGGGTATAGAGTTTTTTTCTATCCCTGTTTAAAATAAAATATAAATAATTATATCTGGGTTTCGGTGTTTTATTATGCCAGAATGTCCTTGTTTTTCCGGTAATTTCATAAATTTCAAGAGCTCTAATGATTCTGTAAAGGTCATTTTCATGTATATTCTCTGCAGAAACAGGATCTATTTTTTTTAATTTCTCATATAAAAAAACTTTTCCTTTTTTTTCAGCTTCTTTTTTTAATTTACTTCTAATTTCTTCATCTTTTCCTGGTGCATCTGTTAATCCGTAAATTAATTTATTAATATACATGGGAGTACCGCCGCTTATCAGAATTTTTTTATTTTTATTTCTAATTCTTTTTACAGCCTCTTCAACATCGGAAATAAAATTAGAAACATCATAATTTTTATCGGGATCAACAACATCGATAAGATGATATTTAATATTATCATTAGATCCTGGTTTTGCAGTTCCAATATCAAGATATTTATAAACAGTCTGCGAATCAGCAGAAATAATTTCTGCATTTTTTTTAACAGCTAAATCCTCAACAAACTGAGTTTTTCCTACAGCAGTAGGTCCTGAAATTATAACAAAATCCAGCAAATTAAATCCCCTAAAACATTATTCCGCCGGCTACACTGATATAAGGACCCTGAACCTTTGTTTCAGGACCTCCTTCAATAGCTATGCTATTAACTTCCCATCCATAATTAACAGGTGAAAAAGCATATCCAGCTCTTAAACCAATAAATAAATTTATACCATTGGTTCTCTTGAAATAATCAAATCCAATTCCAGGTTCTAAAATATAACTGCTTGTGCTTAAAGTTATACCATCAAGCTGAGGATCTCCATTTAGAACCTCATCAAAACTATCTATATTAGTATCAATTATCTTAACATCCAGAGAGCCATACCCAATATTTACAAGTGGATACATATAAATATTTTTTGCAATCTTACCTGTAATAATTCCAAATGTAAAAAGTTCCCAGTGTCCGTTTACCTTTGACTTGAAATCAGCATTTGAATTTGAATTTCCGTAGAACCTATAAAAATTTACTCCAAATACAATTCGATCTTCAATTATTGTATGACTGCCAACACCCCATGATTCACAGTAGTTATTTAATTCAGGAAAACCATTGCTTTCTAAAACATTATTCAGACTATCAATATCAAGATATATTCCCCTGTATAATCCATAACTGATTATTTTTTTATCTGTTTCAGCATTAACAGTAACTATAAATGTTATTATCAAAATCATCAAACCTATTTTTTTCAAAAAAACCTCCTGTATTTTTATAGAATTATATATATTTTAATCAA
>CAZUKV010000044.1:0-8253 GCA_964621075.1 uncultured bacterium | reverse complement strand
TAAATAAAGTTAAAGAAGAATTAAAAAATGATAAAATTGAATTTATTATTCAATCTAATTTTCTGGGGTTGAAAAGTGAAGGACAAACCCACAAGAGTCATAATGGGATTCTTGCATTTACTGATAAACAATTATATTTTAGAAAATGGTGGCCGAATGATAAATTATCAATTAAAAATAATCAAATAAAAAAAATAGAAAAAGTTCATAAATTTATGGGGAAGGCTAAATTAAAATTATTGATAAAAATAACATTTTTAAATAATAACGGAAAAAAAGATGAAGCAGCATGGATGATAGGTAAACTTGATGAAAGGTTTGATATAATAAAAAATAATTTGAATTTAAAATAGGGGGGAAATGATGGCATGGATTGAAACAATAGAAGCGAATGATGCTGATGGAAAATTAAAAAAAATTTATGAAGATCTTTTAAAATCACGGGGGAAAATTGCAAATATACATAAAATTCATAGTTTAAATCCAGAATCTTTAAAAAATCACATGGATTTGTACATGAATATTATGTTCAGCAGTAGTTGTTTAAAAAGGGAGGAAAGGGAAATGATAGCAGTAGTTGTTTCTTCAGCAAATAATTGTAAATACTGTATAAATCATCACGGAGAAGCATTAAATTATTATTGGAAAGATTATCACAGGGTAAAAAAATTGGCTAAAAATTTTAAGGATAAAAGTTTACAGTTAAATAAAAAAGAAATTATAATGCTGGATTATGCTTATAACTTAACAAAAAATCCTGAAAAAATAAAAAAAGAATATGTAAAGAATCTAAAAGAAATAGGATTTTCAGATGAAAATATATTAAATATCAATTTAATTATTAGTTATTTTAATTTTGTTAATCGCATAGTCATGGGACTGGGAGTTGAATTTTCAAAAGAGGAAGTACAAGGATATAAATATTGAGTTAGGGGTTGAATTATGATTCTTTCAGGTAATGAAATTAAAAATGAATTAAATAAGAATATAATAATTAGGCCATTTAATGAAAAGCAATTAAATCCAAACAGTTATAATCTTAAGCTTGCTGATAAATTAATTTTTTATGAAACAAATCTTTTGGACATGAAAAAAAAGAACGGTTATAAGAAGATTAAAATACCTGAAGATGGATTAATTTTAAAACCAGGTAAATTATATCTTGGCAGAACAAGAGAGTATACTGAAACGTTAAATTATGTTCCAATGCTTGAGGGGAGATCATCAGTAGGTAGATTAGGGTTGTTTATCCATGTTACCGCAGGTTTTGGAGATGTAGGATTTAAAGGATACTGGACACTTGAGATTTTTTGTGTTCAACCAATACGAATTTATCCAGAAATTGAAATCTGTCAAATATATTATCACACAATTAAAGGAAAATATAAAAATTATGAAAGTACAAAGTATCAAAATAGCAAAGAAATAAAACCCAGTATGTTATATAAAGATTTCAGATAAATATTTAAGTATGTGAAATATTTTTCTATCTCTCTATTTATCTTAAAGTATAAAAATGATCGTATAAGGAATATTGTTAAAAATATGATTTAAATAATATTTCAGAATGGTCACTTTTAAAAATATATTTTTTTGTTATTATTTATATAAGGAGGTTTTTATGTTTAAATTTTTTAAAAAGAAAAAAAATATCGGTAATTTCCCCGGGGATTTAGATTTGACAGCCAAGAAAACAAGAGATTTTAAAACCAAAATATCTTTTATTAGATACAATGATAAAGAATTTCAAATAGATGAAGATATTAAAATTGCTGAGATAGAAGAAAAATTCAATGAAAGGGATATCAATTGGATTCATATTAATAATTCTTATGATTATAATATAATTTCTCAACTTGGTGAAAAGTTTGATATTCATAATCTTGTTGTAGAAGACATATTAAATGATAATCAAAGATCAAAAATTGAAAAGTGGGAGAATTATATTTTCATGGTTATTGATATAATAACTACTGAAAATGATAAAAATAATTTTTTTAATGATCAATTAAATATAATTTTCAAGAAAAATTTATTAATAACTTTTAATAATAAAAACATCAATTTTTTTGAACCAATACTGAAACGCATAAAAACAAATGTCGGATATATAAGAAAAAAAAATATTTCATACCTGTTTTATGCTTTAAAAGATTTTGTAGTTGATAATTATTTTTTAGTTATGGAAAAGATTAATGATAGTCTTGAGTGTTTGGAAGATGAATTAATTGAGGGTACAAGTGATAATTATTTACACAGAGTATATGATATAAAAAAAGAATTGATACAATTAAGAAAAGGCAGCTGGCCTTTAAGAGATATTATAAATAAAATTTTAAGAGGTGATTTTGAACTAATTGATGATGATATAAGAATATTTTATAGAGATTTGTATGATCATGTAATTCAAACTATAGATGTTATAGAATCTTTCCGAGATGTTATTTCAGGATTAATAGATCTTTACATGTCAAGTGTAAGTAATAAAATGAATAAAATCATGCAGTTTTTAACTATAATTGGTACAATATTTATACCATTAACCTTTATTGCTGGAATCTATGGCATGAATTTTAAATTTATGCCCGAACTTGAATGGGAATACGGATATTTGTTTGCATGGGGGTTAATGGGAGGTATAACATTTATAATGATTTTAATATTTAAAAAGAAAAAGTGGCTCTGAATTTATTTTATCGAATAAAGTAAGAGTTTTTCCAGAATAATCTTTCCTATATAGTGGTAATATTTTTTATGCTTGGTAATTTCAAGATTATTGATATTTAGATATAAACCAATTTTATCATAGTTTTTATTGCGTAAAACTTGAGATGAAATTAATAAAGTATTATCATCCAGTTTCTTTTTCAGAGATTTATTTATTTTAGTTTTATACTTGTTATCTGATAAAATGAAATTATCATTTTTTTGCATTATCAGAATTAAATTTCCCTCTTTTAATTTTAAAAGAATTTCATTATTTATATCTTTTATTACTTTTTTCCAATTATTTTTATAATTAATTTTATCAGTCAAAGAAAAGATAAGGTTTAATTTATCTGATTGTCTTATGGGATCTTCTATTATAATATTTTTACGAACAGCTTTTTTATTCATGTTTTTTATATTGCCCCATAAAACTACTTTATTTTTACCCGAGTTTTTAGCTTGAATTAATGCATTGTCCGCTTTTTCAATTAATTCGTTAATGAAATTCCCATCATCGGGATAAATTGATGCTCCCATGCTAATAGTTATTTTTCGATCTTTAATTATTGTATTTTTACTAATTGCATTGGTTATTCTTTTTGCAACCATCTCGATTTCATTTTTTTTATTAGTTAGTATAGAAAAAATAAATTCTTCCCCTCCATATCTTCCGATTTTATCAATATCTCTTAGTTGTTTCTTGAAAATATCTGAAATTCTCTTAAGTACTACATCTCCTTTGGGATGACCGTACCTATCATTTATATCTTTAAAATTATCAATATCAGCTAATAATACTCCAACATATTTGTTTTCTTTCCTGCTGTTTTTGATTAGATTTTTTGTTAAAGATATCCATACTTCTCTTTTATAGAGTTTTGTCTGGGAATCTTTCATGGTGGAGTTAACCAAAAATAAATTTTGAAAATAAACATTTGTAAATTCTCTTAAATAATATGAATGATTCAAATCTTTTTTTGTTGGTTTGTGTAATTGACACTTGGTATCCAGATAGAAAAATCCTTTTAAATCTATTAAATTTCTGGTTGGTGTGGATCTGTCATCTTCGAAATTTATTTCTCTTGATACATTAAGGTCAATAATGGGAAGTGCCATGGCTTTAGTAATATCATTTTCTTCCGGGTTGGGATTTTCCAAAATTTTCATTTCATCATTTTGTGATAAAATTACATTGTCTAATAGTTCTTTGTTAACAGGTTCATTTTTAAAATAATTGATTTTATCATATATTTCTCTAATTTTCTGCCATCCCTTATCTATATCATATTCATAGTATATACCTCTTTGCATTCCTGTTAATTTTAATGCATCATTGATAAAATTATTTATAATTTCGGATTTGGATTTTAATTTTTTAAAATGAGCTTTATTAATAAATTTATTTCTTTTTTCTACTATTCGGCGGGCGGCTAATTGGATATTAGATTTTTTAAAATCTTTGATTGAAATATCTTTAATATATTTATTGCTATATTTTAAGTTAAAAAATTTTTGGTAAAAGAAAGTTTTTTTAAATAAATTTAAATTATTATCAGCGGAATTATTATATATTTTTTCGAGTATCATTCGGTATTTAAGAACTGATTCCATATAAAGATCATTTTTAGATTTATTATTTTTTAATATATAAAAGTAATAAAATAATCTATGTTTTAATAGTTTAATTTTATTATGTGTAAAATGATTTTTTTGGAACTCAGTAATATTAAAATTTCCAAGTATCAAATCAAGTAGTGTTTTGTTAATTATATTATCTTGTTTATATTGTTTTTGATAATTTCTATAAAGAAAAGTAGCGAGTTTATTTAATTTATTTTCTGGATAATCAAATTCAAAAAGATTTATAATTACCTGTGATAAAAAATTATATTTCCCTTTTTTTGTTTTAGATATGCTGTCATCATCTAAAAGATTAAAAATATAATTCTGGCAATTTGAATTACTTAAATATAAATTTATAGAATAAAGAACATGATAAGAGACGCTGTTTTCAAGGAGAGGATTAATTTTTACATAAAATTTTTCAATCTTATTAAGAAGCTTTTTTGCTTGGTCCAATTTTTTAAAATAGTATAAGAAATAAATTTGATTTTGAATAAATCCATTTTTCCTGATGTTTGATTTTACATTATTAAAATTATTTTTACCCAGTGAAATTAAATTTTCCACTTTTTTGAAATTATATTGAAATAAGTAATATTCAATTAGATTACTAATTGATGTATACATTGTATTATAATCATTAATTTTTTGAGAATAATCGAGAGCTTTATTCATGTATTTTTCATATTCTAAAAAATTATTTTGATAATAGTTTATAACACCAATATTTACATTAACAGTAGAAAGAAGGTCATAATTATTTATATTTTTCACTGTTTCTTCAGCTTTGTAAAAATATTTTAATGCTTCATTATAATTATTTTTTCTTAATTTTATTATTGCAGTATTATTATAGGCTCTAAATATATCTTCTTTATTAAAATCATCAGATTCCTGGATTAAATTAAGAATAGTTTTCCCAATTTTTTCTGCTTTTGTTAAATTATTAGAATCAAGGTTGGTAATCAGGTAGCTGTTATAAAATTGGAATTTTTGATTATTGGATAAATTGTTAATTTTGTCTAATATATATTTTTCATATAGCTTTTTACATTGTTCATGATATCCTAATTCATCTAATTTTATTAATATTGATAATAATAAATAATTATATTTTTTATTTGTGTACATTTCATCTTTTTCAAAAAAGTGATAATAGGATTTTAAATTTTCAATTGTAATGTTTTTATCATTACGAATATTATATGAGAGCCAGTAAAATTTTTGTACTTTTGTTGTAATATTTTTCTCCATGGTGTCAATTAATTGTTTTTTATTAAACTCATTATTTATATCCAGTCTGTATAATACCCAGTTTAAATTAAATCTATTATTTTTGTTAAGTTTATTTTCATAAGATTTATATTTCTTGAAAATTTCAAAATACTTGCTTTTATCGTAATTCATATTTTTATCATCCATAGATGAAAAATATTTAAAAATATCTTTAAATGAGGATTGATAATTTTCAAGAAAAAAATTTACTTTTTGATATAATGTTATAAAAATTCCCTCAGAATCGAATAGTTTTTTTATAATATTACTTTGTTTTTTTAATAATTTATCGGGAAGAGTTTTGTCTATAAGTTCTAAAAGGTAATTGTGCCTGACAAAAAAATAGCTGGAATATTCAATTAAAATATTTTTGTTTATTAGATTTTTAAAACTTTTTTTAAATGATGCCTCTTCTTTTTCAAGCAGTATTTTTGGGAAGTAATTGTTATATATTTTAAATAATCTAAGGAGATTTTTTTCTTCTCTATTTAAATTTTTGTAAATTGATTTTATATTTTTCGTGTAATCAAAATAATATTCTAAATCTTTTTTGGTAAAAATTTTATTATATTTTATCAAGAATGCCTTTTTGGAGATTAATTTTTGAATTCCAGAAGTTAGTAAATAAATTTCTCCATTTGTAATCTGGTATATTTTTTTTAGATGGGTATCTGAAATACTGTAGTAATATAAAAAGAAATGGTGATGACTTTTAAAAATGTCAAAAGACAATTTACCAATTTTTATATTTTTAAAAAGAGCATCCTCTATTTTTTTATTGTTGCTGGTGATTATTTTTAACTTATCTTTTTTAATGATATCTTTCAAATTTTTTAAAAAACGTTTTGAATATTTATCAATAGTAGAGTAATTATTTATTATTATTAAAAAGTTTGTTTTTTTTGTTATTTCTTTTACAAGGTTAACGGAAAGATTGATCAACTTAGATTTTTCTGCATTATCATTTGATAATTTCTCTGATGGGTCAAATGGTAAATTTTTATAAATTTTTACGAATTCCTTACCATACTCAAATATAATTTCATTTAGATAATCATATTTAATTGATTTTTTCACCAATTCTTTTATAATATTAAAATTTTTATTTGGCTCATAATCATTTATATGAATATATTGATAATTTTCTATTTCATAATACTGGTGTATTCTTCTCAAGAAGTAATCGGAATTATTGATAGATGATGGATTATATAGATTTATTATCTGTTTGGATGATACAATATTTTTTATTTCTTTTTCATTTAAAATATACTCAAGTGGGAAATTAGAATTATTTAAGTGTTTGTAAACTGTTTCTAAATAAATATTTTTATCAAAAAGATCGGTTTTAAAATAGTCTTCAATATTGTTAATTGTTTTATTTATAATAATATTTTTTTTTCTTAAAACTTTATTTATTTTTTTTATATCCACATTTTCTTTTTTTTCAACTTTGATAAATGGACTTATATCAGCTATTTTTATGTCATTATTTGATGTTACGAGGATATTATTTGATTTAATGTCACCATGATGCAGGTTATTCTCGTAAATAAATTTTAATGCATTTATAATTTGATTATAATATTTTTTTTTCTTTTTTAGGGTTTCTATTTTTATATTTTTGTATGTTTTGTCAATATATTCGAGTACCTGAAAATATCTTTCTGAAGTAACCGGGTTCTCATCAATATAAAAAACTTTTTCAAAAGAATAAGCTTTACGAATATTTGGATGCTGTAATCGCTTATTTATTAAGTATTCCTTTTTGAATAGCTTTAAGGATTTACCATTATTTTTTTTTAAAATTTTTATTGTAACATATTTTTTGGATATATTATCAATAGCTTTGTATACAATACTGTTTGAAGACTCACCAAGTTTATTTTTAATTTGATATCTTTGATTTAATTTTTTCATAAGACTACTTCTTAATAAATTGAAAAGATTGATTTAAATCTTTTCTGAATTCATCCATTCGGATATTTCCTCGGTTCCTTAGCAGGTAAGAAGGATGGTATAACATAATTACCGGATAATTTTTAAAATATCTTATATTTCCATGTTGTTTGGTTATTTTTGTTTTTTGTTCGGTTAATATCTCTGAAGGTACTCTGCCTAAAGCAACCAGTAATTTTGGATTAATAATTTCTATCTGTTTTTCAAGATATGGTAAGCAGTTTTTAACTGCTTCTTCTCTTGGATTTTCATTATTAAAAGGACGACACTTTGTTATGTTTGCTATATAGATATTAGAAACATCAATCATTTCTTCTTTAAAGATTTTACGTAACAGTTTGCCAGCTCTTCCTACAAATGGTCTACCTGTTTTGTCTTCATCTCTTCCTGGACCTTCCCCAATAAAAATTATTTCAGCATCAGGATTACCTTCACCAAAAACAAGCTTGTTTCTTTTTGAACCATACGGGCATTTCCTGCAGCTATTTATTTTCTGTTCTAAATTATTCAGTTTATTTTTTTTCATCTTTCTCCTATCTAAATAATAATATAAACCATTATATGAGAAAAACCATTTTTTAAGATTCTTTGTAATCTTCATATCTATAAGGAGTATAAATTTTATACTATGGAATGTCAATTAAATAACTATAAAAACATTGACATTTATTGTTTAATAGGTATAAT
>CAZUKV010000043.1:0-8288 GCA_964621075.1 uncultured bacterium | reverse complement strand
TAAAGATTATATAATTGAAAAAATTAAAGAACTTATTTTTTATTTAAAATTAAATGATGATAATGTTTTTAAAATTAGAGCTTATGAAAATGCTATAGAGAAATTAAAAGCTCTAACCCAGCCATTAAATGAAGTGATTGAAAATGAAAAATTGAAAGAGATAGATGGTATTGGGGATGCTATTTATAATAAAATTAATGAGTTATATCATACCGGAAAACTTAAAGCTCTTGAAAAATTAAATGAAAAATTTCCCAAATCTTTAGTAGAATTAAATAAAATATCAGGGTTAGGTCCCAGTAAAATTAATGAATTATATAATGAATATGATATAGATAATATATCTAAACTGGAGAAATTTCTTGAAAGCGGTAAGTTAAAAAAAGTTAAGGGATTTGGAGATAAGACAGTTGATAATATTGCAGAAAGCATAAATTTTTATAAAAATAACAGGAATCTTTTTTTAACATATAATTTACTTATAATTTTCAAACAATTCAAAGATGAATATCAAAATAGATTTAAGACAGGAACTATTAATTTATTTGGAGATAATAGAAGATATCTACCAACATCAGATAGAATTAAAATATTAATCGAAAATGAAAATAAAGAAGAATTGCTAGAATTTTTAAAAAAATCAAGTAATATTACAGATATTAAAACCAGTGAAAACAATATATCTTTTTTATATAAAAATTATCCTGTTAATGCTGTTGTTGCTTTTAACGACAATTATTATCAAACACTGCATGAGATAACGGGATCGGAAGAATATATAAAAGAATTTAAAAAGAAGTTTGACGGATCAATTAAAAATATTTCACTCAAAAGTGAGAAAGAAATTTATAATATATTAAAAGTTAATTACATACCACCAGAACTGAGAGAAACAGAAGATGATTTACATATATCAAAGGAAGAACTTAATAATTTAGTTACAAAAAAAGATATAAAAGGGATGATACATCTACACTCAAATTTTAGCGATGGAATTGAAACAATTGATGATATAAGAAATTATTTAATTGAAAAAAATTATGAATATATGGTACTAACAGATCATTCAGAATCTTCATATTATGCAGGTGGATTGAAAGAGAAGGATTTGTTAGAACAGTGGAAAATTATTGATAAATTAAATAATAAAAGTAAAAAATTTAGAATTTACAAGGGAATAGAACTGGATATTTTGTCAGATGGTAGTTTAGATTATAATGAGAAACTCTGGAAAAAATTTGATTTTATTATTGCATCTATTCATAGTAATTTGAATATGAGTAAATCCAAAGCCACAAAAAGAATATTAAAAGCTCTTGATAATCCTTATATTAATATGATTGGACATATAAGCGGTAGATTATTAACAAAACGTGAGGGATATGAGCTTGATTATAAAGCAATATTTGATAAATCTGCTGATAAAAATATTTCAATTGAATTTAATTGTAACCCTTATCGCATGGATTTGGATTGGGAATTATTCGAATTATTCAATCAAAAAAATCTTAAAACATCAATTAATACTGATGCTCATAAATTAAGTAATTTTAAATATATAGATTACGGTGTTAAATTAATGCGAAAAGCTAAAGTACCGCGTAAGAATATTTTAAATACTATGAGCTTAAGAGAGTTTGAAAATTACATTAAAAATGAAGGGAAGTAAATGGAACTAACCAAAAGTCAGGAAGATTATCTTGAAGCAGTTTATGTTTTATCACTTAAAAAAGAAAATGTTAGGGTTAAACATATTGCTGAGTATTTAGATGTAAAAAATCCTTCGGTTTTAAAAGCGGTGAAAATATTAAAGAAAAAAGATTTAGTTGAACATCACCGATATGGATTTGTAAAAATTACAGAAAAAGGTAAAAATATTGCAAAAAAAATATATGATAAACACATAAAAATTAAAGATTTTTTCAGTACTATATTGAGAATTCCTGATGAAATAGCTGAAGAAGACGCATGTCATCTCGAACATACAATTCACAAGATAACTTTTGATCGTATGACAAAATTTCTTGAATTTATAAAAAATTGCCCTAAAGGTGAACCTCTTGAAAAATTTTCTTATTATTTAAAACATGGAGAACGTCCTAATGACTGATAAAAAAGTTTTTCCACTGTCACTTGCAAGAAGAGGAGATAAATTAAAAATTGTTAGATTTAAAGGTGGTAAAAATTTTAAAAAAAAGATTGATGATATGGGACTTGTAAAAGGCAGTATAATTGAGATTAAACAGGGTGGCTTTAAGGAACCTTTTATTGTTGAAAAAGATAAAAATCTAATTGCTGTTGGTTACGGAATGACCGGCAAAATCCTTGTAGAAAAATTATAATTCTAATATATTAATTCTTTAATATATTTTCTTATATGTTATACTTTCAAATATTAAGAAAAATATCTAAACAAAAAGGAGGTTTTGATTGGAAGATCTTACGGGTAGAGTGATTTATTTGTATGGTAGAGTTCAGGGAGTTGGATTTAGATACTTTACTCAAAAAAATGCTAATAAGCTCGGGTTGAAAGGTTTTGTAAAAAATGAAATGGATGGTTCTGTATTAATACATGTTTTTGGGGAAAGAAAAAAAGTTGTTGAATTTACTAATACCGTCAAAAAAGGTCCATTTAGTGCAGATGTCAGAGATTATGAAGTAAAAGAAATTGATTTTGATAATAGTTATAAAGGATTTTCCATAAAGTATTAAAAAATGAAATGTCAAAAATATTTAGATAAAATTCTTAAATCAAGAGACAATAATATTAACAAAGTTAACATTAAAAAAATTGGAAATATTCTTCAAAGTTTTGATGTTCCACCGGAATGTTATCACAAAATAATTACATATTTTTTAATTAATAAAACAAAAGAATCAAAAAAAAATAAAGATCTTCTATCATATTATTTTGAAGAATTAAGTAATTTTCCTCTACTAACAAAAGAACAGGAAAAAGAATTTTTTAAAAAATATAATGAAACAGATGATAATATTAAAAAATCTGAAATAAAAAAAATATTAATTGAATCAAATTTAAAATTGGTTATTAGTATAGCAAAACAATACACGAATAAAAAAAATTCCTCAATTTTTGAAGATTTGATTGAGGAAGGGAATATTGGTTTACTTGTTGCTATTGATAAATATGATTATACCAAAAACGCAAGATTTGCTACTTATGCTTCATACTGGATAAAACATTATATTAAAAGTTATCTGTATAAAAATACTACTCTAATTAAGTTTTCTGATAGATTGTTCAATAAATATTTAAAATATAAGAAAATGGTCAATAAATATAAAAAAAATAATGAAGAAGTTGATCGAAAAAAGATTAAAGAAGAGTTGAATATTGATTCCTATACTCTATCAATAATAACTTCCCTATTTAATAAACCAACGGATATTGAGGATGAGATAAAATATCGTTCTGATAAATATGATAATATCTATACTGAAGATAAGAATTTTGAAAATGTTTTAAAAGAATTTATACATGAAAAATTAGTTAGTGCAATTAAACAATTAGATGAAAGAGAACAGCATATTCTTGATTCAAGGTATGGAATTTTTGGTGGAGACTTTAAGTCATTTAAAGAAATTGGAAAGAAATTAGAAATATCCAAACAAAGAGTTTCACAGATTGAAAAAAGAGCTTTAAAGAAACTAGCAAAAATATTAAAAGAGGAAAAGGAGTGACATGAAACATATTATTTTAACAGGAGCTTCAAGAGGTATTGGAAAATCAATTGTAAAAAATTGTTCTTCTGATAGTTGTATATTTCATTTGATATCAAGATCAAATTTAGAGAAAATAAAAAAAAGATTTGAAAAAAATGTAAATAAAATTTACACCTACAATTTTGATTTATCGCAGACTAATTTGATAGATAAATTGATGAATGATATTTTCAAAAATATACATGATACAGAATTTATTGCTTTAATTAACAATGCTGCAACGATAAATCCCATAGGACCGATTGGTAAGGTTGGAGATTCTAAACTTGATAACCAAATCAAAGTAGATCTTATAGCTCCAATAATTTTAAGTAATCAGTTTATAAAAAGAACTAAAGATTTAAATATAACCAAAAGAATTATAAACATTACTTCTGGAGCTTCTAATGATCCTTATTATGGGTGGGGAGGATACTGTGCATCAAAAGCAGGGATGGATATGGTTACAAAAATTATAGCTATGGAACAGAGCGAACAGTACAATAACGAAGGAGTGGAAATATTGGGATTAGCTCCGGGTATTGTTGATACCAAAATGCAGGAAAAAATCAGAAAACAACCAAAAGAAAATTTCATTTATGTTGGCAAATTTATTGAATATTTCAAATCAGGTGTTTTAAGAAATTCAGATGAGGTAGCAAAAAAAATCATTGATTTACTATTTTTAGATTTTTTCCCTGATGGAGAAATACTGGATATTACTGAAATTTAAAATATGGATATTAAAGTTAAAAGTTCTTATTTTGATATGCTTGTAAAATTAAATTTACTAAAAAAATATAATTTTTTCCAGTATGATGATAACTATTTCAATATAAAAATTCATAAAGAAAAAAGACTAAAAGAATTATTAAAAATTTTTACTTATAATAATATTTTATTTAATTCAGATCAATTTATTCAGAAATGTGTGGAAAAATTAATGAAAAATAAAGTGGAATGTTCTACAGCAGAATCAATTACAGGAGGATTAATAGGACATAAATTTGTTAGAATTCCGGGAGTATCCACTATTTACAAGGGTACAATTGTTGCATATCAGGATAATATCAAAATTAATAAATTAAATATATCTAAAAAAATTTTAGAAAAATTTTCAGCAGTTTCTTATGAAGTTTCTAAAAAAATGTGCCAAAATGTTTCAAATATATTCGATTCTAAATTGTCAATTTCAACATCAGGATATGCTGGACCGAAAGGAAAAAAAATCGGTCTGGTTTATTATTCAATAAAATATAATAATAAGATTTATACATTTAAAAAACATTTAAAGGGAACCCGTATTGAAATTATTGAAGGATTAGTAAATTATATATTTTTTTCTGTATATCTATTAATTATAAAAGATGATAAAATATTACCTTTTGAAATTTAATGTTGATTTTTATTAAGTCAGTATTATCCTTAATAAAAAGGAGGTTATTATGGATTTTAAAGTAGGAGATGTAGTTGTTTTGAAATCTGGTGGACCGGCTATGACAATTGAAAAAGTAGAACCAGAAAGCAATGAAATTTGGTGTAGATATTTTGATGATGAAGATAAAGATCATAAAATTGTTATTGATGCAAAAACTCTTGAATTATACGAATAGACTAAAATATTAATATTAAAATAAATGAAACCCCGATTTTAAATCGGGGTTTTTTCCCTTTTATTCACGAACACGAACTATGAACATTAACAACTAATTTAACTTTGTCTCAAGATTTAATACTCCTAGGACTGAGGACATACAACAGAAGACCAAAAATTACAAAGTAATTTTTCAATTGCCAATTAAAATTTTCAAAGAAAATTTCTCAGCTGCTCACTCTTTACTTTATAATTTAAGAATATAGTCTTAAGAGACTGTAAAGAAACAAGCATTTAACTTAATTTATAAATGATATGTATGTTATGGTCATTCTGAGCTTGTCTCAGAATCTCATTTAAGTATTGAAATAGAAGTGTATAGAAAAGATCCCAAAATAAATTCGGGATGACTAAAGTTTAATAATTTCTGATTTTTCACTCAAATATTTATTACTTTACAGACTGTAAGTCCTATGTCTTTTTTTCTTATGCTAAAAAAGCCTACGACTGAGGACATACAACAGAAGACCAAAAATTACAAAGTAATTTTTATTTACTCACACTCCTATTAAAATTTATATAATAAATTTTATCCAGAAAACTTATTATTGAATAATGAATTTCCTAATTTCATGAAACATTTCATGTGTTGAAAGTATCTATTGAAGTAGGTTAGGGTAATAATAGATTTATGGAGGATTTTATGAAAAAAGTATTAATCATTATTATAGTTTCATTAATATTTTTCAGCTGTGGGAACAAAGTAGAAGAGAAAAATATGGAAATTGTTTATGCATGGGAAGCTGAAACAATGACTCAAAGCAATGCCATGCTGTGTTCAGGTTTTTATAAAGGTCAAATATATTATGCAGAAGATAATGGAGATAATTTTGGAATTAGATTTGTATCTTTAGATGGTGAAACTCAAAATAGATTTGATATTCCAAAAGGAAGAGGCCCGGGAGAAGCCCAGCACACTCTGGGAGTTAAAGTTTACAAAGATCATGTATATTTCACGGACTTTGTCTTGAGGAGGATAACAAAATTTAATCTCGATGGTGAATATATTGATAATTTTGATTTTACAAAAAATACAGGTTACATAGTTTCTTTTGATTTTATAGATAAAGAAATATTGTTCCATAGTATAAGTAATACAAAATTTGGAAAAATGAACATTGAAACAGGTGATATTGTAAAAAGAATTAAACATTCGAGAGACACGGTGTTACAGCCCGGGGATAAAGTTGATACTGGAATACTGGAAATAGACGAAAAGTCTAAAATTATATACTTTGGTCATCTTTCTGTGCCCTACAAAATAGAAAAATTCGATTATGATTTTAATAAAATTGGTGAAATAAAATATAAACTTGATAAAAATTATGAACCTACACAGGTTGCACCGGGTCCTAATATATATGGTAACATGGTTATTATGTCCCTGGGGCAGGATGATAGATATTTATATTCACCAAAAATGTCTGCAAGATTTTTTATTGAAGATAATGGTCGTCCTGATATAAAAAAATTCTATCCAAAAATAATAGTTTTTGATAAAAAAACAGATGAACCCAAATATATACTAAAAAATGATTTGTTAAAAGATTTTCAGGGTTTTCTTACAATAGTAAAAGTTACAGATAAATATATAATAGTTCATTTAATGGGGCAGGGAAAATCTATTAATAAAATATTAAATACTGATACCAATGAAGGTTTTAGTAAAGGTTTTGTAGTTTTTAAAAAAAATATTGATTAGTAGCGATTTGGAGAGATAAAATGAAAAAAGCTTTTATTTTATTATTTGTAATTGTTATTATTTTCTCATGCTCCAGCAAGCAGGATATCTCATTTAGGTTGAAAAAAGTTCATACTAAAAAAGTAGTAGGGAAATATACAGAAACTAATGGAATGATTGTAATTAATCAAATTGATGACAAATTAATCTGGTTTTCAAGAAGTGGTGAAGTTTTATTACTGGATAAAAATAATTACAATATATTGAATAAATTAAAATTAGAAGAAGGAAAAGGGCCTGGAGAATATTTATTAATTTCAGAAATATTTGTAATAGATAATTATGTTTATATGTATGATCACCGTTTAAATAGATTCATAATTCTTAAATATGAAAATAATGAATTGACATTATTTGATACAATAAATAGTAATTTAAATACTTCTATAGGAGTAGTATATCAGAATAAACAATTTATCTTTAATAGTTTTATCGCAAACAATAAAGATTTTTCAATTAAATTATTATTTGCTGATAAAGATTTAAAACTAAAGGATGAGCTTGAAATAACAACTTTTAAAATGTCGAAAAGAGAAGATATATTGAATGAAATGGGATATCCTCTTATAAAAGATAATAAAATTTATTATGTATCAATGGGAAATGGTATTATTGAAGTATATGACATGAAAACAAAAGAATTAGTAAAAAGATTCAACAATAAAAATAAGGAAATGGAAATGGTATACAATCATGGAGATGTTAATGTAATTACTCCGAGAATTATAAAAGACAAATATCTTTTAATTCCTTATAATCCACATATTGATAAAGGAATGGATACTCCTGGAATGTATTATGAATTATTCGATTTAAAAGGTAATTTATTGGATGAAGGTTTTATAAAATTTGGACTTGATGAAATTCCTGATAATTTAATGTCAAGGTATACTGTTAACATTAATTCTAAATGTATTTATTTTTATGACAAATATGAAAAAGAGATAACAAAATTTGATTATACTGTAAAATCTAAATAACCCACACCAACAGGCAGGAGGTTCTTAGCAATCTCCTGCGCCCTTTTTTTTATATTTTGTTAGTTATTTTTATCTATAATATTATTAGAATAAATAATATTTTTAGTTGGAATTAAATTGCAAATGAAGTTCGGATAAAATTTCTTTTTTACTTTTTTAGGAATAAATATTATACTAATAATAGTTTAGA
>CAZUKV010000042.1:0-8441 GCA_964621075.1 uncultured bacterium | reverse complement strand
CTGAATGAACTTTAGATGCTTTTACAGAAACCTGTTCTTCTACTGTTCCCCACTCACCGCATTCAGAACATTTGCCTATCCACCTGGTAAATTTTTTTCCACAATTTGAACAAATAAAAATCTTTTTTTCTTTTGCCATTTTAAAATACCGAAAATTTAAAATATTTTTTTGGATTATCTTTAATATCTTTTATAAGCTGTTTTAATTCATCTGTTGCCTCTTGAATATTATCATAGACCTCTTTTTCATTTACAAATTTCCCAGCAGAACCCTCTCCTTCTTTCATTTTTTCAGACAATATTTTTAAATTCTCGGCAATTTTGTCAATATTTTCAATTGTTTTTTTGATTTTTGGTGTTTCTCCTTCAAAACTGTTTTTAAAAACTTCAGAAACATTTTCCAGATTTTTTGATATTTCGGGTAATTTCTTCAAAGACTTATTGAGATTTGTTGTAGAACTGTAGATATTAGCTCTATTCTCCCGTAAAATTTTTTCCGTTTCAAGCATAACTTTATTCAAATTTTTAAAAGAATTTATAAATACATCAAAAGTTTCTCTGCTCATTAATTTTCTTAATGTTTTTAATATTTCTTCAATATCTTCAGCCAAATCCTTACCTTTGCTTATCATTTGCTCGGTACTGAGGGGATCGTTTCCTATAACAGTTGCATTTTTAGGTATATACTCCTTTTTAGGTGTCCCAGGTGTTATTTCAATATATTTTTCACCCAGCAAACCAAGTGTATTTATATAGAAATTTGAATCCTTTCTTAGTCGAATATCTTCTTTAACCCATATCTTAACCAGAATATAAACTGTGGAATCTTTTTCATAAATCATTTTTATTTTCTCTACATTCCCGATATCATATCCTGCGAGCCTTACTGGAGCATTCTCTGTTAAACCTGCTGTAAAATTATATTTTATATATATATTGTATCCCTTTTTAAAAAACTTTATTTCTCCAAAAAGGAAGAAAACAAGAAATAATAAAATAATTCCGGTTCCTACAAATAAACCCCATTTTGTTTGTTTTGACATGATTCCCCCTTAACTATTATTTAATGACAATCTATTTATAAAATTAATCACGTTCTGATTCTTACTTGATTTAATCTCTCTTTCATTACCCTCAAAAATAATTTCTCCTCCATGCAGCATGCAGATTTTATCTGATATTTTATAAACCGATTGCATGTCATGTGTTACCACAATTGATAATATATTCAGATCCCTACTTAATTTTAAAATTATATCATCAATTGTTGCTGACATTACCGGATCGAGACCCGTAGTTGGTTCATCATATAAAATAAATTCCGGTTCTTTGATTATTGCCCTTGCAAGTGCGACTCTTTTTTTCATACCTCCGCTCAATTCTGATGGTTTTTTATTTTCAATATTTTTTAATCCAACTTTTGAAAGAACAGTTTTAACTTTATTTACAATTTTTTCATCATAAAAATCATCTTTGGTTCCCCATACAATGGGAAATGCAACATTTTCAAGTACATTTAAAGAATCAAAAAGAGCTCCTCCCTGAAATAAATAACTGAATCTCTCTCTTAATACTTTAAGTTTCTCCTCATTAAGTTCATGTACATTCTTACTATCTACAAAAACTCTGCCTTTATCCGGTTTAAAAAGTCCTACAAGGTGTTTTAATAACACACTTTTCCCGCATCCACTCTGCCCTATTATTGTAGTAATTTTTCCTTTTTCTATTTTTAAATTTATCCCTTCTAAAACTTTATTATCTCCAAATGATTTATAAAGATTTTTAACTTCTATCATATAAACTACCTACCCAAAAAATAATGCGGTTAAAAAGTAATCAACAAGTAAAATCAATATCGAAGCTGTAACTACGGCATTAGTTGTAGATTTCCCCACTCCTTCAGCTCCGCCTCGTGTATAATATCCAAAGTAAGCTCCAACTACAACAATAACCTGAGAGAAGAAAAGACTTTTTACAAGCCCGGATAAAATATCCATTGACTCTACATAAAATCTTACCTTATTTATATATCTTAAAAGACCCATGTCTAAAACTTTCCATGATACAAGATATCCACTCCCAATTGCAATGAAATCGGCAAAAACGGTCATAAGTGGAATCATAAAGATTGCAGCTATTATTCTTGGAGCTACAAGATAGTTGAGGGGATCAACTGACATCAATTTTAATGCATCAATCTGCTCTGATATTCTCATAGAACCAATTTCTGCTGCTATTGCAGAACTCAATCTTCCCGATAATATTAATGCAGCAAAAACAGGTCCAAGTTCTCTTGTTACAGCAATTCCTACAATACCTCCAACATAATTTTCTGCTCCAAAAGTTCTCAATTCGTATATCAACTGATAGGACATTATGAGACCCATGAATGCAGAAGTTAATGCAATTATGGGGAATGATTTAATGCTCATTTCGTAGAGATCCTTAAAAACATTCTTGAATCTTGGAACCGGAATTATAGATTTATAAGCTTTTTTTACAAATAAAGAAAATTGGCCAATCTTATTGATAAATGTAAAAATTTTACTGTTTTTCATATAGTTATGATATTATAAAAGAGATAAAATGTCAATTGTAGTATAATAATATTTTATAAATTGCCTTGATAATTAATATCTTGAATTAATAAAATTAAAACCTATACTTTACACATGTTAGCTAAGATAATAAACAATTCTGATACAATAATTTTTTCCATTTCATTAGTTGGACTAATATCATTTTATCTTCAATTTCTGGCTGACTATCAAAAAAAGAATAATTCTGTTAAAAATAATTTTTTTATTCCATTTTTTTTCTATTTTTATCTTTTCAAAAATCATGATAATAAAGATAATAAAATTCTTTTTTGGGGATCGACCGTTCTCATTATTACTCTATTAATTTCAGGATGGTTTATCATAAAAGATACGTCTTTTTATATAAAATTTTTTAAAACTGAAGAAAAAATTTTAATGTAAATCAAAAAATATAGGGACAAAGTTTTTTCCATTAAAAAATTATTTTTATTTAATATAATTTAAGTTAGTATCCAAGTAATTATAAATATGATAATTCTTTTTTAAAAAGTTCTTTATCAGATTTAATAATTTTTCTTTTACATTAAAAAAATAAAAAGAGGAGTAAAACTCCTCTTTTTATTATCTTTTAATTATGTTTAAAATCTCTTTTTAGAACCCTGCTGAATCAAGTTGGGCGTCAAGAGAATTTGCAAGATTTAATGCTTCTGTTGGAAGCGTTCCCGAATAATTTAAAACTTTATCCACTACTGTTCTTGCATCTGGAAACTCCGGTATTTTTATAAAGACCTCTCCAAGACTTAAGTTTATATTATATCCTTTTAAATATTTTATATCCAAAGAGGTTCCAAGTTCATTATTAATTGAACTTATATAATCCCACCCAGCTGTTAAATCGTTTAATATTCCAGAATTATAATAGTAATTGGTGTGTATATTTACATACTCAGCTGTATCTTTTTTGTTTATTTCTACCAATATTCCTGCTGCTGCTTTTAAACTTTCATCATCACTAATTACTCCTATAACATTTGTTTCAAGTAATGTCTCTACATCACTTTCAACATATGATGGCATATTTAACATAGCTACTGCTTTTCCTATATAAGCATCTCCAAGGCTTGAATCTATCACTATTGCCTCGTCAAATTTATCAAAAGCAGCAGAATATGATCCACTATCAATTTCCTGCCATCCCTCATTACTTAACTCCTGTGCTGACTTTGTTAGTTCAAATACTCCATCACTTTCATCTGAAATAGTGGAATCTTCCGTTGATGTTATTTTTATCTTATATTCAGTACCGGTTTCTATAGATTCAGAAATTTCCCAGTTATAACTACCATCACAATTTATTGAATTTTCTATAACTATAACCGAAGTTCCTCCTATTAACTCTATTTTGACTGTTCCCGTTCCTTCATAATTCCATGTTACAGGTTGTGTTGTTCCCTTTGTAAATGTTTCTCCTCCATTTGGCTCAGTTATTTCTATCGAGCTAATCGGATTATCTGATGGTCCTGTTGAACTTCCTCCTCCACAAGATATTAAACCTAAAATCATTACAAATGATAATATGCTATATAATATTTTTTTCATAAAATTCTCCCTTTTTTATCTTATTTCAACATTACCATCTTTTTAATGTATCTTTCACCATTAACTACTAATACTGCATAATATATACCACTGGAAACATCTTCTCCATTTGAATCTTTACCATTCCAGTGAATAGGTTTGTTTTCTACAGGTGACGATATATATTCATTTAATAAAACTTTTACTAACTTCCCATTACTGGAGTAAATTTTTAATTTAACTCTCCCAGCTTTTTTTATAGTTATAGGAATATTTGTTTCAGGATTAAATGGATTTGGATAATTTTGTTCAAGAGCACTTTTATCTATTTGTGGGACAATACTCCCATCTACCACTGCATAATAACCTGACTCATCTACTGATACGGTATCAACCCAGCTTAATCCATTCCATTTTTGTAATTTATATCCTTTTGCAGGTTCATATTCGATTACATCTTTATCAACTTTTCCTATATGATAAATTCTTCCTTTAATTTCTTTTATTCCTATTAATTTTGGATAATTAATTCGAATAATTGAAATTTCTTTATCATTTTCTGTTATAAGTTTAATTCTCCTATCAACTGCATAAGGATTTTCATTTATATTTGTTATTTTATATGTTAATTCATCCGATAAATTTGTATACTCAACATCACCACTTGATAATCCACTATGACTTACATATAAATTAAAAGTTCCTGAGGTATCAAATTCATTCTCATTAAAATCGTTTTGAGTATAAAAATGTCCTTCTCCATTTGCTATTAAATCATTATATGTCGTAGTTCCTTCTTTAAGATAAAGCAATGAATTTAAATCTTTATCAGTTTCCGATAACCCTTTTGAAGCTATAAGTACAGTTATAAAATTTTCATTAATATTATTAGGAAGTATCAAAGGTTGATATTCAGCTATATTAAAATTCTGTGTAAATATTCTATAATCAGAAGAATCGCTTTCATTAACACATTTGAGATATAAAGTATAAATTCCACCGGATGAAATTTCTGAAGAATCAATAGTGAATGAGTCATTGTCTCCACTACCTGTTGGATCATAACCTGAAGAATCCGGAGTTGATGCACCATCAGCAGTAATAGCATATTTATAATCATAATTACTGTTGATATTCTCATCAGTCCAATCTACATATATATTATCACCGAGAAGCAAGAAAGTATCGGATTGATTTACTCCTCTATAAAAATCCGGGCCTGTGGTTAAATCTTTAACGCTTGTTACATTGAAAGAAATTGTATTTGTAAATACTTCAGTTGAATCTTTTGTAGCTTTAACTTTCAATTCCCATGAACCTGATTGATCACAGATGATATTTTGTGTTAGATCGGTAGTTTGGGTTCCAATATTCTCCCAGGTCCCACCATTAATACTTCTCATTATTTGATAAGTGTATCCATCTCCTGCACTTGTCCATGTAACAGATATTTCTGAACCTTTTATTTGATCATTAATCGAATTCAATTGTAAATCAAGTTCTTCAACTATTGCTCTTATCATCCATTCAGCAGTTTCATATTCCTGATAATCTGGATCCTGTGAAGGCCAATATTCAGAATTTAATTCCCAGGATGATCCGGTATTATACCATGATCTGTCATCAAATGGCGAGCTAAAATCATGAGCAAAATATTCTGCATCTGCACCGGGTATTACTAATCCGATGTAAAAATCTCCATCTTGAATAGTAACATCTTCCGGTAATGAGATTGTTTGCCATCCCTGTGCGGAGAAAGAATAATCAAAAGAAGTTATTAAATCTGTTCCTGGTGCCCCATTAGTTCCATCATCATCATATATATGAATTTCTACAGGTACATTTGACCCATAAGCATTTATTTTTACTTTTTTTACGGTTACAGGATAACTTTCAGGTGTAAATCTTACTCCAAACCCGCTGCCATTAGCTCCTCCAAAATAGGAGTATCCCTCTGAAGTTTCGTCTATACTTCCATCATCATAAGCAATTTCTATCAAGCTTGATTCTTCATCTAAGGTTGCACTGTAAGTAAAAGATTGTGATGTGCCGGTTAAATTTGTAACAGCTAAATAAAAATTATCATAATCAGTTCCATAGTTTGAAAAATTACCGCTATAATCATTTGACGAGTCAACAGTAAGCTCTTCTACAGTATTACCCATGGATGAATTTTTTATAGCGTATAATTTAAATTCTCCTGAATCTGCTCCATTAAATGTTAAATTCAAACCTTTACCACCTGTAAATTTAATATATCTTGTTCCAGTATTATCAACATTTCCTGATTCATCTGTTACAGGAAAATTTGAATGGTATTTATAATCACTCATCAAGGAAAAATTAATGTTTTCATAACCATATCCGGAAGCTGGATCATCTATTTTATTTGAAACCATATATTTTCCAAATAAATCTTTAAAATTATCTGTACTTCCCGATGCAGCAAGTGCATTATTCACACCGGTTTCTCCATTTGCAGAATCCTGTGCCAAATATCTTATATCAGTCGAATTTCCGGTTTGTTCTGTAAAATACACGGAAAATAAACTTACCTGATCATAATCTATCAAATCCTGACCCCAGGAATTTAAGGGATCATTTGTACTTGATGAATAATAATTGTTCCCTCTTGCAGAACCGGTAGTAATATATCCCGCAAATTCAGAACATGCTTCATTTACCCAGGATGTTTCATCAACATCTAAATTATAATGAATTAAATGTTGAAATTCATGGGCAACTGTATTTCCTAAAGTATTTAAGGAATTGGGATCAGCTGGATTAACATCAATATAAATCATCTCTCTCTGGTTACTATAAGTACCGGTAGTTTGATTTGTAGGACTAAAATAACCGGCTATATAACCTCCGGATCCATTCCAGCCATCCTGAATATCAAGAAGTAAAATACAAATTTTGGGATCACCATCAATATCTGGCGGATCACCAAAATAATAAGTATCCAACCCATAAATTCCATCTCCATTTGGAGCATCACCTGAAGTATAATCTGAAGGAGTGTTCAAAACATTATTTGAATCATCATCAAATGCAGCTATAAAATTATTTACCATGGTTTGAGTAACAGTTCCATCGTTCCATTTGGCATCCTCAACCATTACATAAACATTATCCCCCACTCCTCTACATGTAGCACTAAGCTGATAATACTGACTTTGTTCAATGTTTACAGCCCACAAATCTTCAGTATCACCTTCCTGCACATTATAAGGCATTTCATTTAACAAATTCTCTTTAGCTTTTTTTTCCGAAATCTCTTTCATCCTTTCAAGACTCCCATATTTTTTCTTTAATCTTTCCATTTCAGCCTGGAAAAAAGGATGCATTCTGGGATCAATAGGATAGGATTCCTCTTGGTTTTTATTTAATTTATCTCCCAGTTTAGTTTTAATATCTTTTTTTTCAAATTCTAATGAAAAAATAGATACAATTATAGTAAAAAAAACAAATAATAAATAACAATATCGTTTCATATTCCCTCCTCATTGTCTAAAATTAATAAATTTTAGCATTTTAGTAAATTAATCTCTATCCCCCAAAAAATTATATTTTTTAATAAAAAAGTGTCTATAAAATAAAGTGAAGATTTTAAAGAAATAATTAAGAATTTTTAACTTTCTATAAAATACTAACATTCTACCACAATTTAATTTGCTCTTTGAAATTTCTCGTATTCATTAGGCCAAATATCTATACCTTCATTACTCATCTTAAAAAGTTTTTCCTTTGAAATATTTTTTAACTTTTCATAAAGTTTTTCTCCTCTAAGCAATACATCCTTTAAATTATTACCTTTTAATCTTAACTCTATACCGGTATCTTTTATTTCTCTTCTATACATAATTTCTGTAGTTTCTTTTATTTTATATAAATATTTTCTTGATTCTATTTTTTTAGTATAATTCAAAACTGGATCTTTAGGTTTTTGTATATTATTTCCTATTTTATCAGAATTATTTTTTACATTATTACTGTAAGAACATCCAAAAAAAATAAATATAAAAATTATAAAAATAAGATTTCTCATATTTTCCCATAAAATTTTAAAGAAATTATTCATGATATAACTCCTGTTATATTAATTAAATTCATATTACACTTTATTTTATCTATTATAATAATCGACCCACTAAAGTTATATACGAAATTATTTTGAATTGTTTCAATTTCATCTTAATAAATTTATTAAAAACTATTATATATAATAAATCTATTGAAGGATAGCTTCCCCAATAGATTTATAATTATGATTAAAATGTAAGACTTTTTATTAATAATAGTTTTTAATTCATTATCATA
>CAZUKV010000041.1:0-8479 GCA_964621075.1 uncultured bacterium | reverse complement strand
TGTCAGTGATAGGTGGTTTAATTTTTGGTGTTGGTTTTGCAACTCTTGGTTACTGTCCTGGAACAATATCTGCAGCAGTAGGACAGGGAAATTTAGATGCTTTAATAGGTGGGATAATAGGAATAATATTAGGAGCAGCTATTTTTGCACAGTGGTATCCCAAATTGAACAAGAATTTTCTAAAAAAAGGGACTATAGGTAATATTACCTTTCCAGAATTATTTAAGGTAAACCCGTGGATTGTTATAATACCATTATCAATAATTATTATTGTATTTTTATATTGGCTTGAACATGCTGGATATTAAATATTGGAGTGATAAATGGACTATCTAATCTATATATCAAAGGGTATTGCAGTAATAGGAGTTATAGTTTTTTTGATTGGTTCTTTACTTACATTATATAGATTTTTGATATACGAATATAAAAGATTAAGAGGAGAAAGTATGTATCTTCAGAGAGATAGGTTGCGGTATGTATTTGGATCATACCTTCTTCTCGGACTTGAATTCTTAATAGTTGCCGATATTATTGCCACTTTAACACATAGAACCCTTAAAGATATGGCAATACTGGGCGCTATTGTAATAATAAGAACGATAATTACTTATTTTCTGGACAGAGAAAGAGAATTTTTTCATGAAAGTCTTTCAGAAGAAGAAAGCAGGAAAAATTAATATTTAATAATTTTCTTGGCTGTTTGGTTTAAAATTTATGCTATGCTGATACTAAATTTATTTTTTTCAATTTTTAGTATGAGTATTTTATATAATGGTTTTTTCTATGAATTACTTACCAGTAAAACTAATAATTTATAAAAAATATAAGTTCACAGATAAAGAAATATCTTGAAAATAATACCCAGTAATATATATTAGTACTGTTAACGAAATAATTAACTATTCTGGAAGGAGAAAATATGAACTTTGACCCTTTTTCTTATAAATATAATTCAAAAAGAAATCTGGTATACTCCCATAAAGGCATGGTATCAACTTCTCATCCTTATGCGGCTCAAGCAGGTCTTGATATTCTAAAAAAGGGTGGTAATGCCATTGATGCTGCAATAGCTGCTGCTTCAACACTAACTGTTGTAGAACCAACTTCAAATGGAATAGGTGCGGATTGTTTTGCAATTGTATGGTATAAAAATAAAATTTATGGTTTAAATGCAAGTGGTTATTCTCCAAATAATATTTCAATAGATAAACTGAAAGAAAAAGGATTTGAAGATATACCTAAATTTGGATGGGAACCTGTTACAGTTCCAGGAGCACCTGCTGGATGGGCCTCACTCTGGAAAAAATTTGGTCTTATTGATTTTAATAAAATTTTTAAACCTGCAATAGAGATAGCTGAAAAAGGGCACCCTGTTTCTCCTACAACTTCATACTATTGGCAGCGAGCTTCAAAAATTTACAAAAAAATGTCTGAAAAAAATCCTGAATTATTTAAAAATTGGATTAAAACATTTACTAAAAAAGGTAAAGCTCCTGTCCCGGGTGAACTCTGGAAATCGCAGGACCATGCTAATACCCTAAAAAAAATTGCCAGCACTGTTTCAAAAGATTTCTATGAAGGAAGTATTGCAGAGAAAATAATAAATTTTTCAAAAAAAACAGGGGGCTATCTTCAATTTAATGATTTAAAAAATTATAGTCCTTCTTTTGTTAATCCTATCAGTGTGAATTATAATGGCTATGATATCTGGGAAATTCCCCCAAATGGGCAGGGAATTACAGCATTAATTGCTTTAAATATTTTAAATAATTTTGATATGAAGAAAATGAACAAATTAGATAAATTACATTATCAAATTGAAGCAATGAAATTAGCTTTTGCTGATACAAAATATTATGTAACGGACCCTGATTATATGGATGTAAATCCATCTGATCTTTTAAGTAAGAAATATGGAGAGAAAAGATCAAAATTAATTAATGATAAAGCAAATAAATATGAAACCGGAAACCCTCATAAAGGAGGAACTGTTTATCTTGCTGCTGCTGATAAATATGGAAATATGGTTTCTTTTATTCAAAGTAATTACATGGGATTTGGATCAGGAATTGTTGTTCCTGAAACTGGAATAGCTCTGCAAAACAGAGGTAAAAATTTTAAATTTGATGAGAGCCATCCTAATTGTTTGATGCCTAAAAAAAGACCATATCATACCATAATACCAGGTTTTATTACAAAAAATGAGTCTGCTGTAGGACCTTTTGGAGTAATGGGTGGATTTATGCAGCCACAGGGACATCTTCAGGTTATTTCTAATCTCATAGATGAAAATTTAAATCCACAGGAATCTCTGGATGCACCAAGATGGATGTTTAATAAAAACAAGGAAGTTTATTTTGAAAATGAATACAATATAAATACCATTCAAAAACTTTCAAGAAAAGGACATAGGATAAAAATACCAACTTCATCAGGTATGTTTGGAAGAGGGCAAATTATTTTGAAAAATTCTCAAAATGTATATTGTGGAGGAACAGAAAAAAGAACTGATGGATATATAGCTATTTATTAATTAATTTTGTTTATAAGTAAAAATATTCTTCTTAGGTTAAAATTAAATTCTTGAATTAAATACTCTATTATGGTAATATCAGAATAAGTTTGAAAGGAGGAATTATGAAAATTGATGTGTTGACTAAATCTCATGGTATTAAAGTTATCAAACCACATGGAAAAATTGTTAGTGGACCAAAAGTTATGAAACTTAAAGAAACGATCAATAAATTGATTGAAAAAGGTGATAAAGAATTAATTTTGGATTTAGATAGGGTTCCTTTTATGGATTCTACAGGATTAGGGGTGTTAATAGCAGCATACACTTCTCTTCAAAAGGAAGATGGAAAACTTAAACTTGTTCATGTAGATAAAAGAATTAAAGATTTATTAACAATAACTAAATTATTAAGTCTATTTGATTGTTATGATTCAGAGGCTGATGCTGTAAAAAATATTTTACATGGCTAAAGTAAATGAAACTTTCTGTTTATATATTCCATCTAAAACAATATTTATAGAAACTGTTTTAGATTTAGCTGAATCTTTCTTTAAAATTAATCTTAATAATGAATCAGTTATTAATAGCGAGATAGCTTCAATTTCTGAAGCTGTCTCAAATGCTATTAAACATGGAAACAAAAATGATCCAGGAAAAGATGTATATTTAACAATAAAGATAAAAGAAGATTCGGTTATTACAAAAATTGAGGATTCAAATAAGAAATATTATGATTATTTAAAAAATTACAAATATGATAAAGAAGATATTTTAAAATCAAGCGGTAGAGGTCTATTTATTATTGAAACATATATGGATAATATAAGTTTGAAAAAGGGTAAAAAAGGGACAATCATTAAAATGGAAAAATCTCTTAAATAACATATTTTTAAATCTTTTTTAACTAATTTATTCTTGAATAATCTTATACTTATAATAAAATTAATAAAGAAAGTAAAATAAACTATTAATCATGAAAGGTTGTATATGAATAAAAAAATAGCAAAACATTTTGTTCTTGACACAAATGTTCTTATCCATGATGCTAATGCAATTTTTAACTTTGAAGAAAACTATGTATATCTTCCTATAGATGTTTTGGAAGAACTTGACAAGTTCAAAAGTAATATGTCTGAAAAAGGTCGAAACACGAGACATGTAATCAGAAAATTAGATGAATTACGGCACAAAGGAAACATATTTAATGGTGTTGAAGTTAACAAAAAAGGTGGAATACTAAAAGTTTTAATAGAATTTACAAATAATCTACCTAAGGGACTGGATAAAAATAACATAGACAATAGACTTTTAATGGCATGCAAATTTCTAAAAAAACAGGGACTGGAAAATGTCATTTTTGTTTCAAAAGATATAAATGCAAGAGTTAAAGCTCAATCAATGAATATTGAGGCTCAGGACTATGAACATTCTAAAATTGATTTCAATGAACTTTATACGGGTGTAAAAAAAATCAAACTTGATAAAGATAAAAAAAGAGAATTATCAGAAACAGGTTATATTGATGATGAAAAATTTAATAAAGATTTTATATATAATCAGTTCCTTGAAATTGAATCTATTGATGAAGAACTATATGGATATTACAATCATAGAAAAAGAAAAATTGAAAAATATGAAGGTGTAAATATTTATCCCTGGGGTGTTAAACCACTAAATAAAAAACAGGAATTTTCTCTCTCTCTATTATTAGATGATTCTATAAAACTTGTTACACTTGTTGGTAAAGCTGGAACGGGAAAAACTTTAATAGCCCTCGCAGCAGGAATACATAAAGTAACAGAAGAAAGAAAGTATAAAAAAACATTAATTGCAAGACCGGTAGTTCCTGTAGGAAAAGATATTGGATATTTACCTGGAAGTAAAAAAGAAAAAATAAGTCACTGGATGGAACCTATATTTGACAATTTAGACTTAATTCTCAGTTCGAGAAATAAAAATGGGAAAAATGATAAAAAGGGTGGCATGTATTTTGTAGAATCAGGAATTATTGAATTGGAAGCATTGACATACATGAGAGGAAGAAGTATTTCCTCACAATTTATTATTATTGATGAAGCACAAAACTTAACACCTCAAGAGGTAAAAACTATTGTAAGCCGGGTAGGAGAAAATAGTAAAATAATATTAACAGGAGATCCTTATCAAATTGATAACCCATATCTTGATGCTTCTTCTAACGGATTAACATATTTAGTTGAAAGATTTAAAGGACAAAAGTTATATGGTCACATAACATTAACAGATAGTGAACGAAGTACGCTTGCTTCATTAGCAGCCGAGTTATTGTAAAATAAAGGAGTTAATATGTCTGAAGTTAACAAAAATATTTTTAGAAAATATGATATAAGAGGTATAGCAGAATCTGATTTAAATAATAAATCCGTAGAATTAATTGGTAAAGCTTACGGAACTTACATGAGAAAACAAAATAAAAAAAATATTATTGTGGGTAGAGATATACGTTTAAGTGGAAAAAGAATTTATAAACATTTGAAAAAAGGTTTGCTTTCTACTGGTTGTAATATTATTAATATAGGAAAAACTGCAACACCAATTTTTTATTTTTCTATTGCCCACTATAATAAAGATGGAGGAATAATGATTACTGCTTCACATAATCCACCAGAATATAATGGTTTTAAGATGTGTGATGGGGTTGAATCAGTTTACGGTGATAATATAACAGAATTATACCATCTTATTG
This sequence comes from uncultured bacterium, assembly GCA_964621075.1. Lineage (GTDB taxonomy): Bacteria > Macinerneyibacteriota > Macinerneyibacteria > Macinerneyibacteriales > Macinerneyibacteriaceae > CAZUKV01. The sequence goes on along the minus strand of CAZUKV010000041.1, from coordinate 3,236 downwards.
AAAATAATAATTTTCATAAAGATAAAAAGGGTGAAGTAAGCACACTCGATGTAATGGATACCTATAAAAGAGAAATTATAAAAAATTTCAATCTTGATAAAGATTTAAAAGTTATTTTAGATTCAGGAAATGGTTCGGCGGCCCTAATTGCAGGAGAATTATTTGAATCTCTGGGCTTAAATGTAAAAGAATTATTTGATACTCCAGATGGTACATTTCCAAATCATCCTGCAGATCCAACAAAGAAACAAAATTTGGAAAAATTAATCGAAACTGTAAAAAAGGAAAATGCCGATATTGGGATTGGATTTGATGGAGATGTGGATAGAATAGGAGTTGTTGATGAAAAAGGAAATCTGCTGTATGGAGATACTTTACTTGGTATTTATGCAAGAGAAATGATAAAAAAACATCCAGATTTAAATGTTGTCTTTGAAGTTAAGTGCTCACAGGGACTTGTTGAATATTTAAATGATATGGGTGCCAAACCTATAATGTGGAAAGCTGGACATTCATTGATAAAAGCTAAAATGAAAGAAACCGGGGCATTACTGGCTGGAGAAATGTCCGGACACATGTTTTTTAAAGATAGATATCATGGTTTTGATGATGCTTTCTATGCTGGAATGAGATTATTAGAGATCCTATCAGAAACTAAATCTAATCTGTCCAAATTAGCAGATGAAATTCCAAAATATAAATCAACACCGGAATTAAGGCTGGATTGTGGGTCTGATGATGCAAAATTCCGCATAATTAAAGAATTAGAGGAATATTTTAAAAATAAATATGATGTAATTGATGTAGATGGTGTTAGAATATTATTTGACAATGGATGGGCTCTTGTAAGGTCTTCTAATACACAACCGGTAATAGTGTTAAGAATGGAAAGTAAAACAAATAAAGGATTAAAATCAATTCTGGAAACAATTTATTCAAAACTCTCAGAATATAACGAAATTGATACAAAAGAATTAAATGATATAATTAATAAAATAGATGAAAAATAAAAAATTACTTTTAATTTTATTATTTCTAGTTATTTTAATTTTATCAATCAAGTTTATTTTTTTAAATGAATTTGTTCATAATTCAGAAAAAGTTTTAAATAAAAATTGGATTTTAAAATATCAAAATAAAAAAATATTGCTTGATGAAACTTTTCACATGAATATAAATTTTAATAATGATCACATATTAATAAATAAATTTAAATTAAAAAAAAATATAAAAAATCCTGTATTAATAATGCCTATGGTATTTTTTAATTCCTATAAGATATATTTAAATGATAAATTACTCGGTACTTTAGGTGATTACAAAAATAATTATAGTAATATATGGACCTATACAAAAGCATATAATGTAAATAATTTATTAAAAAAAAACAAGCTTAATACTATAAAAATTACAAGTAATAAAAATTTCGAAATTGGATTTGGATTAAAACCCGTTATCATGAATATATCTAAGGCTAATAAATATATTTTTGGTTTAAATTTATACAATAATATGTTTCCTTTAATATCTATTGGAATAATGTTATCAATAAGTGTAATTTTTTTTATTATTAATTTAAGTACTATACAAACACGCTTTCATGTTTCTATTTATATAGCTTTATCTTTTATTTTATTAGCTTTTTACCTTTTTGAATTTATTTTCATTGAATATCTTCCATTTTCTTATCTAATTTTCAAAAAAATTACTTTTTCCAGCTTATATCTTTCAAATATTTTCTTTTTGATCGGATTTACAAAATATTTCAATCTTAAGTTTACCCATATTTCTAAATTCTTGATTGTTATCTCATCAGTTGGTATTGGTTTAATTATATTTGCACTTAATCAAGTAATTTATATAAGAAAATTCTACTCATATTTTAATTTTATTATAATTTTTTACATTATAAATTTTCTTTATCTATCATACAAAAAGTATAAAAATACAGGATCTAAAAAAATTCTTGCTATGTTTTGGGGTATATTAATTGCCAGTCCTTTTGTAATTCATGATATTTTTATTAATTTTGTAATAACCGATAAAATATATCTATCACAGATAGGTATTGTATTCATCTATATCTTTTTAGCTTATACGATACTACATGATTTTACATTGTTAAATAAAAAATACATTTTAGAAAAAAAGAGGGCAGATCTTAATTATAAAAAATCACTCAAAGATCCATTAACAGGTATTTTTAACAGAAAAGTTTTAGAAAAGTTAGAAACAATTATAGATAATACATATTCAGCTCTTATGCTTGATATTGATGATTTTAAAGAAATAAATGATAATTATTCGCACCTGATTGGAGATTCAATTTTAAAAAATATAAGTAATATTCTCAAAAAAAACTTAAGAGATGATGATGTGATAATAAGGTATGGAGGAGATGAATTTTTAATATTTCTTTCAAATAGTAATATGGATATTGCAAAAAAGGTTGCAAGTAAAATAAATAATGTAATACGCAAAACAAATTTTAAAAATGAAATTAAAATAACATGTAGTATTGGTATAAAAAAAGTAAATATAAATGAATCCCTTAATAAGATAATTGAAATTAGTGATAAAAATATGTATAAAGCAAAAGAAATGGGCAAAAATCAAATATTCCCAGAATAATAAAATTTTTAGTTGACATTCGTGAATTGCATCACTATTTTCTAATTAGAAAGAAATTAAAAAAACGAGGGAGGTATTATGCCTAATAAAAAAGTAAGTGTTAAAACTAATATTAAGGAAAATTTTACTCTTGAGTCTAAATCAAGAGGGCATGTTTCAATAACAGATCAACCATCTCCAATGGGTCAGGATAATGGTCCTACACCTTTAGAGTATTTATTTATATCTTTAGGAGGATGTCTTTGTACAATAGGAAAAATTATTGCAAAAGAAAAGGGCATTGATTTGAAAGATATTAAAGTAGAAGTTAAAGGGGATCTCGATACTGATGTTTTAATGGGAAAGAATAAAAATGCAAGACCTGGCTTTCAAAATATTAAATGTATTGTAGATGTTGATGCTGACATGTCAAAAAAAGAAAAGGAAGAATTCATACACGAAGTAGATGAAAGATGTCCAATTTCTGATAATATTTCAAACCTTTCAACAATTAAATTTGAAGTAAAATAATTTTAAAATTTATTTAAGAGACCCAGGATTTAATTTCTGGGTCTCACTTAATATTTTTTAATTCCTTAATTATTCAATAATATTTTAATTTATAT
>CAZUKV010000040.1:0-8912 GCA_964621075.1 uncultured bacterium | reverse complement strand
TTCCAGCAATTACTTGAAAAGGAAGTGTTGGATCTACGCAAATCTGCGTCAAAATATTTTGTTTTATTTATTATATATTATATAAATAATGTTGATATTAATACATACTGTAATCCTTGCTAACAAATAAGGTGTAAACTACCCTGAAGTATTAAGGTTGTTCGTGTGCGTGTGTGTAAGAAATATTTCGGTACTTAGATCCACTTTCCCGGAATATGCATAAGCCAATTCAATTTTTTTACAATTAACCTCAAGCTTTAATTTTTAGTGGTTTTAATTATCGTTTTTTTGCTAATATAAAAACAATCCTAATATTTTTAATTCTTGATTTTAATTACTTTTAGGAAATCGCACTTATTGTTGGGGAATGTAAAAATAAATATCGTTTGACTCCAGCACTTTCCTTAATAGTCCAGGACGAGTTTAATTATTTTGATGATCAATCATTAGTAAGATCTAATAAGAAATTTAAAAAATAATTAAAAATTTAGAAATGGGAAAATCTTCTTTTAAAAATTTTTTATTATTCTCTGTTCTTTGGTTTTTTCTAATACTGATTCTGATACTACAAAATTAGTTTTTACTAATTTTGTTAATTACTCTGATTTTTTTAACACTTTTTTTATGAGAACAAGCAATTTGCTAATTGAAAAAGGTTTTTGGATAAACTCATAACCTTTATCTTGAATTTTTTTATAGAGAGTTTTATCTTTAGAATAGCCACTTGATAGTATAACCTTCAGATCATTTTTTTTCTCTACTAATTGATTTGCAATATCCAAACCGTTTTTATCGGGTAAAACAATATCACTTATAAGAAGATCTATTTCACCTCTATTCTTCTTGAATATTCTAACTCCTTCTTTCCCTGTTTTAGCAGTATAGTATTTATAATTATACTTTTTTAGAGAATCTTTCAATAGTTCTAATATAGCTTCTTCATCTTCTATAATCAATATCGTTTCATTTCTTCCTTTTAAATCATTTCCGTTTTTACTGATTTCTTTATCCTTTTTTATACTGAGCTTCTCATTAATATTTTCTTTTTTAGAAACCGGTAAGTATATTTTGAAAAGTGTTCCCTCATTAGGTTCACTGTAAACATTTATAAATCCATTATGTTTTTTTATAATACCCATTACAACAGAGAGTCCCATGCCTGTACCTTCAGTAACTCCTTTTGTGGTAAAAAATGGATCGTATATTTTATTGATTATATCAGGATCTATCCCAAAACCGGTATCTTCAAAATCCATTCTTACATATCTTCCGGGTTTTGAATACGGTATTGTTTTAACCTTTTCTTCATCTAATTGAACATTTCTGGTTCTTATAAAGAGTTTTCCTCCCTCAGGCATAGCATCCTGAGCATTAACTGCTAAATTAATTATTACCTCTTCTAACTGATTTGAATCTGCATTTATGCTATATAATTCTTCCTGAAGATCTACTTTTATATCTACATTTTCTTTTATCAACCTCTTCAGCATTTTAATGATGTCTTTAATAACATTGTTTAGGTTAACATTTTTAAAAATCATATTTTTTTCCCGGCTGAAAACAAGAAGCTGATTAGTTAATTTCTCAGCTCTTATAGTTGAATCAAGTATTGTTTTTATATCATCATAATTCTTATCAGATTTATCAAATCTCTGTAAAAGAATTTCTGAAGTTACCTTCAGTACCGTTAAAATATTATTAAAATCATGTGCCACTCCTCCAGCCAGTGTTCCGATAGATTCAAGTTTTTTTGATTGAAGTATCCTTTTTTGCAGCTTTTTTCTTTTCTTTTCAAACTTAATTTTTTCAGTAATATCTCTTGATACAGCCAGTAATCTATCAATATTATTATTTTTATTATAGATTGGAGTAATTTTAATCCCCCACCATTTTTCTTCTCCCTTTTCAGTGGGACAAAACCCTTCAAAATATCCTTCTTCTCCATTTTTTGCTTTATTAAAAGCCATTAAAGCATTTTCATGATCCTTACCCTTCCAGAAATCCAACCATGATTTATGTAAATATTTATTAATATCATCTATTTGTAAAAGTTTCTGTCCGCCCTTGCTCATAAAAACGAGATTTCCTTCTAAATCAAGTATTTTTATACAGTCCCGGCTATTTTCTATTATACTTCTATTAAAATTTTCACTTGATTTTAATTTCTCTTCAGCTTTTTTCTGCTCTGTAATATCTTCAATAACACCTTCAAGCCAGCCCTCTTCTTCATTTATTCTGGAAGAAAATTTTCCCCAAAAAGTGGATCCATCTTTTTTGTAAAAGTTTGCTTCAAAATTTCTTACTTCACCTTTTTTTTTAAGTTCTGAAATTAGGTTGTGCCTTGTCTTTTTATTAACATAATAATCAATTGCTATAAATTTTTCTAAAAATTTTTCACGGTTTTTAAATCCATACATCCATGCCATTTTTTTATTACACTCAAGAATTTTTCCGTTTTCAATTGTTGTTCTAAAAATTCCCACCTGGGCATTTTGAAATAAGTTACGGTATGTTTCTCTACTTATTTTTAATTCTTTAGTTTTATTTTTAATTTTTTTACTCAAAGTCCTGTTCCAAATACCCATAATCAACCAAATTATTAAACTTAAAATTATTATAGTAAGAATAGCTATATAAAAAACCGGTTTTTCTATAAATGATTCTTTTTCAATTGTAATCCATTTCCCAACAATTTCATTAATAGAAGATTTTGGAATTTTATTAAGTGTTTTATTGATAATTCGACTAAAAATCTTCCAATCTTTTCTTGTTAATATTGAGAGTTTTGTTACATAATCAGTTTCACCAGCAACTACAAGATTATGTATACCTTCCTTTTCAATATAATATAAGGCAACAGGTAATGTTGCTATGTATGCATCAATCTCACCGGTTGCTAACTGGCGTAACCCATTTACCGGGTTGATGATTTCTTCAATAAGAATTTCTGGATGATTATTTGAAATCATTTCAAACCAAACATAATCTGAAATAATCCCAACCTTTTTACCGTGTAGTTTTTTCAATTTATCAAGTGATTTATTTTCATTTGTTGTTAAAATCACACCTGGAAATTCTAAATAAGAACTTGAAAAGTCCATATATTCAGCTCTTTCAGGAGTTTGAGCTGCAGCTGGTAAAAGGTCAATCTCCTTATTTCTGGCCTTTTCTAATACTTCTTGCCAGCTTTTAGTTTTCACAACTTCAAAATCAACACCAAGCTGATCTTTAATAAGTTTCATTACATCAGCAGAGATTCCTTTATAATTATTACCATTATCTATCCATTCTATAGGAGGAAAATATGGATCCGGAGCTATTCGAATTGTCTGATGCTTTTTAAGCCATCTTTTTTCACTTTCAGTAAATTCTGTCCATGATTTCGATCTTTTTATTGAAACACTAAACCATTTTTCAAGAATTAGGTTTTTCTCTTCACTGCTAATTGAGTTTAAGGCCTTGTTTAATATTGAAACCAGTTCCGGCCAATCTTTTCTTATTGAAGATACAAAATTAATATCAAAATCATCTTCAGTAAAAGCATAGATTATTTTTAATTTATTATTATATTTTTTATTTAGTGTTTTGTATAATATTACAGGAATAAATGAAGCATCAGCTTTATTCTCCATAACTAATTTAAGAGCCGCTTCTTCAGAATCAACAGAGATTTTGTTTTTATAATCTATTGATTTAAGTATTTTTTCTATCCATTCATTTCCTTTCAAATATACAAGGGTTTTATTTTTCAAATCCTCTTTAGATTTTATAGCATCTTGACTATTTTTTTTTGCAACCAATAAATAATAGGTGGAAAAATATGGCTCGGTAAAATTAAAATATTTTTTTCTTTCTTCAAGTACTGTTGAAAATAATAAGCCATCTATTTTTTTATTTTTTGCATCTCTGACAATTCTGTCCCATTTACCTGAAACAAGTTTTATTTCTGTACCTGCAAAATTATTTATAAGTGTTACCAATTTATTTTCAAAACGTTTTTTTGTAATATTTTCTTCTTTGTGAAGATGGGAAAACCACGATTCACTGACACCCAGTGTTATTTCAGGATGATTTTTTATCCACTTTTTTTCATTTTCTGTGAGATTAATTGCCGTAAGAATATTAACGCATAAAAAAAATATAATGGCAATTAAGATTTTTTTCATTTTTTTATTTCCTATTTAGTAATTTAAATTAATAAAAAGTATATTAACTTAATAGTAATTATAACCAATAAATAATAATTTACAACAAATAATAATAGTTATTTTGATTGTATTATTAGAATAAAACTACTTTCTCTATTTTTATTAACAATACAAAATATAAAATAGTCTTAATAATTGAACAAATTATTTAAAATTAACTATAGGAGGTAACTTTTTAGCAAAGTTAACAGTGAATTTTGCCTCCAGTAAAAGTGTTGGAACACCTTCAAAACCTGATTTTTTTACATATTAAACTACTATTCTTATTAATTCTAAACTATTTAAATAATGATTTAATTTTTCCATAATATTTTTTCAATGATATTAATTATATTATAATAATCATTAGTGAACTATTATCCGGGCAGCAACAAACGCTGCCCGATTTTTATATTAAATCAAAACTTAAGTCTAACTCCCGCTTCAACAGAAACAGAATTTATACTATCTTCAAGAGCTTCATCTTTTACTTTTAAAATATGATATCTGGCACCAGCTCTAAATGATACAGGAATCATTGGAAATCCTAATTTTGTTCCCGCTCCTATAAATCCTCCAAATCTTGAGCTGCTTTCATTGTAAACTTCACTTCCTGAAACACTTGCAGTCAATTTGCTTCTATAAATTCCTAATCCTGCTTGAAGATATAAAGGCAAAAGTGGCGGTTCAAACATTAACTCCCCACATATCGGGGTTAAAGAAAATTCAATATCACTTTCTGCGGCAATTTGTTCTTTCATTTCATCGGATAAATCACTGTATTGAACTGCATTCTCATCCGCACCAATCATGTCAACGCTTAATCCAACTTTCAGCATTGGAAGAAGAGATTTCCTTATTGATCCCCCTATTAAAAATCCTTTACCAAACATATTTTGTGCTGTTTCTGGTGAAAGAGTCATATACCCTCCACCTCTCAATTCTATTTCCATACCAAGAGGTGATGAAAATATAAAACCTGATACAAGCACTATTATTGCTAATAATAATATTCCTTTTTTCATAATACACTCCTTACTTTTTATTAAGCTTTACCATCACATCCAAAAAGCTTAATCTTTCTTTTTACCATTTTTCTAATAGCATCTCTACCGGGTCCCATATATTTTCTTGGATCAAAATTTTCCGGATTATCATACATCTCTTTTCTAATAGTACCTGTCATTGCTAAACGAAGGTCTGTATCGATATTAACCTTGCATATTCCCTGTTTAACGGCTCTTCCTATCATTTCTTCAGGAACTCCTCTTGCACCTGGAAGCTCTCCTCCATATTCATTACATAAATCCACAAATTCTTTAAGAACAGATGAAGAACCATGAAGAACCAGTGGATACCCTTCTAATCGCTTTGTTATTTTTTCTAATCTTTTAAAATCAAGTTTGGGTTCACCTTTAAATTTATATGCTCCATGAGATGTTCCAATTGCAACAGCAAGTGAATCTACTCCTGTTCTTTCTACAAACTCCTCAGCTTCTTCGGGGTCAGTCAGAGATGCATCTTTTTCATCTACAGAAACATTATCCTCGATACCTGATAACTGTCCGAGTTCAGCTTCAACAACAACATCTCTTGGATGTGCATATTCAACTACCTTTTTTGTTATTTTAATATTTTCTTCAAAAGGAAGATGAGAACCATCAAACATGACTGATGTAAACCCTCCGTCTATACATTTTTTACATATATCAAAAGAATCTCCATGATCTAAATGTAAAGCAATTGGCAAATCACTTATTTCAAGAGCTGCTTTCACAAGATGTATGATATACTCATGTCCGGCATAATTTCTTGCCCCCTGAGAAGCCTGTAAAATTAATGGTGAGTTAAGTTCCTCAGCTGCTTCTACTATACCCTGAATTATTTCCATGTTATTAACATTGAAAGCTCCTACTGCATATCCACCTTTATATGCTTTTTTAAACATTTCATTTGTTCCTACAAGAGCCATAATACCTCCTTATTTATTATATTTTTTAAAACCATCAATTAATTTTTTTAAAGTTTCACCCGGTTCTTCTATATATATCTTTGAACCTCCTACAATATCTATAAAACCAAGTTCATTCTGATATCTTGGTACGATGTGTTTATGTAAATGTTTTATGCTGGCACCGCTTCCTTTTCCCATATTTATACCTATATTGAAACCATCCGGCTCATAAACCTTTTCAAGAACATTTATCGATAATACTGTCAATTCATCAAGAATTTTCCTTTCTTTTTTACTTAATTCTCTAATATCTTCAACATGTTTTTCTGGAAAAATCATAATATGTCCGGGGTTATAGGGGTATAAATTTACAGTAATAATAAAATTTCTTTCCCGATAAACTTCCAAACTTTTGACATCATCTTTACCATCCCGAACAGAACATAAAATACATTTATTCGGATCATGCTCTTTTTTTCTTTTATTTTTAATATATTCTTTTTTATTAACCGGATACAAATGATCTTTAAACATACAAACCTTCAATTTGAAATTTGTTAACATTTACCAAGCCATTATCATTTATTTTTAATTCCGGAATTACCGATAACGATAAAAAAGATATTATTGAAAGTGGATTGTTTAATTTTACTCCATTCTTTCTTAATTCAAGCTCAATTTCAGTATATAATTGAGATACTTCTTTTAAATTTAAATTACTGATTATTCCATATACGGGTAGAGGTAATTCAGTAACGATTTTTTCATTTTTTACAAAAACAATACCTCCTCCAATTTTGTTAAGACGGTTAACAGCACTTGCCATATCTTTCTCATTAGTTCCAACAACCACAATATTATGAGAATCATGGTTATATGAAGATGCTATGGCACCTTTTTTTAAATTAATCCCATTAACAAATCCTGTATAATAATTTTTATTTTTTTTATATCTATTAATACATGAAATTTTTAAAATATCATTATCTATATCAATTTTCAAATTACCATTCCTGCTGTCTAATTTTTTTTCAAAATATTCTGTATATATACTGTCTTTTAATACTTTTATAATTTTAACTTTTTTATTCTTATCCTTAACATGGAAATCCTTTTTATTAAACAGGCTTAAATTGAAATATTTTTTCATTTTCTCTTTCTCAGCATTAATTTTATAACTACTGGATAGAAACTCTCCATCTCTGTAAACTATGTTACCTTTAGCAATGGTCATGGATAAATCAAAATTATCTATATCATCGAAAACAAGAATATCAGCATCATACCCCGGTACCAATGCACCAATTTTTTTAAAATTAAAATATTGGGCTGGATTTATGGTTACCCCTTTTATAAGAATATCAAGAGGTTTATTGTATTTATTTTTAGCTGTTCTTAAACTATCAAGTATAAAATTATTTTTATATAAATCTTCCGGAGATCTATCATCACTTACTATCATGAATCTTGAAGAATTTTTATTATTAATAATTTTTATTAAATTAAGATTTTTAGCGGAACTGCTGTTACGAATCATTAAATACATGCCTTTTCTTATTTTTTCTCTGGCTTCATTCATGCTAATCGTCTCATGATCTGATAGTATACCGTTTCTTATGTAAGTGTCCAATTCACTTCCGGTTACAGAGGGTGCATGTCCATCGATTATCATATTTTCATATAAACCTATTTTTTTTAATACCTCATCATGCCCTTCAATAACACCGGGAAAATTCATTACTTCTCCCAAACCTATTATTTTTTCATTTTTCTTTAATTTTTTTAAATCTTTTATTCCGAGTTTTTCACCATTTGATTCAAATTTAGAAGCAGGAACACAGGAAGGTGCCATAAAGAAAAAATTTATAGGTAATTTTTTAGTTTTTTCTATAAGATATTCGATCCCAATAATCCCGGCAACATTGGCAATTTCATGCGGGTCACACACAAGTGTTGTAATACCATTTTTAACTGCAACCTCAAAAAAATTTTCAGGTTCTAAATGTGAACTCTCAATGTGTATATGTCCTTCTATAAAGCCCGGTGTAACATATTTTCCAGCAATATCTAAAATTTTATCTGCGTCAATTTTAGAATCATACCCGAATATTTTTCCGTCTTTAATTGAAATATCGGTCTGGTAAACTTCTCCACTTAAAGGATTCACATACATACCATTTTTTAAAATTAGATCCGCTTTCATTTTTCATCCTTTTCTTTTAAATATTCAAGTGCAAAATTAAAATATTTTTTGTATTTCTGTGGTATATTTTTCATTCTTATTAAATCAAGAAAATGATAGTTTGCATGATCAGTATTTTCTTTTGTTGAATTCAAATACCCTAAAAGATAAGTTGAAACAAACTTTTCTTCATTATTTTTCGGATTATCTTTAATTTTTTGAGACAGTTCAAAAAGCTTTTTTAAAGATTTTTTCAACCAGAATTTCTTATTTTTATCTTTTGAAACCCAGTAAGATTTTAAATAATAATCAAGGAGGGAATAATTATCCTCCATTAATATTTCACCAATTTCTCCTGCTCGATAAAATTTATACGGTAAATTTATCCGGTATTTTTTTAATGATTTAATTTCTTTTATCTCATCATCAGTGTAACTTCTCTGGTAGGATTTAAATGAAAATCTATCATCATATCCGGAAAAATGACAATTTTTACAGAACCATATATAATATTTTAACAAATTTTTTCTGCTGAAAATCGGCTTGAAATCATATCGATATCCTTCAATTTTATAACTGCTTAAAACAT
>CAZUKV010000039.1:0-8923 GCA_964621075.1 uncultured bacterium | reverse complement strand
GAAAGTAAAAGTATATGATATGAAAGCTAAAGAATCAGAAGATATTAAACTAAAAGATGATATTTTTAATATTGAACCTAATATGGGAGTTATTCATCAGGCTGTTGTTAGACAACTTGCTAATAAAAGAGCAGGGACTCATTCTACAAAAACCAGGTCTGAAGTGAGAGGTGGAGGAAAAAAACCATGGAGACAAAAAGGTACTGGAAGAGCCCGTCAGGGAAGTATTAGATCGCCTCAATGGGTAGGTGGAGGTAGGGTTTTTGGCCCTAAACCACGTGATTATTCTCAAAAAATGCCTCAAAAAATGAGAAGACTTGCATTAAAAAGCGCCTGGAGTTTGAAGATTAAAGAAAAAGAACTATTTGTCGTTGATGAATTAAAATTTAAAAAATATAAAACAAAAAATATGGCAGGATTTCTAAATAATTTTAGAAAAGAAAAAGATGAAAAAATAATACTTATTATTCCTGAGTACAATGAAAAAATTAATAGGATAACAAGAAATATTAAAAATACTAAACTAATAACTGCAGAAAGAGTAAGCGTTTATGATTTATTGTGGGCGCATAAAGTAGTGACACTAAAAGACGCAGTTAAAAAAGTAGAGGAGGTGCTTTCATAATGAAAACTCCTTTTGATGTAATATATGAACCTATAATGACTGAAAAAAGCATGTCACAGCAGGAAAGATTCAACAAATATTATTTTAAGGTTAATAAAAATTCGAATAAACCTCAAATTAGAAAAGCAGTTGAGGAAATTTTCGATGTTACTGTTGAACAGGTTGCAACTATGATTGTATCCGGAAAGAAAAAAAGACAGGGAATCACCGAAGGGTATACACCAGATTGGAAGAAAGCAATAGTAACATTAAAAGATGGCGACTACATTGATTTTTTCGAGTAAAGGAGAGGAGTAGATATAATGGGAGTTAAAAGATATAAACCTACTTCACCGGCAAGAAGAAGAATGAGTAGGAGAGATTTTTCAAATATTACAAAGAAAGAACCGGAAAAATCTTTAACTGAAAAATTGCATAAAAAATCTGGCAGAGATAACTATGGACATATTTCTGTGAGAAGAAAAGGTGGAGGACATAGAAGAAAATATAGGATAATAGATTTTAAAAGAGATAAAGATAATATACCTGCAAAAGTAACCACTATAGAATATGATCCTAATAGATCAGCAAGAATAGCTTTGCTTGTCTATAATGATGGTGAAAAAAGATATATTCTTGCACCCAAGGGGTTGAACGTTGGGGATGTTGTGATGAGTGGTACAGATGCAAAGGTTAAAATCGGAAATGCATTAAAATTGAGAAATATTCCAATAGGAAAATTTATTCACAATGTAGAGTTAAAACCTAAAAAAGGCGGGAAAATGGCTAAGAGTGCTGGAACTATGGCTCAGATTGTAGCTAAAGAAGATAAATATGCTCATGTTAAATTACCATCAGGTGAAATTAGATTAGTTTCTCTTGAATGTAAAGCTACTATTGGGCAGGTTGGAAATGAAGAACATGAAAATGAATTAATTGGAAAAGCTGGAAGAAATAGATGGCTTGGAAAAAGACCGAAAGTTAGAGGTGTTGCAATGAATCCTGTTGATCACCCTCATGGCGGAGGAGAAGGAAGAACAGGTCAGGGTAACCCGCATCCAGTAAGTCCCTGGGGAAAACTTGCTAAGGGACAGAAAAGAAGAAAGAAAAACAAATATTCTGATAGATTTATTGTAAGTAGAAGGAAATAGGAGGTAATTATGCCTAGATCAGTAAAAAAAGGACCTTTTGTAGATGATCATCTGTTAAAAAAGATTAAAGCTGCAAAGGAAAATGATAAAGAAGAGTTTATTAAAACATGGTCGAGAAGATCTATGATTACTCCGGAATTTGTAGGTCTTACTATAAATGTATATAATGGAAGAAAATTTATACCTGTTTTTGTTAGTGAAAATATGGTTGGACATAAGCTTGGAGAGTTTGCACCAACAAGAATTTTCAGGAAACATTCAGGTGTAGGTACTAATGTTAAAGAAGCTAAGTTGGGATAGTAGGAGGAACATATGGAAGGATATAAAGCAGTTACTAAATACGTGAGAATGTCTCCAAGAAAAGGAGCTATTGTTGCAGATTTAATAAGAGGAAAATCCTGTGAAGAAGCCAAAGCAATTTTAAAATTTTCTCCTAAAAAACCAGCAAAACATATATTGAAAACATTAAAATCAGCTATTGCGAATGCTATCGATAGAAGTAATGGTGAGCTTGATGTAATGGACCTGGTAGTTGATCATGTAAGTGTAAACCAGGGGCCAAGCATGAAAAGATTAAAACCCAGAGCAAGAGGTAGTGCTGATATAATTAAAAGAAAAACCAGTCATATTAATGTAACAGTAGCTGAAAAAAAAGAAGAAATAGCTAATTAGGAGGGATTTATTTATGGGTCAAAAAGTACATCCAAATGGATTTAGATTAGGTTATACCAAAGATTGGGTATCTAAGTGGTATTCAGACAAACATTATAGTGAATATTTAATTGAAGATATAAAAATTAGAGAAGAAATTAGAAAGAAACTGAAGAATGTTGGAGATAATGATCAGGATGCTCGAGTATCTAAAATTGAAATAATTCGTCCAAGTAAAGAAAAGATACATTTTACTATTTATGTAGCCCGTCCTGGAGTTGCTATAGGAAAAAAAGGTGCACATATTAAGGAATTAAGACAGTATTTATTCAACAAACTTGGAAAAAAAGTTTATATTGATGTTAAAGAAGTAAAAATTCCGGAACTTGATTCTAAACTTGTTGCTGATTATATTGCTGATTCTATTGAAAGAAGAGTTTACTTTAGAAGAGTAATGAAAAGAGCATTGAGAAACACAATGAGATATGGTGCTGAAGGAATGAAAATAATGATTTCAGGAAGACTTGGTGGGGCGGAAATGTCAAGAACAGAATGGTATTCTGAAGGTAAAGTACCACTTCATACATTGAAATCAGATATAGATTATGCTTTCTCCGAAGCAAATACAATATATGGAAAAATAGGCGTAAAGGTATGGATCTGCCATGGAGAAGCAGACCCTATAGAGTAGAGTAAGGAGGCAGGATTATTATGTTAATGCCTGAAAGAACAAAATATAGAAAAAAGCAAAAAGGAAAAATGAGAGGAAAAGCACATAGAGGATCATCTGTTGCTTTTGGTGAATATGGGATGAAAGCTCTTGAAAGAGGCTGGATAAATGGAAATCAAATCGAAGCAGCAAGGGTTGCAGTAAATAGAAAACTTAAAGGAAATGGAAAAATCTGGATCAGAATATTTCCTGATAAGCCTATTACTCAAAAACCTGCTGAAACCCGTATGGGTAAAGGTAAAGGCGAACCGGAATATTATGTTTCTGTTATAAAACCGGGTAGAATACTTTTTGAGGTAAAAGGTGTTGATAAACAAACAGCAAAAAGAGCATTTGAACTTGCTTCATATAAATTACCTATAAAAACAAAATTTGTTGAAAGACATAAAGGATGAGGTGATGATAGATGAAATTAACAGCTAAAGAACTAAGAGAGTTTACCGACGAAGAATTAAATCAGAAATTATTTGAATTAAAAGAAGAGTTATTTAATTTGAATTTTAGAAAAGTTACTAGTCATCTTGAAGATACATCAGTGATAAATAAAACTAAGAAAAATATTGCAAGAGTACTTACAGTTATTAGAGAGCGAGAGTTGAAGGAGGTAAGCAGTGAAGAAAAATAGGAAAAAATTCGAAGGTATAGTTATTAGTGATAAAATGGATAAGTCTATCACTGTTGAAATAGAAAGAAAAACAAAAGATAAATTAACTGGCAAAATCCTGAGAAGACATAAAAAATATATGGCACACGATGAAGAAAATAAGTGTGAAATTGGAGATACAGTTTTAATTGAAGAAACAAGCCCAATTTCAAAAAGAAAAAAATGGAGAGTTGCCAAAATAGTAGAGAAACATAAGTAGTAGGAGGTAGAGATATGATTCAACAAGAGACTGTATTAAATGTAGCTGATAACTCAGGAGCAAAAAAATTAAATGTTATTAAAATTCTTGGTGGAACTAAAAGAAGATATGCTCACCTTGGTGATATTGTTGTAGGTAGTGTTAAAGAAGCAATTCCAAATAGTGAAGTTCCAAAAGGAAAAGTTGTTAGAGCGGTTATTGTAAGGACAAGATTTAAAGCAAAAAGAGAAGATGGTTCATATATATCATTTGATGATAATGCTTGTGTGATACTGGAAAATAATTTAGAACCAGTTGGTACACGTATTTTTGGACCTGTTGCAAGAGAGTTGAGAAACAAAAATTTTATTAAAATTGTTTCTCTTGCACCGGAAGTATGGTAGAGGAGGTAAATATGTCATTAAGAATAAGAAAAGGTGATGAAGTTGAAGTTTTATCTGGAAATTATAAAGGTCAAAAAGGAAAAGTATTAAGAGTTTTTCCAGAACAGGAAAGAGCAATAGTTGAAGGAGTTAACTATATATACCGTCATACACCTCCAAATCCTCAAAACAGAGAAGGTGGAATTGTTAAAAGAGAAGGAACAATACACCTATCAAATTTAGCTCTCTATTGTCCAAAGTGTGATAAAGGGGTTAGATTTAAAACTGTTAAAGATGGCAAGGACAAAAAAAGAGTATGTGTTCATTGTGAAGAAACTTTGTAAGGTTGGTGAGTTAAATGAAATTAGAAATGCAAAAATTATATGAAGATAAAGTTATTGAACATATGATGAAAAGTTTTAATTATGATAATGTTATGGAAGTTCCCAAGGTAAAGAAAATTTCAGTTAACATGGGTATAGGAGAAGCTTCAAGAAATAATAAGGTTTTAGAAACGGCAATTGAAGAAATAAGAACTATAACAGGACAGCATCCTGTAACAAGAAAAGCAAAAAAAAGTGTATCTAATTTTGAAATCAGAAAAGGTATGCCAATAGGTGTTTCGGTAACATTAAGAAAAGAAAAGATGTGGAGTTTTTTAATGAAGTTAGTTGATGTTGCATTACCAAGGATCAGGGATTTTAAAGGGGTACCTAAAAATGCTTTTGATGGTAGAGGAAATTATACTTTTGGAGTTCCAGATCAAATAATATTTCCAGAAATTAATGCTGAAGCTGTTGATAGTATAAGAGGTATGAATGTTACAATTGTTACTTCAGCAGAAACTGATGAGGAAGCAAGAGAACTGCTTCAAAGTCTTGGAATGCCGTTTCAAAAGTAAGAGAAGGAGGCACAATGGCAAAGAAGTCTTTAATTGAAAAGCAAAAGAAGGAAAAGAAGTTTAAAGTTAGAGAATATAATAGATGTAAAATATGCGGAAGATCAAGAGGGTATTACAGAAAATTTGGTTTATGCAGAGTATGTTTGAGAAAATATGCTTTGGAAGGAAAAATACCTGGCTTGAAAAAAGCAAGTTGGTAAGAGGGAGGCTAATATGGTAATGACAGATACTATAGCAGATATGCTAACAAGAATAAGAAACGGCTTTAGAGCAAATCATGATTTTGTACAGGTACCAACTTCAAATTTTAAAAGAGATATTCTTGAACTTCTTGAAAAAGAAGGTTTTATTGAAGGATTTGAAGAAATGGATTCTAAAAAGGGAAGTTATAAATTGTTTAATATTAAATTGAAGTATTATGGTGAAAAAAGACATCGTGAATCAGTAATTAAAGGTATAAAAAGAATAAGCAAACCAGGATTAAAAAAATATGTAAGAAAAGATGAGATCCCGATAGTTAAAGATGGCCTGGGAATTGCAATTGTATCTACTTCTAAAGGTATTATGACAGATAAGCAAGCAAGAAAATATGGAGTAGGTGGAGAAATAATTTGTTATGTATATTAATACAGAAGGAGGAGAGCAATGTCTAGAATAGGAGATCGAATAATTGATATCCCTGAAAAAGTAGATATTAAGAAAAAGAACAATAAATTACATGTAAAAGGTCCTCAAGGAGAGATTGAAAAGGAAATCAATCCTAAATTTGATTTAATCAATAAAGACAATAAAATTGAAATAAAAGCAAATGTTGAAGAGAAAAATATTGATACATTAAAAGGTACTGTTAACTCAATTATCTATAACATGATAGAAGGGGTTACAAAAGGATTTAGCAAATCTTTAATTATAAAAGGTGTGGGTTACAAGGCTAAGAAAAAAGGTTCAAAAATCGAATTTGAACTTGGTTATTCTCATCCGATTGAATATCACCCACCAAAAGAGATTGATATAGAAATAGAAAATGATACGAAAGTTACCGTAAAAGGTGTTGATAAAGAATTAGTTGGTTTGGAAGCAGCGAGAATAAGATCTTTTAGAGAACCTACTGTTTATGAATCAGGGAAAACAAATGATATTAGTGGAATTAAGTATGAAGATGAAATAATTCATACCAAAGTCGGAAAAACTGTATAAAGAGGTGTGTATAATGAAAAAGATAAGCAGAAAAACATTAAAAAAAGTAAAAAATAGAATAAGAAGGCATGAAAGAGCTAGAAAAAATCGTATAGGAACTCCTAATAAACCAAGATTAGCTGTTTATAAAAGTAATAATCATATATATGCACAGTTAATAGATGATATTAATGAAAAAACTTTAGCAGCTGCATCTACATTAAAGCCTAAACTAAAAGAAAAATTGGAAATAACTTCAAATAAAGAAGCAGCAAAAAAAGTAGGAGAAGAGATTGCAAAGC
This sequence comes from uncultured bacterium, assembly GCA_964621075.1. GTDB lineage: Bacteria > Macinerneyibacteriota > Macinerneyibacteria > Macinerneyibacteriales > Macinerneyibacteriaceae > CAZUKV01. The sequence continues at coordinate 2,183 of CAZUKV010000039.1, read as the reverse complement.
TTGCCAAGAAGAAAAAGATAAAAAAGGTTGTTTTTGATACGGGTGGTTTTAAATATCATGGAAGAATTGCAGCTTTAGCAGATGCTGCTAGAGATAAAGGTTTAGAATTTTAATAAGGAGGGCAAACTTGAAGGCAAATAAAAGATTAATATACAAACCTAAGAAAATTAAAGATATGGAACTTGATGATGCTGTTGTGGATATTGGAAGAACAGTAAAGGTTGTAAAAGGTGGAAGAAATTTTGGATTTAATGCTCTTGTTGCTGTTGGAAATAGAAAAGGAATTGTTGGAATAGGTCTTGGTAAAGCCAAGGAAGTTCCTGCAGCCATCAGGAAAGGTATAAAAAGAGCGAGAAAAAATTTGATCCGTGTACATCTTAAAGAAGATAGAACAATATGGCATAGTGTAATTGGAGAAAATTGTGGCGCAAGAATTCTTTTAAAACCAGCAAAACCGGGTACCGGTATTATAGCTGGTGGTGCAGCAAGGCCTGTACTGGAACTTGTTGGATTAAAAGATGTTTATGCAAAAAGTTTGAGATCAAATAATCCTCATAATATTTTAAAAGCAACCATCAAAGGATTACTTAATGTTATGACACCTGAAGAAGTTGCTGAAAAAAGAGGGAAAAACATAGAAGAAATTGTACAGAATTAATATTCTTACAAGAGTATGATAGGGGTGAGATTTTATGGCAAAGTTAAAAGTTACGCTTAAAAGTAGTATAATTGGAGCTACTGAAAGACAGAAAGATACTGTTAAAGCTCTTGGACTGAAAATTAATAAAAGTAAAGTTCATAAAGATTTACCTTCTATAAGAGGGATGATAGCAAAAGTTGCGCATTTAGTTGAAGTAGAAGAAGTAAAATAAAATTAAGGAGGAATTATGTCAACAAGATTAAATAATTTACACCCTCCTAAAGGGTCTAAACAAAATAAAAAAAGAGTTGGAAGAGGAAATGCTTCTGGTCATGGAGTAACAGCTGGCAGGGGAGATAACGGACAAAAATCAAGAAGTGGATATTCCAGAAGATTTGGTTTTGAAGGTGGACAGACACCTTTAATTAAGAGAATTCCAAAAAGAGGATTTAATAATCCATTCAGAAAAGAATATGAAATTATTAACGTATATCAATTAAATAATTTCAAAAAGAAAAATATAAAACTGAAAGATTTAAGAGAATCAGGATTAATCAGCAGAAATGCAGAGTTGATTAAAATTCTTGGAGATGGAGAAATTGATAAAGCAATAAATATTGAAGCACATAAATTTTCTAAATCGGCTAAGGAAAAAATTGAAAAAGAGGGTGGAAAAGTTAAGGTGGTATCATGATTTCTAAGATTAGAAATATTTTTAAAATTGAAGAGTTAAGAAAAAAGATACTCTTCACCCTTGGGGTGTTGTTTGTATTTAGATTGGTAGCACATGTTCCTGTACCTGGTATTGATAGCAGCAAACTTGCTGAATATTTTGCACAGCAGGGAGGAAACAATATATTAGGATTACTTGATGTTTTTGCAGGAGGAGCTTTAAGAAAAGCAACAGTACTTGCTTTAGGTATAATGCCTTACATTAGTGCATCAATTATTTTTCAGCTTTTAACTGCTGTTATACCTGCTCTTGAAAAATTAAGCAAAGAAGGAGAACTGGGCAGAAAAAAAATAAATCAATATACAAGATATGCCACGGTTGCTATAACACTTGTTCAATCTTTTGCACTTTCAAAGTGGCTGAATGCAAAAGGATTTGTTCCGGATTATGGATGGGGATTTATTATACAAACTATGATAACTATGACTGCTGGAACAATGTTCTTGATGTGGCTTGGAGAAAGAATTTCAAAAAAAGGAATTGGAAATGGGATATCAATGATTATTTTTGCAGGAATTGTAGCCCGTTTTCCAAATGCAGTAATCAAAACATATGAGCTTGTTTTTAAATTAAATCAGTTAAATTTCTTGGAATTAATGGTTATTATTGCTCTTATGGTAGGAGTTGTGTTATTTGTTGTCATGATTCAGGAAGGTCAGCGTAAAATTCCTGTTCGTTATCCAAAACGTGTTGTTGGTAGAAAAATGACAATGGGACAATCTACATATCTACCTTTAAGAGTTAATCAGGCAGGAGTAATACCGATAATTTTTGCTTCATCAATATTGATGTTTCCAGGAACACTTGCAC
>CAZUKV010000038.1:0-9106 GCA_964621075.1 uncultured bacterium | reverse complement strand
CTTATTTATTTAAATTAATAGTTGCTGTTTTTGATACTCCTTTCCTATATTTAGGCAGGAGTATAGCAATAAAAACTGGAGAATATTTTGATAGAAATATATAAAGTAGGAGTGATTTATTATGTATAAATGTAAAAATTGTGGGTATGTACACTGGCTTGAAAATTTACCAGAAAAATGTCCTAAGTGTTTTTCAAAAAAAGAAACATTTCAATTATTATCAGAAGAGGAATCAAGTAAAGTTGAAGAATCGCTTTTAACAAATGAACTATTAATTGAAATGATTGATACTTTGAATAAGTTGCTTGATATTGCAGAAGAAGGATTAGAAGATAATTTAGATGAAGGGTGTAAAAAGATTTTTTCTTCAATATATAAGCAAAGTATAGAACATATTCAGGAAATAAAAGCTGAAATTGAAACACATATTAAGAATAATAAATGGGGATGATATGTTCATAAAAACTCTGGAATTAGTTGGTTTTAAATCTTTTGCTGAAAAAACAAAATTAAAATTTGCAGATGGTATGACCTGTGTAGTTGGACCTAATGGATGTGGAAAAAGTAATATTGGAGAAGCTATAAGATGGGTCTTTGGTGAACAGAGTGCAAAAAAATTAAGAGGAAGCAGGATGGATGACTTTATTTTTAATGGTACCAATAAAAGAAAACCTCTTAATCGTGCTGAAGTTGCTGTTGTACTTGATAATGAACAGGGACTTCTGCCATCAGATTATAATGAAGTTGAAATAAAAAGAAGAGTTTTTACAGATGGCCAATCGGAATATTATATAAATAACCAGCTGTGTCGTTTAAAAGATGTAAGATCTCTTATTACTGATACTGGTATTGGAATTAGTGCATATTCTTTTATTGAGCAGGGAATGATTTCAGAAATACTGTCAAAAGAACCAACTGAAAGAAGAAAAATATTTGAAGAAGCTGCCGGTGTTATGAAATATAGAATGAGAAAAAAAGAAACCCTAAAAAAACTTGATGATACCAAAGAAAATGTTGATAGATTAAAAGACATCATATTTGAAGTAGAAAGACAGATAAATTCACTGGAGCGGCAGGTAGAAAAGGTAAAAAAATATAAGGAAAAAGAAAAAGAGTTAAAATACTATGAGTTAATATATAAGAAAGTGAAATATAATAATTTAAATGATGAAATAGAAATTTTAGAGAAAAAAGTAAATGAAATTAAAGACAAAATTACTGATTATGTATCAAAAAAAAGTAAATTGAAGTCTAAATATGAAAATTTAAAACTTGATTTGATAGACAAAGAAGAAGAATTAAAAAATATAGAAAGTAAGATTTACGATAAAAAACTGGAAATGGGAGAAAATAAGTCCAGTATTGAGAGGCTTGAAGATAGAATTAATTATCTCAAGAAAGAAAATCAAAATCTTAAAGATGAGAAAGAACAATTAAAAAAGCAAAATATTAATTTAAATGAAACTGTAGAGAATAAAAGCAATAAATTAAAAAAACAGAAAATGGAAAGAGAGGGTCTTGAAGATAGAATATTAGAAATAGAACAGGAAATCGATGAAAAAAATATTAGATTAAAAAATCTTGACCGCGATTATCAGAGTAAAGTTAATTCTTTGTTAGAATATATGAAAAAAAAATCTAAATTAAATACTGCTATAAATAATATTAAATCTGAAATTAAAAATGATCGAAATAGAAAAGCAAAACTCAAGGATAAAAATATAAAATTGAAAGAGGAATGTCAAAAAATTGAAAAAGGGCTTGAAAATATTAAAAAAAATATAGAAAATTACAGAAATATTGAAAGAGATAAAAAAAATGAGTTGAAAAATAACAAAATTAAGTTAGATGATTTAAATAAAAAAATTGAAAATAAAAGCAATATTTATGAAGAGAAAAGGGACCTTAAAAAAGAAATATCTGCAAAACTTGAAAGTATTGAAATGTTTGAAAGAAAGATGGAAGGATTAAATAGGGGATCAAAAGAGATTATAAAAAATAAAAAATCCTTTTCTATTAAAGGTATTCTTGCCGATTTTGTTGAGGTTAAAGATGGGTACGAAAAAATTTTAGAAAATATTTTATCTGACTTTATTCAGATATTAATATCTGAAAAATCTGATTTTGAGAAAATAAAAAAACATATTTCAAAAAGATCAAATGGAGAGAAAATAATTTATTTTGATAATAAAGTTTTCAGTCAAACTAAAGTTCATCAAGATTCTATTTACAAGCTTTGTGATATTAAAAATAAATCAGTTGATAAACTTCTAAAGTATTTACTTGGAGATGTAATTTTAAGAAAAAAACAAGATGAAAAAGCTTTAGGTAAAGGTTATACCGTTGTTTTAAAGGATGGAACCATATATTATCCATCAGGTATAGTTATTTATTCAGATCTTCAAAATCAGGGATTAGGAGTTATTGAAAGAAAATCTTTAAAGAAAAATTTTGAAAAGAAACTTGATAAATTAAATGAAAAATTATCTACACTAAAAAGTGAAATTGATAAATTTGAAAAAGATAAAATGATAATTGAAAAAAGCATAAAAGAAGATAAAAATATAATTTATCAAAATGAGAAAAAACTTGATGAATTAATTTCAAGAAAAAAATATAAAAAAAATGATTTGAAAGACAACTTAGAAGAAATTGAAATAAATAAAAGTGAAATAAAAATAATCAAAAAAGATATAACCGAATACAGGAAAAATCTTGAAGAGAAAATAAATAATTTAGACGATTTAGTTTCAGAACAGGGTGACTATGAATTAAAAAAAGATGAAATACAATCTAAGATTGATGAAATAAAAAATGAATTAAGTGATCAAAATAAGTATTATAATAAACAAAAAGATATAATGTCAGAAAAAAGAAATAAAATAAATTCTTTAAAAAAGGATATCGAACATTTAAATAATAACATTGAAAAAAATAAGAATAATATTAAAACAAATATAAAAAAAATTAATGAGAATAGCAGTACAGTAAAAAAATCACAAAATAAAATAGATGAGATAAAAAAAGAGATAAATTCATTAATTAAAAAGATAGATATATTAGAAGATGAAAAGATAAAAAAGGAAGAAAAAATTAAAGGATTGAAAAATAAAGTAGATAAAGTAGATAAAGAAATAGATGAAATTAATGAAAAGCATAATAAATTGCAAAATAATCTAAGAAATAAAGAAATAAAATTTACAGAAAAAAAAGATGAAATAAATGTTTTATTTGATGAGATATTAAACAAATATGGTTTATCAATTAAGAAAAGTATTCCGTATGATATACCTGAAAAATTAGATAAATCAAAGTTTAAAGAAAAAGTTGATGTATTAAAAAATTCTATTAAATCCCTTGGGAACATTAATATGGATGCTGTTAATGAATATAATGAGCTAAAAGAAAGATATGAATTTTTACTTTCTCAAAAAGAAGATTTAGATGAATCTAAGGAAAAACTTGAAGAGGCGCTTGATAAGATAGAAACTATAAGTGAGGAAAAATTTATAGAAACATTTTATAAAATAAAGAAAAATTTTAAAAATTTATTTCCTAAATTATTTAATGGAGGAAAGGCGGACATTGCACTTATCATGGAAGAGGATGAGGATGTTTTAAATGCTGGAATTGATGTAAATGTTAAACCTCCAGGTAAAAGGTTACAGAATATTAATTTATTGTCTGGAGGAGAAAAAGCACTTTCAGCAATAGCGCTACTGTTCTCAATATTTAAAGTGAAACCAGCTCCTTTTTGCGTATTAGATGAAATTGATGCTCCATTAGATGATACAAATGTTTCCAGATTTATTAATCTTTTATCTGATTATACAGATACTACTCAATTTATAATAATAACCCATAATAAATATACAATAGAATCTGCGGATTCTCTTTATGGAGTAACAATGGATGAGCCCGGTGTGAGTAAATTAGTTTCAGTTTCTTTAAAAGAATTAGAGAGGACCATATAGTGAGTAATATTTTTGAAGAATATAGTAAGGGGCTTAATAAAACCCGAAAAGGGTTTTTTGGAAAATTTATTGATGTAATAACTAATAATAAAAATATTGATGAGAATTTAATTGAAAAAATAGAGGAACATTTAATTAGAGCTGATATAAGTTTTGAGGTTGTTGAATCAATTATTGATGATGTAAGAGAAAAATCTGGTTCCGGGGAATATAATTTAGAGGTTCTTTTTAAAGATAGTTTATATAATATTCTTAAAGGCAAAAATCGTAATTTGCAAAAAGCAAATAATCCTCCTGCTGTTTATTTTTTTGTTGGTGTGAATGGTGTTGGCAAAACTACAACTATTTCAAAAATAGGTAAAAAATTAAAGGATGAAGGACATAAAGTAATGCTTGTTGCAGGAGATACATACAGGGCTGCAGGTGGAGAACAGATGAAAGAATGGGCAGATAAACTTGGACTAAAAGTAGTTCAACAAAAAAGAGGTGCAGATGCTGCTGCACTTGTTTATGATAGCATTGAATCAGCCATTTCAAAAAAATATGATTATGTTTTAATTGATACTGCAGGAAGACTTCATACTAGAAAAAATTTGATGAATGAACTCGATAAAATAAATCATACTATAAAAAAGAAATTGGGAAGATTCGCTGATGAAAATATATTAATAATTGATGCAACAACTGGACAAAATGCTTTAAAACAGGTAGAGAAATTTAAAGAAAAGGTCAATATTTCAAGTATAATTGTAACAAAGATGGATGGAAGTGCCAAGGGTGGGATTATTTTTTCTATTGAAAAGAAATTTGATATCCCCGTTACTCATATAGGTTTAGGAGAAAAAGAAAATCATTTAAAAAAATTTGATCCTGAAATTTTTATACAATCATTATTTAAGGTGGAGAGGTAAATGTTTTTAAATTTTCCATATAAATTAAAAGGTAAATTTGCTCTTGCGCTTTCCTCAGGAGCTGCACATGGACTGGCACATATCGGGGTATTGAAAATTTTAGAAAAATATAATATTAAAATTGATATTTTAGCAGGATCCAGTGTTGGTTCCATTATTGGTGCTTTGTGGGCAGAAGGATATTCCTCTGAAGATATCTATAAAATTGCGAAAGAATTTTCCTGGAAAAAAATTGCAAAGTTAACTCTTCCTCATAAAGGACTTCTTTCAATAAAAGGTCTTGAAGATATGATTAAAGAGTATATTCCTCATAATAGTTTTGAGGGATTGTCGAAGAAATTTGGTTGTGTAGCAACTTCTCTTCAAAGTGAAAAACCTAAATATTTTACAGAAGGAAATTTATCAAAAGCCATATGTGCAAGCTGTGCAATACCGGTGGTTTTTAAGCCTGTTAAAATTAATAATGAATTTTTTATAGATGGAGGATTTATAGAGAATGTTCCAGCCCCACTTGCCAGAAATATGGGAGCAGATTCTGTTCTGGGAGTGAGATTGAATAAATATTACAAATTATCCAAAAAACCTGATAATATGATTAAGATTGTTTTACATACCATGAAAATAATGTCTCCCTCAGGGAGATTTTCAAATTATATAGATAGAGGAGATGTTGTAATAACACCTGTAATAGAAGAAATCGATTATGATGGATTATCAAGAATAGATAAACTGCTAAAAATTGGTAAGAAGGCTGCTAAGGAAAAATTGAAAAATTATAACGGAAAATATTTCATTAAGAAAACCAGGTAGGTTGATATGTATATAGGTTTTATAATTTGTTCTTTGTTGATTATAGGAGCTGGATGGTATTTAGCTTATTATGGTGATGTAATAGCAGAGAAATCCGGATTGGGAAGAAGTTTTATAGGATTGATAGGAGTTGCAGCAATAACTTCATTGCCTGAATTAATAACCACCTCATCCGCTGTTATAATAAGAGATGCACCTGAATTAGCTTTTAGTAATGTGTTTGGAAGTAATTTGTTTAATATTTTAATTGTAGCAATTCTTGAATTATTTATTATCAGGAAACCTTTTTTGTATCTTGTTTCAAAAAAAAATATAAATACTATCAGTTTTATTTATCTTTCATCTTTTATGGTTTTTTTAGGCCTTGAAGGATATAGTTTTAATATTAAATGGATTAGTTTTAATTCTATAATGATATTTTTAATTTATTTAGCAGCAATGTATATGGGATTCAAAAGTTCAAAAGACGACGAAGAAGCAACTTCTCTTTATGAAAAAGAGAAATTGAGCAAAGCGATAATTATTTTTATTATTCTTGGTATAGTCATAATCATATCCGGTACTTATGGAACAATCTTTGCTGACCAAATAGCAATAAAAACAGGACTTGGAAGAACTTTTGTTGGAGGTTTATTTTTAGCTGTAATGACTTCTTTACCGGAACTTATAACTTCAATTTCAGCAGTAAAACTTAAAGCTTACAATATGATTGCAGGAAATCTACTGGGATCTAATATGTTTAATATTTCAATTCTTTTTATTATAGATATTCTGCATTCAGATGAATCAATTTACAAAAATTTAAAAGGAACACAGTTTATACCTGTTATATTTTCTTTAATTTTATTGAGTTTAATGTTAATAGGTATGGTAAAAAACAAAAAATCAAAATTTTTAAGTAAAAAATATCACATTGAAACGGTTCTAATATTTATTTCTTATATATTAGCCATGATATTAATATTCTTTAACTAAATATATATTTTTAATAATCAAATATTAACTTGATAATTTTTATTAAATTTAATATTATTATATATTAACTGTACTTAATTATATTTAATTAAAGGGGGAAATATGAAAAAAATAATAGCCATCATTATTTCAGCATTGATACTGGTTTCCTGTACAACTGTAAACATGAATTCACCGAGATGTCTTGACCCAGGTCAAAATGGTATAGGTGTATATGGTTTATATATTGGTGACCCTGTAGAACAGGATGAATCAGAAGATAATGATCAATCAAATGGTACTGGTGCTGTTCATTTTACATTTCGCCATGGTTTAAAAAATCAAAATGAATTAGGATTTGGAGTAGGTTCATTAGGAGGAGATCTTTTTTTTAAACACAATTTTTTAGGAAAAGATTCTTCATTTTACTTAACATTAATTGGATCTGCAGGTTATCTATGGTGGGTAGTCCCTGAAATTAGCGTAGGTGTATTATCAGGTATTGATATTGGGAAAAATTTAATAATTTATGGGGGATATCGCCAGCACATACTTCTTGGAGAAAAAATAAATGATGGGGAGAATTCGTATGGACATTTGATAGGTGGTATTGAAATAATGCCTGAAAAAAAAATATCAATGTTAATTGAATTTAATCAAACCATAACAGAGATAGAACTTGATGAAAATAGTGATCTGGATGAAATATACATGAATGTAGTGGGGCTGGGGTTGAGTTACAAGTTTTAAAATTTGTAATTGAATTATCTATTTTTCTTTTTGATAGAGTTGTAATTTTAAATCAGCAGGTGCTTTTTTATTACATTTTAAAATTAATCTTATAAATTTCGTTGATCCAGGACTTATATTTCCCCTAAATAACTTCTCCTTTTCTGTAATTATTTTATTATTTTTATCTAAAAGAGCTACTTTAACTGCCAGATTATTATAGATTTCATTAGTTGAATTATTATATGAGATGTAAAGAAGTAAATCTTCCTGTTTTATTTCAAGTTCGCTGATTTTTATAGAACCTTTATCAATTAATTTCCATTCATCAGTAATATTTAATACTTTTTTCAAATATTCCCATGTTCCATCGGAGTATAAAACAATATCTTTTTTGCTATTTCTGGTAATTGCTAAAAAATCATTACCGTTTAAAAAAATTGTAAAATTAATAATTAAAATAAGACAAATAATTATTTTCTTCATAATAACCCCTACCATTCTTAAAATTATGAATTAATCACTTATAAAATAATAGTATAATTAATTTTATTAATTGTCAACAATAAATTCGTGTAAAGAAATAAATAATTTTATTGAAATATTATATCCGTATGTTATATTTAATATTGAAAATACAAAAAGGAGTTATAGTGTTTTTTTTTGAAAATTACAATTATGGAAGTTTCATTGAAAAAAATCGGACTAAGTTATTAAATCTGGGTAGATTGCTTGCATTTATTACTCTCCCATTTTTATGTTATTTTATTTATCAGGATCTGTTTTTGATAAATGCTGAAGAATTGTATACTCTAAGATTTATTCCAATAGGTTATTCTATATTATTTATAATATTTTCATATACAAGATATTCTAAAAAATATAAAAATGTTCTTTTCTTTCATTCATTAATTCTTATTGGCTATTATTTAATGATATCAGCAATAATTACAATTATTTTGATTGATTATAGAGGGCAAAGTTATTATTTAAATAGTGGGATAGATGGTTTGTTTGCTGTAAATTTTATTTTATTTGTATTTTCTGGTGATAATAAATATTATCCTTATATTTTAACGATTCCTTTTGTTGTTTTTGTTGCTGATATTATATTATTTGAAATACCTATCAAATCAACCATATCTCTTATAAATCCCATGGTTACAATTCCTTTTTTTATATTGGCTTCTGTTTATAAAATGAATTTAAATAAGCGAAATTTTAATTTATTTAAAAAAAATATAAAACAGAAGAATGAATTGCATTTCAAAAATGAAAAATTAAAAAAATTGAATAGCCTTTTAAATAAACAAATAAAAAAAAGAGCAAAAACTGAGAAAAAATTAAAAAAGCAGGTGGTCAAGGATGATTTGAGTAATTTACTAAATAGAAGAGGAATCTTCAATGCTTTAAAAAATATTCATAAAAATGTAAAAAGAAACAAAAATTCTTTTTTTTCTTGTTTGGTGGATATAGATAATTTAAAAAAAATAAACGATAATTACGGGCACATTGAAGGGGATTATGTAATTAGGATAATAGGTAAAATTATTAAAAATTCTTTAAGAGAAAATGATTATGCTGGGAGAGTTGGAGGAGATGAATTTTTGTTTTTTATTAATGATGAAAAATCAAAAGATATTTTTAAAATAATCTATAGAATTAAAGAAAATCTAAAAATTGAAAATGAAAATAATAATAAAGATTATAATATTTCTTTCAGTTACG
>CAZUKV010000037.1:0-9289 GCA_964621075.1 uncultured bacterium | reverse complement strand
TGAAGATGCTTATTGTCCAGCTACTAAAAAAGCAGCAAAAAAGAAAATAGAAGAACTGAGTCTAAAACTCAATAAATAGATTATAGATTTAGAAATAAAATTAGATAATCTAATTTGTAGTATGAGTATCCAAAAACAGTTGAAACTGTTATTTACTTACAGACAGGACTGGCTTGTAAAGCCAGGGCAGGGATACCATTTTATTAGGAAAGAGAAAGTATAAGAAAAATTACTAAGTAATTATAAAAGAATACGAACAATAAACTTTGTTTTTTGATTTATGAGAAATTTTAATTACAGATAACTGAAGACAAAATTCAGATAACAGATAAATTAAAAAGGAGAATTATGAAAAAATTTGAAATTGAGTCAATTGACGGTCATTCTGCAGCATTTATTATAGCAATATTTACATTATTTTCATCATTAATTATTCTTTTATTAGATATTATACTACCTGTATTTCTCAAAGATTTTAGCAGATTGAGTTTTCTTAACTTACTAATGCCTGTTATAAATTCTATAGTAGCATATTTATTAGTAAGATTATTTTGTTTTATATATAATAAATTCAGCAAATCATTTGGAGGAATAAGAGTTATTTTAAGAAATAGGGATAAGGAAATAAGGTGATTAGGACAAAATTAGATTAACTAATTTTGTAGTAATAAAAGCCTTTTTAAATAACAAATCATAGAGCACAAAGAACAAAGATAAAAGAAAAAATAAAAGATAATAAATATAAAAAAGACAAAATTAGCTATGTTAATTTTATTATACTTGGACTCTAGCTTAAACTTTAACTATAAATTATCCCGGATAATTTTTCACGAACTACGAACAACTAACTACTAAAATCTACAGAACCCATATAATAGATCACAGAATACCCTGAAATATACTGGAAAACATATAATTAAAATTTACCTTTTTGAAAGAAACTATCAATCAACTTAGCGGTCTTTTTTTGGTGATGAATCTCTTTATGAGTATAGGGCAGGATGATAAAATCTTTTAATCCTTTAAATTTAACTGATTTAACAGCTACTCTTCCATCATCTTTCCCAGGAATTACAATACTGTAAAGAGAATTGCTTTTATTTCCAGCTATTGCGCCTATTTCTACTGGCAGCTTTTTAGGTAGTTTTAATTGTTTTAAATTCTTTTTTCTTATAGATTTTAAGGTTTCATAATTCGAAAAAAATATATTTAAATACTTAAAACTGAAATCTGCTAACTTGCTCCCATTATTGGGTGTTGCAATCTGAATAGACCTTCCAATTTTTATACCTTTTAGAGGACTTTTAAAGTATTTTCTTATTATCAATCCACCAGTACTGTGTCCAATAAAATGATATTTAGTATTTTTGGGATATTTTTCAGTTATATTTTTAAATTTTTTTTTAAATATTTTATAGGCATAGTTAAACTTTTTCTTTGTCAGCGGAAGATCCAGTAAATGCACTTTATAATTCATTTCTATTAAATTGATTTTCAAAGGAATCATATCTTTTTTACTTTTATTATAACCATGAATTAAAATTATTGGGTCATTTGATGCAAAATTGAAAAATATGATATTAAAAAAAATTAATAAAAGTAGTATAATCCTAATTTTCATGTATTTATATTAATCAATTATAATAATTTGTCAAATTTATATATAATTCCATTTTAAGCTGTTTTTAAGAATTGATTGTTATAAATTACATTTACTTATAAAACCCGTGTAAAAAAGCCTATAATGAAGCAAATAAATGTAAATAGAACTGTTATTGCAATAAAAAGATTGGTAAATGGATATAATATTTTTAAAATCATTCGTTGACCTAATTTAATTAATTAGATATATTTAATCATAATCTTATTGAAGGAGGGTAAAATGCCAAAAGTAATAGATTTAACACAGAATATTAATAAAAATATGGATGTTCATCCATATGATGAAAAAATAAAACTTTATCAGGATAAAAAGTTGAAAAATGATGGGTATAATAACTATAGACTGGAAATAGGAATGCATGCTGGAACCCATATTGATACACCAATGCACATGATTGACTCAAATAAGTATATAAAAGATTATTCTCTGGATAAATTTATTGGGTCTGGAGTATTACTTGATGTTAGAGGTGAATCGGTAATCAAATATAAATCTAAATATGATAAAATTATTAATGTTAATGATATAGTATTATTATACACAAATCACAGTAAAAACTTTGGATCCAAAGAATATTATGAAGATTATCCGGTTGTTGATGAAAAATTAGCTGAATATTTTAAGGACAAAGGTATAAAAATACTTGGTATGGACAGTCCGTCACCGGATAAAACTCCATTTGAAGTTCATAAAATATTATTTGATAAAAATATTTTTATTATTGAAAATTTAACCAATTTAGATAAATTATTAGATGTAAATAAGTTCGAAGTAATAGCATTACCTTTAAAAATTAAAGCCGATTCTTCAATTGCAAGGGTTATAGCAAAAATTGTTAATTAGAAGGAAATAAATATGAAAACATCAATGTGCAAAAGGAGAATCACGAAGTATAAAGATAACTAAATTGATGAATAAACAGTATAAGTAGACAGTAGGTATAGTTTTATAAAATGAATTGATAATAATATGAGGGGAGATAAATAAAAGAATATTATGAGTAAAAAATATAAAAAAACAAAAGAATTTTGGGAAACAATATTTGCTAAAGTACCCGGTTATAATCCACTTAACCAATTAGATAATAATAGAATTGAAAATGCAATTCAATGGATTTCAGAAAGTTCAAAAAAGGTATTAGAATTTGGTACTGGAAATGGACGTGTAATTTCAAGATGTCTTTATTATGGGGTAGAAAACATTTATGGTATTGATATATCGACAAAAGGTATTGAGATTGCAAACAGTATTATGAAAGAAAATAATTTAACTGAGAGTGCTAAATTTAATTCTGGGAGTGTTAAATCATTAAAAAAATATAAGAATAATGAATTTGATGGGATTATTTTATTTAATATTATTGATAATTTATATCCCTCAGATGTTGAATTTATTTTGAAAGAATCTTATAGAATTTTAAATAAATCTGGGAAAGTTTTAATAAAATTAAATCAATATTTAGATAAAATATTTTTTGAAAAAAATGATAAATATACTGAAATTTCTAATGATTTTTATGAAGAATCAAGCGGCATTTATTTTTGGAATATCAGTAATGAGAAATTAAGAGAGCTAATAAATCCATATTTTAAAATTTCAAAGAATGAAGATGTTGTTTTTGAAAATAAAAATATAAAAAATAGACTGTTTTTTTTAATAAAAAATAATAAATAAGAAAAATGGTGTCCATAAAATTATATAGATATTGATTGATAGGTATTTTATAATTTTAAAAAGAAAAAATGTTAAAAATATTGGCTATAAAAATTAACAAAAATAATGAGCTTGTTATTGAAAACATTCATAAAAGATTATTAGCATTTAGAAGAAAATTAATTTACAAGTAAAGTTTTAACTAATAAAATATTCTTATGGAATACGGTAATATTGAACTTATTAATGGTAAAAAAGTTAGAGCTTCAGAACCAGTTATAATATCTGCAAGTCGTGCTACAGATATTCCTGCATATTATTCAGAGTGGCTGCTTAACAGCTTAAAAAGAGGTTATGTATCACGTATTAATCCCTTTAACGGAAAGAAATATTATATATCTTTTAAAAAAACAAGATTAATTGTTTTTTGGAGTAAGAATCCAGAACCAATCTTAAATAAACTTGATAAAATAAAAACAATGGGATATAAATATTACTTTTTGTTTACATTGAATGATTATCCAAAAAGTTTGGAACCGAATATTCCTGATTTAGATAAAAGAATAAAAACCTTTCAAAAATTATCAGAAAAAATTGGGAAAGAAAAAGTTATCTGGAGATTTGATCCATTAATTTTAACAGATAAAATTGATGTAAAGAATTTAGCTTTGAGAGTTGAAAGTGTTGCTGAAAAATTAAGAAATTATACTGAAAAACTGGTAATCAGTTTTGCTGATATTGATAAATACAGAAAGGTTAAAAATAATTTAAAGAGGGCAGATATACAATATAAAAGATTTGATAAAGGTAAAATGATTAATTTTGTGAAACTGATCAGTCCATTATCAGTTAAATGTAATATAAATATTACAACCTGTGCTGAATCAATTGATTTATCCAAATTTGGTATAAATCATAATAGGTGCATCGATGATAAATTAATTGAGAATTTATTTTATGATGACAAATATTTGATGAAATTTTTATATGGTAATAATTATAAAAGGTGGTATAAATCTATAAATAAAGAAAAAATAAAAAAAAGAAAACTTAAAGACAGTGGACAGAGAAAAGAGTGTAGATGTATTGAGAGTAAAGATATAGGTAGATATAATACATGTATTAGTCTGTGTTCATACTGTTATGCTAATTCTTCCAATAGACAAGTAATGGATCATTACAATAATCATAATCCTGAAGCTGAACATATTTGATCTATTTTGAAACAATTAATTGATTGAATGTATCAAATTAGTTAGATGTTAATTTACAAAAAAGGAGTTTTTTATGAAATATTCAGTTATTAAAAAAGTAAAAAATCATTTAGAAATACAAAATATGATATCTTTACCTCTGTGGCCTGAATTCATGCTGCATGATCCTGTTGCTATTAAATATTGGTCTAAATTATTTGAATATTTTCCAGATTATCAATTTACCCTAAAATCAGAAGGAGAATATATAGGAATGGCTAATTGCATACCTATTTACTGGGATAAACCTTTGGAAGAATTACCTGAAAAAGGCTGGGACTGGGTTTTTAAAAAAGGAATTGATGATTATGAAAACAAAAGAAAACCAAATATATTAAATGGCCTTCAAATTGCAGTAAATAAAGAACATCAAAAGAAAGGTATAAGTTCGATTATTCTTAAAGAAATGGTAAATCTTGCAAAAGAAAAAGGTTTTGAAAAAGTTATAATCCCTGTAAGACCGAGCCTAAAAAGTTTATATCCTCTTATATTTATTGATAGTTATATAAACTGGAAAAGAGAAGATAATCTTCCTTATGACCCATGGTTAAGAGTTCATATAAGATTTGGCGGTAAAATAATAAAAGTATGCCATGAAGCAATGTATATATCCGGAACCATAAAAGAGTGGGAAAAATGGACAGGATTAAGATTTTTTGAATCAGGAGAATATATTGTAAAAGGTGGATTAAATCCTGTAAAAATTGATTTGAATAATGATATAGGAGAATATGTAGAACCAAATATTTGGGTTCTGCATGAAGTAAATAATTAAAAAAGGGGGTTAAAATGAAAACTAAAATCTATTATTTTTCTGCAACCGGAAACTGTTTATATGCAGCAAAAAAAATATCTGAAAATATTGATAATTCAGAATTAGTATCAATAACAAGAGAATTTAAAAAAGAAAGTATAAATATAAAATCAGATAAAATTGGGTTTATTATTCCTGTTTATGCATGGGGATTGCCAAGGATTGTTGAAGATTTTCTAAAAAAAATTACTACTATTCACGCTGATTATATTTTTGGAATTGCAAGCTGCGCAGGTACCCCTGGATCTACATTAAAAAAACTGGATAAATTCATAAAGAAAAAGGGAAGCAAACTTAATGCCGGTTTTGTAGTAACACAAAAAAGCTATACATTAATGGATAGTAACTTATTTATGGATATAATGATAAAAATTGCTGGGAAAACACCTGAAAAATTTACCAAGAGATTTGATGGTATAGTTGATATTATTAAAAATAATAAAAAGCATAAAATTGAAAGCAGTTCTGTATTGGCCAATCTATTTGGGGCATTTATCCATAAAATGGCACTAAAGCACTTTAAAGAAGCGGGGAAAGATTTTTGGGCAAATTATAAATGTAATAACTGCGGAATTTGTGTTGAAATATGCCCGAGAGATAATATTAAACTAATAAATAAAAAACCATCATGGGATAATAATTGTGAATTTTGCATGGCCTGTTTACAGTGGTGTCCTCAGGAAGCTGTTGAATATCAGGATATAAGCAAAAATAAAAAAAGAATACATAATGAAAAGATTAATATTAATGATTTTTAGAAATAAGTAAATGATTGTAGAAAATATACATTAACAATATATTTTAGTAATTATTTTAAAAAGAAAAGAGGGAATATAATGAATAAAATTAATGGCTGGAGAAGATTTTTTAATAATTATGCTCCAAAATATCATGAAGAGAGTTTCACACAAAATACAATTAAAGAAGTTGATTTTTTAGAAGAAGAGTTTCAGTTAGAAAAAGGAGCAAAGATTTTAGATGTTGGTTGTGGAATTGGACGTCATGCTGTTGAACTTGCTAAAAGAGGGTATAATGTAACAGGATTGGATATTTCTGAAAAGATGCTTGAAATTGCTGAAGAAAATTGCAAAAAAGAAGATGTTAATGTTAATTTTATACATGCTGATGCAACTAATTTTCATTTAGAAAGTAGATTTGATGTGGCTATATGTTTGTGTGAGGGAGCTTTTGGATTGTTATCAATAGATGAAGATCCGTTTAAAAGAGATGAAAAGATTCTTAACAATATAAATAAGGTGTTAAAACCAAATGCGAAATTTATTCTAACTGCTTTAAATGGTTTAAAAAAAATTAGAGAATATAAGAATGAAGATATAAAAAGTGGAAAATTCGATCCTTATAGTATTACTGAAACATTTCCAATTTCTGACATATTAGATAATCCTCCAGAAGATATCATGCTAAAAGAAAAAGGCTTTTTAGCTACAGAATTAAAACTTATGCTAAATAATACTGGTTTTAAAGTTGAAAATATCTGGGGTGGTACAGCCGGTAAATGGGATAGAGAAATATTGAAAATGGATGAATTTGAAGTAATGATTGTAAGTAAAAAAATATAATAAAATTACTTTGAGATTAGAATATTTTGAACTAATTAAAATAAATTATTCACAGATTGAAAGTGGTAGTATTTTAACTTATACTTGATATATAAAAAGAGTCATAAGGAGAATAGTATGAATAAAATTAAATTATCCATTATTTTTATTTTTATATTATTTTTGATTTTTAATATAAATGGTGAAAATAATCCAAATATGGAGGAAAAGTCTATGACTAATGAAAAAAGGATAAAAAAAATTGATTTTCATAAAAAAATTGCAATTGAAACCAATAATAAAGTCTGGAATTATTTAACAAAAGAGAATAGAACCGAAAAAGAAAATCATGAGATGATAACAGCAGCTTATACATCTTTTTATCACTGGAATATTATAGGAAAACCTATTAATACACAAAGAGGATACTGGTTAATTTCTCATGTGTTTTCAGTTATTGGGAAACCTGATCTTGCAATCTATTACGCAGAAAGATGCATGAATATTACAAAAAAACATAATTTTGTAGATTTTGATCTTGCCTATGCTTATGAAGCGTTAGCAAGAGCATATGCGTCAAAAGGTAATTCAGAAAAATTTGCTAAATACTACAAAAATGCATCAGAAGCTGGTAAAAAAATAGAAAAAAAAGAAAATAAAACTCTGTTTATGAATGATTTAAAAACAGGGCCGTGGTATAACATGAAATAATTTTATTTGTCATTTTAGGAATATGAAGGAGTATGTTTATCATAATTATTTTATGAGTAGTTTTGATAAAGAAACAATTTCAGATTTTAATTTTAATATTTCAAAAGATGTAAAAAATAAATGGAATGAAATATTAAATATTATGTCTGAAATTATTGATGTCCCGGCTGCTTTAATAATGAGAGTTGATTTACCTAAAATAAAGGTGTTTTTATCCAGTGATAACAAAGATAATCCTTATTCTCCTGGGGATGAAGAGAAATTAATAGACTCAGGTTTATATTGTGAAACTGTGATAAAAAGTAAAAGCAAGTTAAAGGTTCCAAATGCTTTAAATGATGATAAATGGAAAAATAATCCTGATATTAAATTAGATATGATATCATATCTTGGGTTTCCGATTTTTGCACCAAATAATAAAGTATTTGGGACACTATGTGTTCTTGATAATAAAACTAATAATTATTCAGGTTTATATGAAAAGCTGATAAAAAAATTTAAAGAATCTATTGAGTCAGATTTGAAATTATTGAAAAAGAATCAAGAATTAGAGGAATATATTTCAGAGATTAAAGAACTTAAAGGCATTATCCCGATTTGTTCAAACTGTCATAAAATTAGGGATAATGAAGGATACTGGCAGAAGGTAGATCATTATATTCAAACACATTCAAATGTAGAATTTTCTCACAGTTTATGTCCTGAATGCAGAAAAAAATTATATCCTGATCTAAAAAATGAGTAATATAATTTCTTAGAAATATTAATTGAAAATTAATTTTATTGATATATCCTCTTTTAGGATGAAAATAAGGAGGAAATATGAAATTGCCAAGTATTTTTTCAATATTAAAAGTTGGTATAGGGCCGAGTTCTTCACATACTCTTGGAGCTTTAAAAATAGGACAGAAAATTCGAAAATATATCATTAATAAGAATATAAAAATAAAATCTATAACAATAAAACTCATGGGTAGTTTTGCCCACACAGGAAAAGGTCATTTAACTCATAAAGCTGCTGTAGCCGGGTTGAATGGTTATAAATTAAAAGACATTGATAAAACAATTAATGAAATTTATGAAGTTGTTGAAAAAGAAAATATTTTAAAGATTAATAGCACAAATATAAATTTTATTCCTGATAAAAATATTATTTATGATAAAAAAACAACTGAAATACCGCATCCAAATACTATTGAGTTTGAATTATTATTTAATGATAACTCAATAGAAAACATTGTATATTGTTCCATAGGAGCAGGAGATATAAAAAAAACAGAAAATTTAAATGAAAATAATTCTGTTGAAAATAAAAAGTATAGTTTTGAAGACATTTTTAAATATTGTGATTCAAATAATATCGATTTAATTCAACTTATAGAAAATAATGAAAAAAAATATCATTCTATTAGAAAAAATGAATTATATAATAGATTGAACAAAATATGGCAGATAATGCAGCAGAATATAGAAAATGGATTAAATAATTCAGGGGTTTTACCGGGGAGTTTGGAATTAAAAAGGAGAGCTAAGGAAATGTATGAAGCTTTTCTTGAAAATTTAAGAAACTGGAGACTTCTTTCAAGGCAGATAACCCTTGCAAATATTTATGCTATCAGTGTAGCAGAAGAAAATG
>CAZUKV010000036.1:0-9317 GCA_964621075.1 uncultured bacterium | reverse complement strand
TTAAAACATAAGTTTTAGAGGCATAATATATAGATCCCATTGGTCCCGGTTGAAACGCAGCAGTTGATGAAACATTTAAAATATATCCTCTATTTCTCATTTTCATTTCTTTTATAAAATATTTAGTTAGAAATGTTAGTGCTCTAACATTTAAATCAATCATAGAAAGATCTCTATCAAAATCTGTTTCTTCAATTCTACCGGAATTTCCAAACCCGGCATTATTAATTAATATATCAACGCTGATATTCTTTCGTTGTAAATTTTTCAACATCATTTTTATTTCTTTTTTTAGAGTTAAATCAACCTGAAAATATTTTACCCTATTACTATAAACATCTTCTATTTCTTTTTTTACTTCTTTTAATTTACTTTCTGTTCTGGAGCAAATTATAAGATTATAACCCTCCTGCGAAAGTTTTTTTGAGAATTCATATCCAAGCCCTCTTGAAGCACCTGTTACTAAAGCCCATTTATTCATTTTTATCCATTTTATAGTATTCACAAAACTCGTGTAAATTACATCTGTCGCACTCTGGATTTCTTGCTTTGCAAATATATCTCCCAAATAAAACCATGCCACTGCTGATAATAGACCAATGCTTTTTAATAAAAAAACTCATCAAATCCTTCTCAATTTTTTTAGGACTTTTTTCGCTGGTTAAGTTTAACCTTTTGGAAACTCTTTTTACATGTGTATCCACTACAATACCTAAATTTTTGTTAAAATATTCCGACAAAATTACATTAGCAGATTTTCTGCCTATTCCAGGAAGTTTCAAGAGATCATCCATGTTTGATGGAACTTCTCCATTAAAATTATTTTTAATTATTCTTGCAGATTTTAAAATATTTTTCGCTTTGTTTTTATAAAAGCCTGATGAATAAATTAGTTTTTCCAGCTCTTTTTGCTCAAGATTTAAGAAATCCTTTACTGAGGGATATTTAGAAAAAAGTTCATCCGTTATCTGATTAACAACAATATCAGTACATTGAGCAGATAAGATGACAGCTACCAAAAACTGCCATACATTATCATACTCTAATTCTGAACTTAAATCAGAGAAATGATTTTGAATCTCTGATATTATTTTATTTTCTTTATACATTATAAAAAGAGAAAAGAAACAAAATGTTCCTTTTACTCTTCTTTTTCCTCTTCTTCAGTTTCTTCCTCTTCAGCTTTTTCTTCTTCCTTATTTTCCTGTTCTTCAATCTTATCTTTTAGAGATATTTTATTTCCTTTTTTAGCTTCTTCCTTAACTTTTTTTATAACCTTTTCTTCTTCTTCTTCTTTTAAAGCTTTTATACTGAAATCTACTTTTCTACCTTTTTTATTAATTTTTATTATTTTAACCTCTAATTTATCTCCTACATCAACTACATCTTCTACATTTTCTATTCTTTCAGTATCCAGTTGAGATATTGCAATAAATCCCTGAACGCCATTTTCCATTTTAACTATTGCATTATTTGAAGTTGTTTTTATTACCTCAACCTCAACAGTATCGCCTACCTGATATTTATCTCCCATTTCACTCCAGGGATCTTCAATTAATTGTTTCCTGCCAAGAGCAATTTTTCTTTCACTTTCATTAATATTAAGAATTTTAACTTCAACATTATCCCCTTCAGTTAATACATCTTCAGGCTTATCGATTCTTTCCCATGCAATATCAGATATGTGTAATAATCCTTCAATACCTTCAACAATCTCAACAAAAGCACCAAAGCTGGTAATATTTTTAATTTCACCTTCAATAACATCACCCTTTGAATAATTTTTAAGAACTTTGTCCCATGGATCTCCTTCTACCTGTTTTATTCCAAGAGAAATTTTTCTATTCTTAATATCCATATCAAGAATTTTCACTTCAACTTTCTCTCCTACTTCTAAAACATCAGAAGGATGATTAACATCATTCTGCCATGACATTTCTGAAATATGTGCTAAACCTTCAACACCAGGTGCAATTTCAATAAAAGCACCATATTGAACTATTGAAATTACCTTACCTTCTACAATATCACCTTTATTAAATTTTTCATCTAAAGTGTCCCATGGATTTTCTTCAAGTTCTTTCAGACTTAAAGAAATTTTATTACTTTCTTCTTCAATTTTTGTTACTTTAACTTTTACTTCATCACCTTTACTTAACAATTCTGATGGATGCGAAATCTTTTTCCAGCTTATATCATTAATGTGAAGAAGTCCATCTACACCACCAAGATCAATAAATGCTCCGAAATCTGTTATATTTTTAACAGTTCCTTTTAGTACTGCACCAACATAAATCTTGTTATCAATTTTTTCTTTTTGTTCAGATTGTTTTTCTTTTAAATGAGCTTTTCTTGATACAACAATATTTTTCCTTGATTTATTCATTTTCAATATTTTTACCTTAATATTTTTCCCAACATAATCATTTAAATTTTTAACCAATTTCAAATCAAGATGTGATGCCGGTAAAAATGCAGGTACACCAATTGAAACAATAAATCCACCTTTGACACGTTTTTTAATATACCCATTAACAGTTTCGTTGTTTTTATAAGACTCTTTCAGATTTGACCAGGTTTCAATGTAATCAGCTTTCCTTTTAGAAAGTGATATTAAACCCTCAGAAGCATCAATTGATTGCAAAAGAACTCTTACAGTATCTCCTACCTCAATTTCTTCTGGATTATCAAATTCTTTTTTTGACACAGCTCCTTCAGCTTTATATCCAACATCAATTAGAACATCATTGGATTTAATTTTCACAACTGTACCATCAACAATACTGCCTGGTTGAAGATTCCTAAAAGATTCCTCATACAGTTTCTCCATGTCATATTTCTTTTTACTACTTTCTTTTTTCTTAGATTTTTTATTATCTTTATCCATTTTAATTACCCCCTCTATCAATTTTATTTAAAAACTTAACTACCTCATTTATTAGATACTCTGGAGTGGATGCTCCAGCAGTAATTCCAATCTTATTGTACTTCTTTAAATTATCTTCTTCGAGCTCTGCTGCGGTCTCTATATGAATAGCCGGTATTATTTCATTAACAATATTATACAATTTCGTTGTGTTAGCACTGTTTTTTCCACCTACAATAATCATAAAATCAACATTCTTGGCTATTTTAACTGCATCTTTTTGTCTTTTATAAGTTGCATTGCAAATTGTATTAAAAACCCTACATTCAACAGAATAATGTATAATTTTTTTACATATTTTAGAAAAATTTTCTAAATTTCTTGTTGTTTGTGAAACAATACCATATTTATCCTGTTTTTGGGTTGAAGTAAAATCATCTGTTTTTTCAAGTACCATGCCGGTATAATCTGTATAACTCAATATTGCTTTTACTTCTGGATGTTTTTTCTCTCCATAAATAATAACCCTGTATTTTTCATCTTTTAAATATTTAGCTTTTTCCTGCGCATTTTTTACATATGGGCAGGTTGCATCAATTATATTTATATTTTTCTTTTTTAATTTATTCTGGATATCTTTTGTAATCCCATGTGAACGAATAACTACACAATCTCCATCCCTAATTTTATCAATATCTTCTATAACATATACTCCTTTTTTCTCTAAATTCTTAACAACCTGGGGATTATGAATTAAAGGTCCCAGAGTGTATATTTTTTGTTTGTCTTTTGCAGAACTTTTTACAATATTTATTGCCCTTTCAACTCCAAAACAAAACCCAGCATATTCTGACACAAGAATCTTCATGATAGATCTCCAATAACTGTCATAACATGTGCAGAAATTTTTCTGTATTTTTCACTATTTTTTTCTCCCCAGTTATAATTTTTATTGATACAGAAAGGTCTGCCAAAAATCACTTTAACCTCTGGTCTCTTAAAGGAAAATAAGCTCTTTTCAGCTTTTCGTGTATTATATAATCTTACTGGTGTCAGTGATGGATTATCAGATTTATCAATTAGATATCCCACCCCACCTTTACCTTTCAATAACTTGTTAGATTTTGATCTTGTTCCTTCGGGAAAAACAAGAACTGAATGATTATATTCTAAAATTTGAACAATTCTATTCATAATTTTTGTATCAAAAATTCTTCGATTTATAGGAATTGCACCAACTATTTTTAATATTTTACCAAATATAAAATTTTTAAATAGTGGCTTTTTTGCTAAAAAGTGAAGGGTTTTTGGAGTAAATATCCCTACAATAGGGGGATCAATTAAAGATTGGTGATTTGATAGAAACATTCCATCAGGATAATCAAAAAAATTAATCTTATAATTCAATTTGAATTTATATCTTATTAATAAAAAAGGAATAAAAATTATTCTGACTATCATATGAGCCAATGTCTGGAAAAAAAAGCTAATCTTCATACTTCTTAATATAGGATATAATTTCCCCTACAACCTCCTTTTTTGAAAGATTTGTGGTATCAATATAATAAGCATCTTCCGCTCTTTTGAGAGCTCCCCACTTCTTGCTTTTATCAATATTATCTCTTTTGATAATATCTTTTTTTATTTTAGAAATTTTAATATCTTTTTCTTCATTCATCTGGTTGTATCTTCTTTCGGCTCTTATATCAACAGAAGCATCCAGATAAAATTTAATATCCGCATTTGGAAATACAACAGTTCCTGTATCTCTTCCTTCAAGTATTACATTTTTTTTCTTAGCGAAATCTCTCTGCTTTTTAATTAAATATTTTCTTACTTCTTTAATTTTAGAAATTTTGGCAACCTTATTATCAACTTTATTTGTTCTGATTTCTGAGGTTACGTCTTCACCATTTGCATATATTCTGATTGTATTATCATTATTTTTTATTTCAAAATTGAGATTTTGTGCAATTTCAGCAGGTCGAAAATCTTTTTTATCACTCAAATATGCAACACATCTGTACATTGCACCTGTATCTAAATAAGTAAAATTAATTTTAGATGCTACCATTTTTGCTATAGTACTTTTACCAGAACCCGCTGGACCATCTATTGTTATTACAAAACCATCTTCCATAGGGAAAAGATACACTATAAAATATACTTTTCAAGGATTTTTTATTAAAATTCAATATAATCATATTTATTAATAAATAATTACCCGGCAAAATAATACAAAAATTTTTTAAAGATAAAATATCCCTTAATTTACCTTTTATTGTTTGATATAATTAATTTTAGCTTATAAACTATAATTTATAGAGAAAGGAGCTTTTTTGTTTAGTTTTCCAGGTTTCAATGAATTATTAAACGTTATTATACGAACACTCGGAATTTTCTTTTTTACCTATGTTTTAGTAAGGATAAGAGGAAATAAACAGCTTTCTAATTTAAGCCTATTAGATGTGCTTCTTGTTATTGCTCTTGGTTCTGCAATGGGTGATGTAATGATATACTCTGAAAAAGAAGTGTCATTTTTTCGTGCTATTACTGCTATTTCAACAGTAATAATAATTATTTATATTATTGAATTCATAACAGCAAGAGCTTCCAAAAAAATATCCCGTGTTCTTTATGGAGAACCACTTATTTTAGTGAAAAACGGTCGCTTAAAAAAAAATAATCTTGAAAAAGCTAACATGTCTAAGGATCAGTTAAAATCCTTATTAAGAACACATAACATTAGATATTTTTCCCAGTGCAATCTGGTTCAGCTTGAACCAAATGGAGAAATAAGCATTGTCAGGAAAAAAAATTCAAAGAAGAAGTAAAAAATTGCTATAGCAATTTTTTAGTGTTAGTCGTTCGTTGCTCGTGTTAGTTGGAAAACTATACATATCAGAAAAGAATTTGTAACCACGAATGGAAAAATAATTAAAAATGATTTTTAGTTCAAGTCAAAGTTAAAGTTTGAGTATGATAAAAATTGAAAATCCTGTAACAACAAATCTCAAAAAATTGTTCTAAATTTCGGGTCATAGTTCATAAGCTTAAAGAAAAACCTCTGGAATTTCTGCAAAACCAATTATCTCATGAATAAAATAATTTTAAAAAGATTTAATCAGACACAGATTAACGCAGATAAAAAGAAAAAATGCAATAGACACAGGATTTTTATAAAAAAGTCCATATAGTATCTCTATAAAAGTATTTCAACCAGAGCTGGATTCGTTCAAGCAGTCCCACTAGGTGAGGGAAACGCGATTTACAGGATTATTAGCACATCCACTGAAGCAACCCAATTATATAAAATAGATTTGATTTTAGATAAATCTAAAATCTTTAATAAAAAAATATGCTAAAATATAAATAAAAATACATTTATCTTTTTGATATTAATTTTATTTATAATGTTTAAAAAAAAGCATTTCTCTATTTTTATATAATTTTTAATGTAAATATTGATAGTTTTATTTCTAAAAATTATTTATAAAGTATCTTTTATATGTCTTAATAAATAATATAAATCTTAATTGTATCCTTAAATATGAAATTAATTATATTATAGATTGCAAATCTATAATACATAAACAAGCTGATTAAAAGAAGAATTTAATCTTCTTTTATTATCAGATTGTGTTATAAGAAACATAATTTATTATGTTTATAAATTAATTTTATGTTTTATGAGCTTTCATGAGATGCATCTACGGGACTACTTATAATCTGGGTTAATCATGTTCACCTCCTGTGAGACAGTTCATCTGAAATCATGCCCAATTAAAACTTTCATTTATAAGGTACTTCAGTGGTATTAGCAGAATATCTGCGAAAATCTGCGTCACAGACCTAATCCTTTTTAGGGCTATCTGCGTCTAATAATTTTTTTTGTGAAATTCGTGAGATTAGTGGCTCCAATTTTTCCTTTAGCTAATTAGAGATCCTGAAAATGAATTCGGGATGACCGTTATTTAATTACTGTAGCCTGTTTTAGATTTTATGTTTTTATTGTTTCTTATCAGAATTCAGATCACTGATTACAAATAACGGTTGAAAGTTCCCAGATTTTTTCTTTGGTTTCTGTTATTTAAATTTTTAAGTTATACTCATACTCAATCTTATACTACAAATTATCTTTGATAATCTATCACATGTCACGCGTTACCTGGTATTACTTCTAAGGGTAAACTTCCGTTACTAAAAAATCAGTGCTGCTGATGGTTCACTTTTCTTTGATTCCAAAAACTTTTCTAAACATTTTTACATGAAATTCTGATATATCATCAAAAACACTATATATTAAAGGTATTAATAGCAGTGTTATAAACATAGAAGTTAAAAGACCAAAAATAACTGTTCTGCTTAATGTACTGTATTTTATAAATATAGTATCAGAAAACCCAAGTGACATTGGGAAAATACCTATGATAGTTGTAAATGTAGTCATTAGTACAGGTCTTAATCTATCTTTTCCACCTTTAATTATAGCACTTTTTTTATCCAATCCTTTCATCCTGATACGGTTTATATGATCAATTATAACAATTCCGTTATTAACTGCAATTCCAACAAGAACTATAAATCCCATAAAAGTCATCACGTTTAAAGGAGTTCCTGAAATCCAGATTCCCCAGATTGAACCTAATATTGAGAATGGGAGTCCCAGAACTATGGCAATTGGCATGTTTAAAGATTCAAATAGTGATGCCATGACCATATATACAAGAAGCAAAGCCAGTAGAATCATAAACATAAATTCATTAAAATCTTCCCTGGTTTTCCTGAATTCTTCACCAAATTTAAATCCATATCCATTTGGAAAATCATAATTTTTAAATAAATTTAAAATAGAGCTCTGTAATTCCTGATAACTTTCATAATCTGTATTTAATGTTAAATTCAATGTAGCTTCCCTGTTATCATGTATTATTCTTCTCATGGAGGGTTTTTTTTCAAAATTGGCGACATCCTGTAATCGAATCTCTTCTCCACTGTTAAGATATATTGATGATGAATTAACATCTCTAAGAGTTAAATTATCTCTACCCTTTCTTTCTACAATTAAATCCATCTCTTTTCCGTTCATGTCAAGTTTATCAATCTCTCTACTGCCTATAAGAGAAGAAATATTATGTAGAACCTGATATAAATTTATATTTAAAAAAGAAGCTTTTTCCCGATTTAAATGAACCTGGTATTCTTCTGTACTGGTATCCTCACCAAAATCAACAGTATTAA
This sequence comes from uncultured bacterium, assembly GCA_964621075.1. GTDB lineage: Bacteria > Macinerneyibacteriota > Macinerneyibacteria > Macinerneyibacteriales > Macinerneyibacteriaceae > CAZUKV01. The sequence goes on along the minus strand of CAZUKV010000036.1, from coordinate 1,210 downwards.
CCCCTTCTATTGATTCCATGAGAGGCGCTACTTCCTCTGCAATATCATATAAACTGTAAAAGTTTTTACCGTAGAGATTTACATTATAAACACCTTTATGCTGACTTGCTCCTCCTCCAGATGAATGTCCCCATCCAAATCGAACTTCTATTCCAGGCATTTTCTTATTTAAATAATTTTCCCTTAATTCTTTAATTATAACATTTTTCCCAACTCTCTTCCCTTTGTCATTTGGAAAAATTCTCAATCTAATATGCCTGGATCTCACTCTTGTAGTTATAAAATCTATATGGAGTTTCTCTTTATTTTCTAAAATCTTTTTTTCTATGGGAAGAACATTTCTCTCAAACTCTTCCTCAGAAAGTCCACCCCTATTAATAAATCGAAGCATTAAATCGGGTCCGCCGCTTCTCATATTTTCAAAGTTAACATTTTTCAAGGGGAGAAAAGATAAAAAAATAAATAAGAAAGCAAAAAGTGCTGTATAAATCCTGTGATTTAATATCCAGTTAAGAGTTTTTTCATAAAAACCTTTAATATTTTCAGTTATATCTTTTTTACTCCCAGCATCTTTCAAAAAAACAAAACTAAAAAGTGGTATTAGTAATAATGAAGATATTAGTGACATGGAGAGTGCAATAATAATTGTTGCAGCAACATATTTCAAATATGTACCCATCTGTCCCTGACCAAATAAAAGAGGTAAAAATACTATCATAGTTGTAAGAGAGGCTGTAAAAACAGCTATTCCTATTTCATTTACACCCTTTATTATTGCTTTTACAAGTGTATATCCTTCCTGAAGGAGTTTATAAATAGATTCTGTAACAACAACAGCATTATCAACAAGCATCCCTATTGCTACCATTAAACCCATCATGGAAATCATGTTAAGTGAGATATTTAAAAAATACATTATACCAAGTGTAAAAATTATTGATAATGGTATTTCAAAAGCAATAATTAGGGTCATTTTAAATTTTCTTAAGAAAAATAAAAGAACAAAAACAGCTAATATAGCTCCCCAGAAACCATTTTGTACAAGATTCATTATAGAATCTTTTATTTGTTGTCCCTGATTAAAAAAAGGGAAAATTGTTATATCATATTTTTTTTCTATTGTTTCCAGTCTATTTAAAACTGCATCTGCAACTTTAACACTATTTGCAGTCGATTCTTTCATTACAGAAAACCTTAATCCCAATTCTCC
>CAZUKV010000035.1:0-9322 GCA_964621075.1 uncultured bacterium | reverse complement strand
AAATAATCAAACTTGAAGATGGCAAATCTCAGATTCCTTTCAGTTCAATTGAAGAAGGAAATGAGTTTCTTATTAAAACACCTTATAGTGAGAAATCAAGTGTTTTAGTTATAGAAGATGGTGAATACATGAATAATACAGCAGCAAATATGCTGCTCAAAATATTAGAAGAGCCACCTGAAAATTCATATACAATTTTATTAATTTCTAATCAAAAACAGCTTCTTTCCACCATAGTTTCCAGATGCCAGATATACAAAATAACAAAAGAACCTGTATCCAGCTTAAAAGAAAGAATAGGAAATTCAGATTTTAGTGAAACAGATTATGTTTTTCTACACTCACTTGATAATATTAATTATGATAACATAATTTCTAAAGAGTATATTAAGATGAAGGAAGATTTTTTTGATTTTATCAGCTCAAAAAGGAAGCTCAATGAAATAGTAAAACATGTCGAAAGCATAAGTAATAAATATAACTTTAAAGACAATAAAATTAATTATAAAATATACATGGCAATTTTTTATTCTTTTTTAAAAGATATATTGTTCTGGAGAAAAAATCAGAATAAAAAAATATTGTTATGGGATAAACTTTTAGAAAAAGATAAAAATCTTGATTTATATAACAATGTTTTTATAATAACACAGGAAATTGAAAATAGAAAGAAAATGGAAAATTTAGTTAATAACAAAATATATTTTTTAATTATGTTATTTACTTACCTATTTTATAAGGAGATATAGATTTATGATTGAAGTTTTAAAAGTACAATTTCATAATGCTGGGGAGTTATACTATTTCAAGCCACCTGATAAAGATTTGAAGAAAGGTGATTATGTAATTGTTGAAACAGAAAAAGGTCAAAGTGTGGCAGAAGTAGTTACTCCAAGAGAGAAAAAATCAATAAAAAATATAACCCTACCTTTAAAAAAAGTAGTTAGAAAAATGAATGAAGAGGATTGGGAAAAATACAAGAAATTACAAAAAGAAGAAACGGAAGCTTTGAAGATTTGTAAGGAAAAAGTAAAAAAACATGAGTTGCCAATGAAATTGATAGATTCAAGGTATGCATTTGATAAAAATTTTTTGATGTTTTATTTTTCTGCAGAGGGAAGAGTTGATTTTAGAGAATTGGTTAGAGATCTTGCGAAAGAATTCAAAACCAGGATTGAATTGCGCCAGATTGGTGTTAGAGATGTTACCAAGATGATGGGAGGTATGGGGATTTGCGGGAAAAAGTTGTGCTGTAGCCAGTGGCTTAGGGATTTTGACAGTATATCTGTCAATATGGCAAAAGCACAATATTTATCCTTAAATCCAAGTAAAATGTCCGGATTATGTGGTAGATTAAGATGCTGTTTGAAATATGAAATGGAACAGTATGAAGAAATGTCAGAGAATTATCCCGAAATAGGGGATAGTGTAATGACACCAAATGGTAAAGGAGAAGTGAAAAATATAAACATTTTTACAGAGCAGGTTTTTGTTGTACTTAAAGATAGTGGAGCTGAAATAATGGTAGATAACAAAGAAATAAAACCTGTAAAGAATAAATAAAACCTGGAGGATTTGAATGAAAAAAAATGATAAAACTTTTTATATAACAACACCTTTATATTATGTAAATGGTAAACCTCACATAGGTTCTGCATATACAACTATAGTAGCTGATATTCTGGCAAAATATAAAAGAAAAGCAGGATATGATGTATTTTATTTAACAGGTACCGATGAACATGGATTAAAAATATATGAAACTGCAAGAAAAAAGGGCATAGATAATATACAGGATTTCGTAGATAATGTAGCTTCTGAATTTAAAGAAGTATGGGATAAACTGGATATAAAATATGATTATTTTATTAGAACTACAGATGAAAAACATGTTAAAGCAGTAAAAAAATTCTGGAATGAATTATATGAAAAAGGAGATATCTATAAAGGCAAATATGAAGGATGGTACTGCATTTCCTGTGAAACTTATTTTACTGAAAAGGAACTTGTGGGAGATAATAAATGTCCCGATTGTGGAAAAGATGTTGAGTGGGTTGAAGAAGAAAATTATTTTTTCAAACTATCCAGATATCAGGATGATTTAATCAAGCTGTATGAAAATAATTCAGATTTTGTATTACCTGAGTTTAGAAAAAATGAAATGCTTTATAGATTAAAAAATGATAAACTGGAGGATTTAAGTATTTCCAGAAGAAAAGAAACATTACCCTGGGGTATTTCACTTCCTTTTGATGAAGAACATGTCTTGTATGTCTGGGTTGATGCATTGTTAAATTATATTACTGCTCTTGGGTATGGTGAAAATTCTAAATTGTTTGAAAAATACTGGCCTGCTGATGTTCATTTTATTGGAAAAGAAATTAACTGGTTTCATTCTGTAATCTGGCCGGCAATGCTGATAGCTGCAGGGGTAGAGCCCCCAAAATCTGTTTTTGCTCATGGTTGGTTAACTGTAAATGGCGGTAAAATATCTAAATCAAAGGGTAATACTGTTGATCCCATTGCAATAAGTAACAAGTATTCTCTTGATATAATGAAATATTATTTGCTGAGAGATATTAAATTTGGTAGAGATGGAGATTTCTCTTATGAAAAACTTGAAAATAGGGTTAATTCTGACCTTGCTAATGATTTAGGAAATTTATTAAATAGAACATTGCAAATGATAATTCAATACTGTGATGGGAAAATACCACCAGCAGGGAAGAATTTAAATAAATATGACAAAGATCTTATATCAATGGCAAAGAATTTATATTCAAAAGTTGATAAACAAGTAAATAATTATAATTTTACAGATGCTTTGAGTATAATCTGGACTTTTATTAGAAGAACTAACAAATATATCGATCAAACTGAACCATGGATTCTGGGAAGAGAGAATAAAGAGAAAAGATTGGGAACAGTACTATATAATTTATCTGAAGCTATTAGAATTATAGCTGTTATAATTTCTCCATTTATGGAAAATACATCCAAAAAAATATTAACACAGTTGGGATTAAACAGCAAAAAAGAATTAGAAAAGGGTTTTGATGCACTTGAATGGGGATTAATTAATTCTAAAACTAAAGTTAATAAAAAAGAAGTAATATTTCCAAGAATCGAAAAAAGTGAAAAGAAGGGAAAAAATATGGAGAAAAATAAAAAAACTACCTCTGTTAAAAAAGATAACAAGTCTGATGATAATCTTGTAGATATTAAAGAGTTTGGAAAAATTGATTTAACAGCCGGAAAAATTCTGAATGTTGAGGATATTGAAAAAGCTGATAAACTTTATAAAATAAAGGTTGATATCGGTTCTGAAAAAAGACAAATTGTTGCCGGTATAAAGAAATATTATAGTAAAGAAGAATTGATTGGTAAAAATATAGTGATTGTTTCAAATTTAAAACCTGCTAAATTAATGGGAGTCAAATCAGAAGGGATGTTACTGGCAGCAAAAAGTGAAAATGATTTAACATTAATCACATATCCAGATGATGATTCCAAATTTTTGGGTTCAAAAATTCAATAGTTAATTTCTAAAATAAGGGAAATTTTGTATTTCCCTTATTTATTAAATATTACAAAATACTTGATATTTTGCAAAATTATAGTAGAATATAAAAAAGGAGTGTATGATTTGAATAGGTTGGTGTTTTTACCTTCTCGTAATTATATTAAGTATGTTTATTTTAATCACAAGGATTATACTATTCATGATCTCGGAATAAAAAAATATTCAGGAGATATTAAAGAAGGTGCAGGATTTATAAAAGAAATATATGATGAGGATACTTTTGATGTATCTTTAATTATTCCTTCAAACAGGGCTCAGGTCAAATCAATTGAAACGAATAAAGTCGAAAAAAAGTATCTAAGAAACGTTATTTATAATGAATTTGGTGATAAATTACAGCTCGATGAAAATTCCCAAAAATGGGATTATACAATTTCTTATGAAGGAGAGAATAACTATAAAATATTGGTTTCTATTACCAATAGAGAATATCTGGAAAATTGGATATCACAATTAATATTAAATGATATTGAGCCGTCTGTTGTTTCATGTGAACAACTATCATTATTAAATGGTTTCTATTTTTATAATGGATACAAACCTATTATAATAGTGGATATTGGTACTGTGGATACAAATATTATGATTTATGATAGAGAAAAAGAATATTTTCAAATGGATATTCAAATTGGGTATAATGACCTGTTAAATAATATCCAGGATATTTATGATATACCTCCAGATAAAGCTAATAAAATTTTGATGGAAGAAAATTTAAACAATAATATGGATGAAAATCAATTTAAAAACAAACCAAAGTTTTTCCGTTCAATATCAAATCTTTTGGATAATATTATTTATGAGATTAAAAGGTCGATTATTTTTTATGAGAATAGATATAAAGAAATTAATTTTGATGAAATAATGCTTTCAGGGGGAGTTGCAAATTTAAGCAATATAGCTTTTTATATAGGGTATGAAGTCGGAGCAAAAGTAAATAAATATAATTTTTACAAAAATATTAAACTGGATTTGCCCTACAAGAAAAAAGAGATTTTGAATAATAATATATTAACTTTCTCCAACCTTTTTGGAGGATTGTTGTAATGAAGCTATTTCAAACAAATTTATATGATAGAGGAAAAAAGAATTTTGTTAATAAGCTTATTGATAACAAGTTAAATAAAATTCTAAAAATATCAATAATTGTTACAGTAGTATTGTTTCTAATATATGGATTAATTTTAATAAATTTATATATTAGAAAATCAAAATTTAATAATAAATATCAAAGAATTAAAAGGGAATTAGGTAATAAAAGACTAACTGATTATGAAAAATCCAAGGTATTATTTATTCTTCAAAAAGCTAAAAAAAATATTTATATTGATGATTTTTTTCTTTTACTTATGAGAGAAAAACCAGGGAATTTTGATATATTAAGTTTTGAAAGCAATAAAAATGATCAAGAACAGATAAAATTCAATGTTGAAATTCAGGTAAGGGGAGTTCGTCAAAACGAGATTGATAAAACGAAGAGAATGATAGAAAGGGTATTCGAAAATAACAATTACGGCATGAATTTTTTTAATACTGATATACAAAATATTTCAATAATGAATAACGATCAGATGGTATTCGAATATTCAGGAATGGTGGAAAAAAATGAATAAAATATTAGTTTTCCTTTCATTTGTCATAATCTTTTCCAATACAATTCTTTTAAAAAATATAAAGAAAGATATAATAAACAAAAAGGAAAAAATTGAAAAACTGGAAAAACAAAATTTTGAATACAGTTACATAAATGAAAATGGTAAAGTTCAAAAAATACTTAACAATAACAAAGTATTAAAAAAATATACTTATTTAGAGGCCTCCAAAGAAATACTTAAATATTTTCAAATAAGAGAGGTGACTCTTAAAAATGCCGATTTTAAAAAAGAAGGAGATAATAAAATACAAATAAAACTGGAACTTGTAGCAGATTATTTTTTAATAACAAAATTAATAAGACAAATTGAAAACAGCCAGGGTATAATTATTATAAAAGATGTTCAATTTAAAAAAATTAGAAACAATATTTTTTCCTGGAAAATTGTCTTAATAAGGATATTTAATATATGAAAAAGAGAATATTCTCAATAATTGTAATTTTAATATTTGGTATAGCTTTTTTTGTTGGTATTCTTAAGATGAGAGATATAATACTTCTTGAATTGCACAAGACAAAGAATGTTGAGGATACTCAGTTTATTACGAATGTGAAGGAATTGTTAAAGAAAATTGATATTAAAAAGGAAGATAGAGAATATTTTGAAAAAGAAGAAGAGAAAGATGAGTTTTATGTAAATATTTATTATATTATGTTATCACCCAAAAAAGAAGTGGGATTATATTATAATAAAAAAAGATATTTACTTAATGAAGGCGATAAAATTGGGGGAGATTTTCAGTTGTTGGAAATAAGACCTAATAGTATTGAGGTTTTATACAAAAAAGATAAATACTGGATAACTAAATAAAGGGGTTTTTATGAAAAAGAAGATATTAATAATTTTATTAATATTGTTTTCGGTAAATATGGCTTTATTTGCTCAAAAAATTAGTTTTAAAGCTGAGAATGCTCCAATTTCAATGGTTTTAAAGAGCATATGTAAAAAGCATGACTTAAACCTTGTTTTTGGTTCCGGTGTTGCTAATAAAAGAATTACTCTTGATTTACAGGAAGTATCTCTGGATATTGCTCTTGATATGATTGCAAAGGCAGCTGGTGTAGCATATGACAAGCAGGGAAACACTATACTTGTTGATAAACCCTCTCATATAAGCGGAACAGGGAGTAAAAATTTCAAATTATTTAAATTGAATTATGCAAAGGCAGATGACCTTTTAAATACAATAAAAGGTTTCAAAGCAGTTGAAGCTGAATTGAATGAATCAGAAAATGCTGTGGCTGTACATGCACCTGTAAATACTCTTGTTAAAATTGAAAAGATAATAAATGAATTAGATATACCACCAAAACAGGTTTTAATTGAAGCAAAATTGATTGAGGTATCAACAGATAAACTTGACAGTCTCGGTGTGAACTGGGATCAACTAAACTCCTTAACATTTAATTTTGCAGAGGGTGCCTCCGGACAAACAGCTGATAGAGATGCATTACCGAGTGATATGGGATATGTAGATTTGGATGAGTTTCCTTCTTTTACAAGACAGCTAAAAAGCTTTAGAATGATTTTAGATTTAATTCTTGAAAATGGATATGGAAATATACTTTCAAATACAAAGCTAATGGGAATGAATAATCATGAAGCATCGGTTCATATTGGAGACGTTATTCCATATATAGTCAGAACAACTGATGATGGGCAGATTACTGAAAGTGTTGAAAAAGAAGAGGTGGGAATAAAATTAACAATAACTCCACAGATATCTTCAGAGGGCAAAGTAACTGTTAATGTAGTTACTGAGGTCAGTAATATTTTTGGATGGAAGGGTGAAAACAGTGATATTCCATGGATTAAAACAAGAAAAGCAACAACAAATGTAACCCTGGATGATGGCCAGCCGCTTTTTATAGCAGGACTAAGAAGTCAGGAAGAAGTTTACAATACAAAAGGTTTATTTCCTCTGTCAAAAATTCCACTATTGAAATATTTATTCAGCTATAAAAAGAAAACAAGTAAACAAACAGATCTGGTTATTCAGATAACTCCTAAAATTGTAGACAAAAATGATAAAGATATAAATGTTGATGTTGAAAATATCATGAAAAAACTTAAATCAAAAATTAATGATGATAAAGATGAAAAGACGGAAAATGAAAGCATTCCTGAAAGTAAAAGATAGAAATGAAATAGGTCAATGAATTTATTAAAAAAACATAAATATTTGTTTTTTTTTCTTTATATATTTATTGGAATATTAACTTTTTCCCCGGTAATATCTTTTTTAGTATCTTTAATTAGTCTTATTCCATTATTTTATTTTTTATTTTTGCAAAAAAATCTTAAAAGTTCTATAAAAATAAGTTTCTATGCTGGATTTGGATTTTATCTGGCGAATAGTTATTGGATGTTCAGGTTTACTGTTGCAGGGATTATAATGGTAGCTCTTTATTTAAGTATTTTCTGGATTTTAATTTCGATAATATTTTATTATCTTAAAAATAAAAGATATTTTCTTTTTTATCTTCCCCTGGCCTGGACAATTTTGGAAATTATTAGGGGATATGGAAAACTTGGTTATTCCTGGGGAGAAATTGGATATGCTTCGTTTAATTCTACTTATTTTCTTAATTTGTCAGCAATAGGCGGAGTTCATTTATTAACCTTTATCATAGTAACAATAAATTTATTAATAACTATATATCTATACAAAAAAAATCCTAAATATATTTATTCGGCTGGAATTATTCTTCTGGTTTCTATAATACTTGGATCAATTATTTTTTATAATAAAAAACCTAAAAGTAGAAAATATTTGAATATTGCCATGGTTCAACCTTCAATTAATTTATATGAAAAATGGGATAAAGAGTTTATTGATGCAATGATGAAAGAATATTACAAACTTGGGATTGGACATTCTCAAAAAACAGATCTTGTTATATGGCCTGAAACAGCTTTTGTTAATGGGATATTAAATTACAAACTTGATAGAGAAACGATAAGGAGTATTTTAAAAGATCAAAAAAGTAAAGCAGCACATCTTGTTGGAACTTCACTGAGAAAAAATTATAAAAATTACAATTCATTATTTCTTGTAGATAGATTTGGGAATTATGATTATTATTCAAAGATAAAACTTGTCCCGGTATCAGAATATTTACCTTTAAAAGAGCATTTAGATTTTTTGCTGGATATTTATCCCATTCAGTATCTTCTTGAAAGAGGTGAAAATTATAAAGTTTTCAAATTAAGCAATGTTTCTTTTTCTGGGATAATTTGTTTTGAATCTATTTTCCCACAATTTTTTAATAAATTTATTGAAAATGGGGCGGAATTTTTTGTTGTTAGTACAAACGACGGCTGGTTTTATAATACCCTTGTTCCATATCAGCATTTAATGATTTCAAAAGTTAGGGCTGTGGAATATAATCGTTATGTTGCACACTGTGCTAATAGTGGTATTTCTGCTATAATTACGAATAGGGGGAAAATATTAAGAAAATTGGGTGAAATGAAAAAAGGTGTAGTTGAGGGTAAGGTTTACTCAATTAATAAAAAATCATTCTATTATTATATTAAAGATTCTTACTGGTTAATATTTTTGTTAACTGCCTTTTTTTTATTTTTGTATGAAAGATATTTTTTAAAAAAGGAGTAATTATGAAAAAATCCATCTCTTTAGTATTAACAGGTGCAGCCGGTCAGGGAATACAAATAATCGAAGAAATTTCAGTGAAAATGTTCAAAAAAGAGGGATTTAATGTTTTCGCGACAAAAAAATATATGTCCAGGGTCAGGGGAGGAATTAACTCTACAGAAATCAGGATTTCTTCTGTGAATAAACCAAGAGCATACTGCAATAATATTGATATATTAATACCGTTTAAAGTAGAGGGATATGAGAAAAATAAAAAAAGACTCACAAAAAATAGTTATATTTTAATGGATAAATCATTTAAAAAAGATATAGAGGAAGATTCAGGGCATTTTTTATATATACCTTTCAATAAAATGTCCAAAGAAGCAGGTGGAACTATCTATACAAATACTATTGCTGTAGGTTTTCTAAGTGGGATTTTAAATTTAAATATTGAATCAGCAAAAAATATTATTTCTAAAAAAT
>CAZUKV010000034.1:0-9754 GCA_964621075.1 uncultured bacterium | reverse complement strand
TCTCAAAAGAACGATACCACTCAAGCATTAAAAATTCCGGATTATGAAGTTTCCCTATTTTTTCTTTTCTAAATACTGGTGATATTTGAAAAATTTTATCAGCTATTCCTGATACCAGAACTTGTTTTAAATTATATTCTGGAGATGTATGTAGGTATAGTTTTTCTTTTTTATGATCATTAGTTTCAAAGGAATCTATATTGGGTTCCATTGCAGCATATTTATTTAGCAGGGGAGTATAAACTTCTAAAAAATTTTCTTTAAGAAAAAAATCCCTTATTTCCTGTAACAATTTCTGTGATTTATATAAAGATTTTCTCAAATCAAAATCATAGATGGCTCTATTCCAGTTTTCATTTCCAGAAACTGGTTGACCCTTTTTCAAAATTTTAGAGGAATCAATTTTAAATATTTTTTCTTTAAATTTTCCTTTTAACTCCACTATATCATAATTTGAACCATCTAATTTGCCGGATATGGGAATCAATTGAAGATTTTTTATTAGATAAGAATTATCTTCATCTAATAAAAGTCTGCCCTTTATTTTCATATTTCAATCTTCATACCATCATAGGCATAAATTATTTCTAATCCATCAACTTTTTTATTTTCAAATCTCTCCATGTATCTCTGGCTGAAATGGGTTAAAATTATTTTATTAATATTATTTTTGAGAGCTATTTCAATACCTTCCTTATGGGTTGAGTGTTTCCCTCTCCGTGCATATTCTTCGTCTTCTTCCTTATATGTTGCATCATATATAAGTACATCAGCATTCCGGCTAAATTTATATATATTGTCACATGGCTCGGTATCAAGACTGTAAACTATTCTCTTTCCTTTTCTTGGACTTCCAAGAACCTCTTCTGGTTTTACAGTTTTACCATTAACTTTTATCTTTTTACCTGACTGAAGTTTACTGTAGAGCGGTCCCGGAGGAATATTTAATTTTTTGGCTTTTTCAATGTTGAATTTACCCGGTTTATCTTTTTCCCAGATTAAGAAACCAAAAGTTTTAATTGTATGCTCAAGCTTGAAAGGTTTCAAAAAAACTTCTGAGTCTATACTGTATTTTTTATTTTCTTTAACTTCAACAATATCTAATGAAAATAAGAGGTTCCCCTTTATTACTTTCAGGTTATAATTAATATAATCTTTTATCCCTTCAGGTCCAAAAATCTTTACCGGTTTTGTCCTGCCGTTTAAAGATAGAGTGGAAAGCAGAGGCATTAATCCAAATATATGATCTCCATGTAAATGAGATATTATAATAGCTTTAAATTTTGAATGTTTTAATTTAACTTTTTGTATCTGAAGCTGAGTTGCTTCTCCACAATCAAATAAAAAAATATCTCCATCTCTTCTAATAGCTGTAGAGGAATGGTTTCTCTTTAAACTCGGCACCGCTGATCCGGTTCCCAGTGTAAAAATTTCTATCAAATTACTCTCCTTTTAAATTCAAATTTTGTACATAAATAGTAATAAAAATTAACAAAATTGTCAAATCAATAAAAATAAATGACCGTTTAATCATTTATAAAATGGTTTTATAACTCTTTCTAATACACCATGAACTTTGGATATTATCACCCCATAGTTACTAACGGGAACTCCCCGCCGCTGGCACATCTTGATCCTTCTTTTCATTTCAAGTCCTGTAAGCATACATGCCCCACAGTGGATTACGAGTTTATATTCCTCCAGATTATCCGGAAAATCATACCCGGAAACCACATTTATATCCAGTTTTTTACCGGTATACTGCATCAGCCATCTCGGTATTTTAACCCTGCCAATATCATCTGACTGTATGTGATGTGAACATGCCTCAGCAATTAAAACCCTGTCACCTGTTTTTAAATTATCCACCTCTTTAGCTCCTTCTACCAGAACATCCAGATCTCCTTTATATCTGGCAAATACTGTAGAAAAAGTTGTAAAGGGAACGGTTTTAGGTACATCTCCTGATACTTTTAAAACCACCTGAGAATCTGTTATGACAAGTTTTGGTTTCTTTTTTAACTTTCTAAATACCTGTTCTATTTCTCTTTCTTTAACCGTAACCGCAACAGCATCATGATCCAGTATCTCTCTTATTACCTGAACCTGGGGTAAAATCAATCTTCCTTTGGGAGCAGCTAAATCAATGGGAACAACAAGAACTACAAAATCCCCTCCCCGAATTAAATCACCGATAATTACACTCTCTTTTTTAAAATATTCAGGAACCATTGAAATAATACTTTCTTTGAGTTCTTTAATATTTTCATTTTTTTTAGAGGAAACCGAGATGAAATCAATATTATTTTCGTCACAATATTTTCTATCTTTTTTTGATATATTTTTCAAATCATTTTTATTAAAAACCAAAATATAGGGTATTTTTATTGATTCTATTTTAGAAATTATATTTTTTTCATAGTCAGTTAATCCACTTTCATCAGTTACTATAACAGCAATATCCGATCTATAGATAATTTTTTTTGTTGCATCTGTTCGCTTTTCTCCCACCTGCCCTGTATCATCAAGTCCTGCTGTATCATAAAAAGTTACAGGTCCTACAGGAAGCAGTTCATAGTGTTTACCAACAGGATCGGTTGTTGTACCGGGTGTATCAGAAACAATTGCAATCTCCTGATTTGTTATCGCATTTATGAGTGATGACTTCCCTACATTCCTTCTCCCAATTATAGCTATTTTCAATCTTTCACTTCTCGGAGCCTTGCTTGACATGAGTCCTCCTATTTTGAATTTATTCCTCATTTTACTTATTAGCTCTATTTATTATAAAGAATTTAGAATTGTTTTAAATGTTTATTTTAATTAAAAATATTCTATTTTAAAGTTATTTTAGGATAGTTTTAAATTAATATCTTAAAAATTAGAGAATATAACCACTAATTACACGAATTTCAATTTTTAGCCTTTAAAAATTTTTCATATAAAAATCCCCAAAAACCCAAATCAAATAAGAGTTAATGACAATAATATAATCTATATTTAATATTTTATTACAGTTAGATATTCTACTAAACAATTGTTTCAATCTTTTTCTTTTAAGAAACTACTTGAAATCTGAAAACTATAATTCAATAAGTCAGATCAAATGATTTTATTATTTGTGTTATCTGTGAGTATTCGTGGTTAAAAAAAAATTCTTGCTTATGTTTTTTATAAAACTTTTTTTTGATTTAATAATCAATTTAAAACTGTTTACCAATTTTAATTGAAACAAATTTAGTTCTTTTACTGTCTAATATATAAATAGGAGGGGTTTTATGAAAAAAATTTTATTTTTTATTCTTATTTTAATCATTATAAATGGATGTGTAATACATTCAGAGAACGGGATTATTAGAGGATTTGGTAAAAAAATAAAAGGAACGGGAAACATAATAACAAAAACAATAGATAAAAAAGATTTTGATAGCATATCTGTTTCAAATGCTATAAACATTAAAATTAATAAAGAAAACAGTTATGGGATCCAGGTTAAAATTGATCGTGCATTTATTAATTATTTCAATGCTGAGGTTAAAAACAATACACTCTATTTATACATGAAAAAAGGTTACTCATACACCAACATAAATCCTGATATTTCAATCAAGATGCCTGTCCTTGAAGAGATCAAGTTAAGCGGAGCAAGTGATTGTTTCATCAACAATTTTGAAGTAACCGATTTAAAACTTCATACAAGCGGGGCAAGTGACTTGAAAGGAACTATTACTGGAGAAAACTTATTTATAAGAGCATCCGGTGCAAGTGATTTAGACCTTAAAGGAAAATTCAAATATGTGGATATAAATGTAAGCGGAGCTACCGATGCATTTATACAAAACATTAAGGCTGAAAAGGTTGATATAAGTGCAAGCGGTGCAAGTGATGTAAAAGTTTACGCATCAGGTGAAGTTGATATTAATCTTAGCGGAGCAAGTGATTTAGATGTTTACGGCTCTCCAATAAATGAAAAATTATCGGTATCAGGTGGCTCTGATATTGACTTCAAATAAAAAATATCAAAATTATATATATTAAAAAAATGATTATATTACTTTTCATTCCTTTCACTTTCTAAAACCATAGAGCAAACTCCGGATAAAATCCGGAGTTTTTTCTTTATATAATTTTTTTATCTTCACTTAAAATAATAACATATTAAAGCTTAAGACAAAAATAGGACTGAAAACTTATGATAATAACTATGTTGATGATTTTAACTCTGCTCTGTTCTGGCTATAATCTCATCCTGTAATTCTTTACTTAAATTATTAAAATAATCACTGTATCCAGCAACCCTAACAATTAAATTCTCATAATCTTCAGGATTTCGCTGTGCTTTTAATAGAGTTTCTTTTCCTATTACATTAAACTGTATATGATGTCCATCCATTTTAAAAAATGATTTTATCAACCCAGCAAATTTTTTTAGTCCCTTTTCTCCTTTTATGGCATCTTTATTAAATTTTTGATTTAAGAGGGTTCCCCCCGTCTTTAGATGATCCATTTTAGAAACAGATTTAAGTACTGATGTAGGTCCATTCCTATCTGCATTTTTGGATGGAGAAATACCATCCGGAAGTGGTTCATGAGCTTTTCTACCGTTTGGAGTAGCACCTGTTACAGACCCAAAATAAATATGACAGGTAGTAGGTAGCATGTTAATTCTGTATTCTCCACCCTTCATATTCTTTCTACCGGTAACAGCCTCAGAGAACATTTCAAAACCTTTAATCATTAAATCATCTGCATAATCATTATCATTTCCATATTTTGGTGTCTTATTTTTTACCCATCCATGAATTTTTTCATTTCCTTCAAAATTATTTTTCATGGCAGATATTAACTCATTCATTTTAAATCTTTTTTTGTCAAAAATATTATATTTAATTGCTGATAAAGAATCAGCTACATTTCCAATCCCAACACCCTGGACATAATTAGTATTATATCGTGCACCTCCACTGTTATAATCCCTGCCCTTATCAATACAATCATCTATAACAGAAGACAAAAAAGGTACAGGCATGTATCTTCTATAAAGATTTTCAATTATATTATTTCCTTTTATTTTAATTTCGATAAAATAGTTTAGCTGTTTTTTGTAAGCATCTAAAAATTCATTAAAATTTTTAAACTCTTCAGGATTTCCTGTTTTAATTCCAATATTTTTATCTGTATAAGGATCATATCCATTATAAAGAGTTATTTCCAATATTTTGGATAAATTCAAGTATCCAGTAAGAATATAGGCCTCTTTTCCAAAAGCTCCTGTTTCAACACATCCACTTGCTCCTCCACATCTTGCATCATCAATTGTTTTTCCTGCATTAAGAAGTTCCTGAACAATTGCTTCTGTATTATAGAAAGCTGGCTGTCCCCATCCTTTTCTTGCTATTTTACAGGCTTTTTCAATAAAGTTATCAGGATTTTTTTTGCTTATTTGTACATTTGAATTAGGTTGCACCAGTTTCATTTCATCCATAACTTCAAGAATAATATAACTTACTTCATTTACACCATTATTTCCATCTGGAGTTATTCCACCTGTATTGATGTTTGCAAAATCGGTATAAGTTGAACTTTCTTTCATGGTAACACCAACTTTTGGAGGTGCCGGCTGATTATTAAACTTGATCCACAGATTTTGAAGTATCTCCTTTGCTTTATCTCTTGTTAAAATCCCTCTTTCTATATCCCTTTTATAAAATGGATATAGATGCTGGTCAAGTCTTCCGGGGCTGAAAGAATCCCAGATATTCAACTCGGTGGTAACCCCAATATGTACAAACCAGTACATCTGAACTGCTTCGTGAAATGTTGAAGGAGATTTAGCAGGTATTTTTTTACAAATTTTAGACATTCTTAACAATTCCTCTTTCCTTTTAGAATCCTCTTTTTCATCAGCTTTTTGTTTCAAAAATTTTGCGTATCTTTTTGCATAGTGAATAATCGATTGGCTGACAATTTTCATTGCTTCAAGCTCGTTTTTTTTATCAAAAGCCTCTTTATCATTTAAAAAATCTAATTTTTTTATCTGATTATCAATATCTCTGATGATATCTTCAAAACCTTTTTGATATATCTTGTCTCCACATACTGTATGCCCGGGACCTCTCTGCTCCATGAATTCTGTAAAAATTCCTGCTTCATAGGCATCAAGCCATTCTTTTTCCATATTTTTCAATATCTTATCTCTCATGGTTATTCCATTAAAATATTCTGCAATATTATTTGAATAAAAATCTCTATCTTTTTTTGAAGATGTAAAATTCACCTCTTTTCTATTTTCTAAAATCTTGAAATCATCATCAGTGTAACATGTTAATTCAGGGTAAGTTGGAGCTATTTGAGGACCTTCTCCCTTTTCTCCTACTATTAATTCCCCTTTATTTAAACATAATTTTTTATTTTTCATAATTTCTGAAAATGTATAAGCCCTTAAAACTGGGAATTCTACTCTGCCAAAATATTCTTCATACACATCTTTTACTATTCCTGCTCTTTCAATTGATAATTTTGGTTGTGTTTTAACACTTTTTTCTCTTAATTTTTCTATTCTTTTATTCATGCCCCTCATATCAACCTCCAATTTGGATAATTATATCAGAATTTTTATATTTTTTTTGAATACTTTCCATGTAACTTCTATCTGGGTTTTTATATTTTTTTACATTTTGTTTTCCCAGTCTGTACTCCTTATTAATACCCGCCTGATGATACGGAAGCAAATCTACTTTTTTTATCCCAATTTTATCAACAAACTTTATAATCTCATGTATTTCCTCTTTTCCATTTATATCCGGAATTACAGGTATTCTTATTCTAATGCTGGAATTATTATTTTTTAACATGGTTAAATTATTTATTATTATTTTATTACTTAAACCTGTGTATTTTTCATGTTTATTTTCAGAAATAAATTTCAAATCATACAGAAATAAATCAGTATAGTTCAAAATCCTTTTAAAATTTTCAAATTTAGTATATCCACTTGTATCAACCGCTGTATGAATTTTTTTCATCTTACATAATTTCAAAAATTTTTCCAGAAAATCAATACTGCTCATCGGTTCACCACCGGAACAGGTAATTCCACCTCCGGATTCTTCATAAAATACTCTATCTTTATTTATCTCATAAAATAATTCATTCACCGTATAAATTTTTCCAGCCTTTTTTAAAGCATTATTAAAACAAACATTAACACAATCAAAACATCCAGTACACTTATCTCTTTTTAAGGCTAACTTCTTGTTCACTATACTTAAAGCATCTTTATTACATGCATCAACACAATCAAAACAATTGATACATTTTTTCTGATTATAAAACAATTCTTTTTTATATGATTTACTTTCTGGATTATGACACCAGCTGCAATTTAAAGAACAACCCTTAAAAAAAACTGTAGTTCTTATACCCGGTCCATCATGAATGGCATATTTTTTAATATTAAAAATAATTGCTTCTTTTTTCATTAATAATCCTAACTTTTTATTATTAAATTAAGAGTAAAAGTTTTATAAATCATGTCAAGATTAATTATACCTTGAATAATGTTATATTTTTCATATTATAAAATAATCAAAAAGGAGGAAATATGAAAAAGGTGTCTTTTTTAATTTTATTTGTTTTGATTTCTTTAATTATTATTCATTCAGGTGATAGAGAAAAACTCATGAAAAATTACCAATTAAGTATAAAAGCCTATCAAAACAAAAACTATTCTGATTATCTTAAATATACAAAAAAATCTTTAGAATATTCAGCAAATAATTTAACCCTCCAATATAATCTGGCTGGTGCTTATTCTTTAAACAATAAATTACAAAAAAGTTACAAGTTACTCCATAATCTTTTGAAAAAGGGTTTTATAACTGATTTTAGAGAGGATGACGATTTTAAAAATCTTCAAGAATTTGATAAATATAATATACTTGAAAATTTACTGGAAAAAAATTTAGAACCAACTAATAATTATGAAATAGCTTTTGAAATTCCCGAAAAAGATTTAATTCCAGAAGGTATTGCTTACAATCCAATAACCAACACTTTTTATATAAGCAGCATGTATAAATCTAAAATTATATCCTATGAGAATGAGAAAATCAAAAATTTCAAAAATGAAGAAGAAGATAATTTATCATCTGTAATTGGAATGGAAGTAGATGAAAAAAGACAGGAGCTAATTGCAGTAAGTTCTTATGGTATTTATAATAGAAATCAAAGAATAAATCAGGATAGATTTGGATTCTCAGCTCTTTTTATATACAATTTAAAAACCGGTGATTTAAAAAATAAATTTGAACTACCAATAAAAGAAGCTCATTTTCTAAACGACCTGACAATAGCCGATAACGGAGATATCTACATAACAGACAGTCATCATCCATCTGTTTACATTTTAGAAAATAACTCAAAAGCACTTGTTAAATATGTTGACCTCTCAAATTATAATTTTCCCAATGGAATAACTATATCTCCTGATCAAAAATATATATTTGTTGCAACCTCGGGTAATATTCTTAGAATTAATCTTAAGAATAAAAAAATAGATGAAATTAAACACGATAAAAATATTCTGATAAATAGCTGTGATGGATTATATTTTTATAAAAACAGTTTAATTGGAGTTCAAAGTTTTCTAAAAAGAATCTCTGAATTTAATCTAAATAAATCATTTGATAAAATAACAAAATACAGAAAAATTGAAGCAAATAATCCGCATTTTAATTATCCAACCACCGGTGTAATCTATAATGATAATCTATATTTAATAGCTAACAGCCAGCTTAATAGCTTTACCCGTAAAAGAAAATTATTTACAGAAAGTAAACTTGAAAAAATTAAAATTTTAAAAATACCTCTAAAGTGATGTAATAATTTTAAATCTATTTTTTAATTAAGAGTTTCTAAACTGATATAATTATAAACTTAATAATAAAAACTATCAAAAATATTTTTCTTCTTTTAATAATGAATAAACCGATTCATCAAGAAATCCTTTTCCCTCAACAAAAACATAATTCCTTAATGTTCCTTCATATTTAAACCCAAATTTTTCTGCAATTTTTTTTGAAGGATAATTTTCGGGAAGACATCTTAATTCAAGTCTTTCAATATTCAATTTCTCAAAAGCAAAATTTATCATTTTTTTTACAATTTCTGAACTGTAACCCTTATTCCAGTATTCAGGTTTTAAATCCGCTCCCATTTCCACTCTTTTATTCTTCTTTGAATAATAATGGAGAGCAAAGGTTCCAATTAATTTATTTGGATTAGTTTGCAATCTAACACCCCATCTGAATCCATTTTTGTTTCTGTACATTTTTTTGTATGATTTATATATATTTTCAGCATCTTTTAGATTTTTAATCGCTGCTGCCTGCATATATTTCATCACTTTTTTGTTTGAATAAATTAAATACAAATCCTTTATATCATTTTCCCTGAGCTCATTTAAAAGTAATCTTTTTGTTTTTATAATGGGAAATTTTTTGAAAATATTATCCATTTTTTTCTCCTTAAGGGTTATTTTGAAATTTTACCTGTGAAGCAAAGCTTTTTTCATCTGTATCAGGATTTTTTACAATTAATGTCTTTTCTAACTTACCTGCTGATGATTTTTGTATAACATAATTTGTATTAATATTCATTTCTTTCAAAAAATTTGCCTGTAAATTTTTAATTTTATATTTATTAAAGTAATCTATATTGAAACTGTTTAATATCCATTCAATGTATCTTGCAT
>CAZUKV010000033.1:0-10301 GCA_964621075.1 uncultured bacterium | reverse complement strand
ATAAAAATATAATTTATAATTAAAGAATTTTTTTTAAAATTATTAATGAATTTAACGAAAAAGAATTATTCTTTTTCTAAAATTATTGTTGAAGTTGGTAATAATAAAAGGAGGATTTATGAAAAAATTATTGGTAATAATTGCTATATTATCTATTTTTACTAGAACATTGTTGGCCGCAGATTTTTCCTGGAAGGGTTCTTTCAGGACAAGAACTTCTAATTATACAGATATTGCAGCAGAGTCGAGTCAGGATACTGTTAGTATCATTGTTTCAAGATTTCGTCTTTATACAACAGCAACAATGTCTGAAAATTTGAAAGCTGTTGTTGGATTTGAAATTGGCGATTTTGAGTGGGGAAATGATGGTCATAATCATGATTACAAGAATGTTGAAACCAAGAGGGCTTATTTAGAATTTACACCAGAAATGGCGGATATCCTTACTTTTAGAGTTGGTCTTCAGGGATATACAGATCAATTTGGTGCTGCAGTTTTTGATGAGGATGCTGCAGGTATAATGATAATGCCAGCACTTGAAGGATTTGAAATGAATGCAGGGATTCTTGTACTTGAAGATGATGATGTAGAAACCGATTCTCATACCCTGGGTATTATAGATTTATCTAAAAAAATGGATAAATTGAATTTAAAAGGTTCATTGTATTATGATACAGTTAGAAAAGCATATTCAAATATTTATCTTGGTGCAGGTGCTGATTATTCCATGGACTTGCTTGGTTTTGGTGGACAATTTATTTACATGTCATGGAAAGAAGATTCAGATTTGGGTGATGATGAAGTATCCGGATATTTTGCTTATTTATATGGGAAATACAGCCATGATAAGTTGAGTGCAAAAATTAATTTTGGGTATGCTCCCGCTGATTATTCAGGTGATAATCCTGTTTATTTCATGGGAATTAAACCTTATGCTGAACTTTATGGTTTGGAATATTTCTTTCCAGGTAGTGTTTTTGATGGTTTTACTTACCAGGATGATTACGGTTCATTTGATTTTTTGGGACCTGTTGGAAGTATGGTAATATCAGCTAATCTGAAATATGATTTTTTGTTTGCTACTTTTGGTATGATAAATATCACAGAAGATTCATTTGATGATAAAGTTCTTGGTACAGAAATTGATCTTGGTATTAATTATGAACTAACTGAAGGTCTCAGTTTTAAAGCTGTGTATGCAATGTTTATGGCAGGTGACTTTTTTGCTGACAATATTGAAAACGGTTCTGAAATATCAACTCAGCTGAAATACAAATTTTAATCTGGATAATACTATATTAATTATAACAAAAGGGTGAAGTCTAAATTCACTCTTTTTTAAATTTTTAAATTTTGAAAGAATACATATTAAACACAAAGAATATATATCTGAAAGGATAAAACAGTATTATTAATTAAAAATCAAATTAATCTTAATTTTTACTTGAATATCAATTTAATTTTTATATAATTAATTCGAAAAGTAGAAAGAAGGAGGTTTTTTTGATGAAAAAGGTATTAATTTTATTATTAACAGTAGCTGTTTTATTTACAGCTGCTTATGGAACAGATTTTTCATGGAAAGGCGAAATTAGAGCAAGAACATCAAATGATACTAATATAGCACCTGAAGATTTTCAGAATGCTGAAAGCATAATGGATACAAGGGTTCGTCTTTATACAACAGCAACAATGTCAGAAAATTTGAAAGCTGTTGTTGGTTTAGAAATTGGTGACTTTGAATGGGGAAATGACGATCATAATGCGGATTACGAAAATGTAGAAGTAAAGAATGCTTATCTTGAATTTACTCCGGAAATGATGGAAATGCTTACATTTAGAGTTGGTCTTCAAACATACGTTGATCAATTTGGATCAGCTGTTTTTGATGAAGATGCTGCTGGTATCATGATGATGCCCGAATTTGAAGGTTTCAACATGAATGCAGGTCTTTTTGTTCTTGAAGATGATGATGTAGAAACAGATTCTCATACTTTTGGTATTATCGATATGACAAAAGATATGGATGCATTGAGTCTTAAAGGATCATTGTACTATGATACTGTAAGAGATGAATATTCAAGAATATATTTTGGTGCAGGTGCTGATTATGACATGAATGATTCACTTGGTATGGGTGGACATTTTCTTTATATGTCATGGAAGCAGGATTCAGATATAGGCGATGCTGAAGCAAAAGGTTATTTTGCATATCTTTATGGAGAATATACAATGGATAAATTTAATGCAAAAGTAAATTTTGGTTATACTCCATCTGAAGATGCTATTAGTGATGATGCTACAGCTTTTGCTGGTATTGAACCTTATCCATATCTTTATGGGTTAGAATATTTCTTCCCAGGAGATGTTTATGATGGTAAATCACAACAGTGGGATTACGGTGGATATGGTCTTCCAACTGGAAGCATGGTAGTTTCAGCTAACTTGAGTTATGATTTTTTATTTGCTAATATTGGTTTGATTAATACTACTGCAGAAGAAATTGATGACAATGCTCTTGGAACAGAAATTGACCTTGGTATTGATTATGAATTAACAGAAGGTCTTAACTTTAAAGCAGTATATGCAATATTTATGCCAGGAGATTCTTTTGGCGATGATTATGAAAATGGAACAGAACTATCAACTCAGTTAAAATATAAATTTTAATATAATTAAACTTATATAGAAACTGTATGGGGGTGGATTTTTTTAATCCACCCCCATTTTTTTTTATTTAGACTTGCCAAGTAAAAATAATTTACTATAATAGGTTTAGAAAGATTAAAGAAGGAGGTTTTTTAATGAAAAAGGTATTGGTTTTATTATTAACTATAGCTGTTTTATTTACAGCTGCTTATGGAACAGATTTTTCATGGGAAGGTGAAATAAGAACAAGAACAACTAATTATACTACTATTGGTACAGAAACTACTCAGGATGCGGTTAGTTTGATGGATACAAGAGTTCGCCTTTATACAACAGCAATGATGTCAGAAAATTTAAAAGCTGTTGTTGGTTTAGAAATTGGTGATTTTGAATGGGGAAATGACGATCATAATGCGGATTATAAAAATGTAGAAACTAAAAATGCATACTTAGAATTTACTCCAGATATGATGGAAATGCTTACATTTAGAGTTGGACTTCAAACTTACATTGATCAATTTGGATCAGCTGTATTTGATGAAGATGCTGCTGGTATCATGATAATGCCTGAATTTGAAGGTTTTAACATGAATGCAGGTCTTCTTGTTCTTGAAGATGATGATGTAGAAAATGATTCACATACTTTTGGTATAGTAGATATGTCAAAAGATATGGATAATTTGAGTTTAAAAGGATCTTTTTATTATGATACAGTAAGAGATTCATATTCTCAAATTTATCTTGGTGTAGGTGCTGATTATATGATGAATGATTCTATCAAATTTGGTGGACATTTCTTGTATAAATCATGGAGTGAAGATTCAGATATTGGTGATGATAAAGTAACTGGTTATTTTGGATATCTTTATGGAAAATATACAATGGATAAATTTTCTGCTAAATTGAATTTTGGTATGACACCATCTGATTATACAGGAGACAACCCAAAATACTTTAGTGGTGTAGTTGCTTATCCTTATCTTTATGGTTTAGAATATTTCTTCCCAGGAGATATTTATGATGGTAGAGCAGTTCAATGGGATTATGGTTCAATGCCATTCATGGGATATCTTGGAAGTATGGTAATTTCAGCAAATTTAGAATATGATTTCTTATTTGCAAATATTGGTATGCTTAATATAACTAATGATGAGGTTTTTGATGAAAAATCAATTGGAACTGAAATTGACCTTGGAATTAATTATGAACTAACTGAAGGTCTAAACTTTAAAGCTGTATATGCTATGTTTATGGCTGGTGACCTTTATTCAGATAATATTGAAAATTCATCAGAACTATCAACTCAGTTAATATATAAATTTTAATTTAAATAAAATTTATACTTATAGTTAAAAGGTGAACCATTTTGGTTCACCTTTTTTTTATTCATTTTTATAAATATTTCTTTTAAACTTGTTAAATAATTATTAATAAATATAATTAATAAAATAATAAGGGGGTATTTATGAAAAAGGTGTTTCTTCTATTATTAACTTTCTTTTTTTGTTTATCATTTTGTTTTGGTACTGAATTTCTGTGGGAGGGGGAGATTCGAACACGGACAGCTAATTATAGTTACATATCTACACTTGATGACCAGATTAGTTTAATAGATACAAGAGTAAGACTATTTACTACAGCTACTTTCTCAGAAAATTTAAAAGCAGTTGTTGGTTTAGAAATTGGTGATTTTGAATGGGGAAATGACGATCATAATGCAGATTATGAAAATGTAGAAACTAAGAATGCGTATCTTGAGTTTACTCCGGAAATGATTAATATTTTAAAATTTCGAGTTGGATTGCAATCCTATGCAGATCCATTTGGATCAGCAGTTTTTGATGAAGATGCAGCCGGGATAATGGTTATGCCGGAATTGGATAGTTTTAATATGAATGCGGGTATTTTTGTTCTTGAAGATGATGATGTTGTATCACAATCAACAACTTTTGGAGTGATGGATCTTTCAAAAAATATTAACAAATTATTTTTAAAAGGGTCTTTTTATTATTTTCAGATGAGAAATTTATATTCAAAATTTTATACAGGAATTGGAGCTGATTATATACTAAATGATGCCTTTAAATTGGGTGGACACTTTCTCTATATGGGTGTAAAACAGGACCCTGATAAAGGTGATTATACAGCTAAAGGTTATTTTGCATATCTTTTTGGAGAATATACCAATAACAAATTTAGTGCAAAATTAAATTTTGGTTATTCTCCTGCTGATTATATTGCAGATGATCCGCTTTATTTTAGTGGAATAATTCCATATCCATATTTGTATGGTCTTGAATTTTTCTTTCCTGGGGATATATATGATGATAATGCTTATCAGATGAATTATGGTTCCGCACCAACCATGGGCAGTTTAGGAAGTATGGTAATTTCAGCTAATTTGAACTATGATTTTTTGTTTGCCAATGTCGGAATGGTTAATACAAGTAATCAAAATAATTTCTATGAGGGTAGTTTAATGGGTACAGAAATTGATTTGGGTATTGATTATCAGTTGACTGAAGGATTAAATTTCAAAGCGGTTTATGCTATTTTTATGGTAGGAGATTACTTTGATACCTGGGGCAATTATGATAATAAATCAGAATTATCAACTCAGTTGATATATAAATTTTAATTTTAATAATATTTTTTTTAGGTGGAGTTTTTCCACCTTTTTTTTTCTTTTTTTATTCTATTTTAAAAATTATTTAACTTGTTAATTATTTTCAAAAAGATATACTTAATTATTATAAAGGAGGTTGGTATGAAAAAAATTTTATTATTGCTTGTTTTTAATTTTGTAATTTTAACAGTTGTTTTTGGAACAAGTTTTTCATGGAAAGGTGAGATAAGAACAAGATCCACAAATTATAAAGAACTATATTTTGATAATTCTTATAGTTTTATTGATTCAAGAGTTCGTCTTTATACAACAGCTACGTTCTCAGAAAATTTGAAAGCTGTTGTTGGTTTTGAAATTGGTGATTTTGAATGGGGAAATGACGATCATAATGCGGATTATGAGAATGTAGAAACCAAGAATGCTTATCTTGAATTTACACCTGATATGATGGACATGCTTACATTCAGAGTTGGTCTTCAGACTTATATTGATCAATTCGGATCAGCTGTATTTGATGAGGATGCTGCAGGTATAATGATTATGCCTGAATTTGAAGGTTTTAAGATGAATGCAGGATTATTTGTTCTTCAAGATGATGATGTAGGATATGATTCCCATACTTTTGCTGTTGCAGATATGTCAAAAGAGATGGGGGCTTTGAGTTTAAAAGGATCTTTTTATTATGATACTGTAAGAGATTCTTATTCAAGTATTTATTTAGGTGCTGGTGCTGATTATATGATTAATGATGATATAAAGACTGGAGGGCATTTCTTATACATGTCGCAGAAAATTGACCCTGATGTTGGAGATTATGATTCAAAGGGATATTTTGCATATCTTTATGGTAAATATACAGTGGATAAATTTGATGCAAAATTAAATTTTGGTTATATTCCCGGAGAAAAAAATTTATCTGATGATGTATATTTTAGGGGGGTAGAACCTTATCCTTATTTATACGGACTTGAATATTTTTTTAAAGGTGAAGTATATGATGACAACAATATTCAAAATAACTATGGTTCAATTGGATGGATGGGGTTTTTGGGAAGTATGGTAATTTCAGCCAATATAAATTATGATTTTTTATTTTTAAATGCAGGATTAGTTAGAATTACAGCAGAACATTATGAAAAATCTCTTGGCACAGAAATTGATTTTGGAATCGATTATGATTTAACAGAAAAATTGAATTTTAAAGCTGTATATGCACTTTTTATGCTGGGTGATTTTTATGAAACACATACTCCTTTTATTGAACATGATTCAGTTCATGAATTATCAACTCAGTTGATTTATAAATTTTAACTAATCGTAAAGATAGTAAATATTCTTAGGGGAGTGAAAAGTAATTCACTCCTTTTTTATTATAATAATTTAATCAAATATGTTTTTTTAGTTTTTTTGCCAGTAAAGCAGTAAAAATAATTTTTATAATATCTCCGGGTATAAAAGGTATAAAACCAGTGATTATAGCTTTTTTAAGGGAAATATTAAGTGAAATAGATAACCAGGATACACCAAAAAAATAAATTATTACTGTTCCTAAATTAAAAGTTATTAAAAGATTTTTAAAATTATGTTTTTTATTTACTAATATACTTATTATATAAACGGCAAATAGAAAACCAATCAAATATCCTCCTGTGGGTCCGGCTATAACACCTAAACCACTCTGTCCTTTAGAAAATACAGGCAGTCCTGCTATTCCAAGAAAGATAAAGATTCCAACAGATGTTAATGCCTTAAATGGTTTTAGAAATGTTCCCGCTAACATAATTATTATAGTTTGAGCTGTAATGGGTACAGGAGAAAAAGGAAGAGGAATCACTAAATATGATGATATGGCAATTAAAGCAGCAAATAAACTAATTAATGATGTATCTTTTATTTTATTTTTCATATGTCCCTCCAGTGAGAAGATTATAAAATCAATTATTCATAAATCAATTAAAAATTAATTTATGCTTGAAAAAGTATGGTAGTGTAATAAAATAGACATTAGATTATTAAATAATAGATTAGCGCATAAAAAAGGATAAAAAATGAATAATTATAGAATTTTAAATCAAAATTTTGATGTTCAAAAACTTAGAGAACTTGATCTTAAAGATTTAGATATACTTGCTCAAGAAATCAGGGATTACATTATAAATGTTACACAGAAAAATGGAGGTCATATTGGACCTTCACTTGGAGTAGTTGAATTAAGTATAATACTACATTATGTTTATAATACTCCAGTTGATAAATTGATATGGGATGTAGGACATCAGGCTTATGCACATAAAATTATTACCGGCAGATATGACGAATTTAAATCTTTAAGAAAATTAAAGGGAATATCTGGTTTTTTAAAAGAAAAAGAATCAGAATTTGATGTTTATGAAGCGGGACATACTTCTACATCAATATCTGCTGCTGCTGGTTTTGTTTTAAGCAGGAAATATAATAAGAAAGACCACAGCGTTATATCTGTTATTGGTGATGGAGCCCTGACAGGCGGAGTAGCTTTTGAAGGTTTGAATTATCTCGGATCACTCAAGGAAGATGTACTTGTTATATTAAATGATAATGAAATGTCTATAGCCTCAAATGTTGGAGGTTTTTCAAAATATTTTAATCAAATTATTACACATAAAATATATATCAATGCAAAAAAAGAAATACAAAAAATATTGAAAAGTTTAAAAATGAGTGATAATTTCATTGATTTTGCAGAAAGAATCGAAGAATCAATGAAAAACATTATTATTAAGGGGGCTTTCTTTGAAGACCTTGGGTTTGAATATTTTGGTCCTGTAGATGGACATGACATGAGAGAGTTGAAAAATATAATGGAAAAAATGAAAAATATAAAAGGACCAAAATTATTACATCTTTATACTCAGAAAGGAAAAGGTTTCAAAAAAGCTGAAAAAAATCCTGAAGCATTTCATGGAATTTCTCCTGCGGGAATAAAAAAGAATGTTATTAAATATACTAAAGTATTTTCAGATAAACTGCTGGAGATTGCTAAAAAAGATAAAAGAGTTGTATCAATAACAGCAGCAATGCCTTCAGGGACAGGACTAAAGGTTATTCAGGAGGAAATTCCAGAAAGATATATAGATGTTGGGATAGCTGAACAGAGTGCTGTAATCATTGCTAATGCTCTTGCAAAAAATAATTTTAAACCTTTTGTAGCAATTTATTCAACTTTTTTACAGAGAGCTTTTGACCAATTAATTCATGATGTAGCTTTACAAAAAAATCCTGTTAAATTGTTTCTTGATAGAGCAGGATTAGTTGGGCAGGATGGTCCTACCCATCACGGGACATTTGACATTTCATATCTAAAATTAATTCCTAATATGGTTTCTGTAGCTCCCAAAGATAGTTCTGAAATGAGAAAGATGATTGATTTCATGTATGAATATAATGATGGTCCCATAACAATGAGATATCCACGAGGTGAAGCAGTAAAGCCATTTACAGAAAAAAAATCAGAAGAGATAGAACTGGGTAAATCAGAAATTATTGAATATAATGAAAAAGCTACTATTGCTTTTTTTGCACTCGGAAGGATGGTCTATGAAGCTTTTAAAACTAAGAATAAACTTGAAAAAGATGGAATTAACTCATCAATTTTAAATTTGAGGTTTATTAAACCTGTAGATGAAAAATCAATTATAAAAGTATCAAAAAATGCGAATATAATAATCACTCTTGAGTATGGAAATATCCCCGGCGGGATTGGCGAAACGATCAATTCAATTATATTAAAAAATATAAATGAAAAGAAAAAAATTATTAATATTGGAATTGAAGATACATTTATAGAACATGGTAATCAGGATAAATTATTTGAACTATCAGGATTGGATTCTAATTCAATTTATAAAAAAATAAAAAAATGTCTAAAATAAGATTAGATAAGTATTTAGTTGATAAAAATTTTTTCAAAAGTAGAAATAAAGCTCAAATTGAAATAAGAGCTGGGAATGTTTATGTTGATTCTACCCAGTGTAAAAAAAAATCTGTTAAAGTTGATGAGAATAATAGAATTGAGATTAAAGATAGATTTCTTAAATATGTTGGAAGAGCAGCCTTGAAATTGAAAAAATTTCTCAAAGGTAACAATATAGATGTTTATAATAAAGTAGTTTTAGATGTTGGAAGTTCAACTGGTGGATTTGTTGAAGTTTTGCTTGAAGAAGGAGCTTCTTCAATTATTGCAGTGGATGTAGGAAAAAATCAATTAGATAGAAAACTAAAAAATAATAATAGGGTTGAGGTATTTGAAAATACTGATATTAGAAAATTTATAAAAAAAAGGAAAGAAATAAATTTTGATATTATTACTGTAGATGTTTCTTTTATATCTTTAAAAAAAATAGTGGGGATTTTAAAAGATAGGGCTCAAAAGTATATATTTTTATTTAAACCTCAATTTGAAACTAAAAAAAATAAAAAAGGAATTGTTAGGAATTTAGAGTTACATGTGAAATTATTAAAAAAATTTGTTGATTTTATAGAAAAAAAAGGTTTTAATATAAAAAAAATAGAAAGGTCTAAAATCATCGGTGAAAAAGGAAATATAGAATATTTTGTATTTTGTTCAAATAAATTTATTGATAATTTTGATAAAGAAAAAATAAAAGAGAAAGTTTTTTGAAAATGAAGATATTTTTGTCTGTCAACCCATATAAAAAGAAAAAATATAAAAAGTTGATATCTGATATAGAAGAGTGGACAAAAAGTAATTTAAATATTGTTGAAAATATATCAGATGCTGATACTGTAATTTCTCTCGGTGGAGATGGTTCACTTTTATATTCTATTAATAAATACAGGGGGAATTTCAAATTTCTTGGTATTAATCTGGGGCATCTCGGGTTCTTAACTTCTGCGATTAGAGAAGATTATAAAAAAATTTTGAAGGATATATTTATAAATAAGAATTTTAAAGAAGAAAAAATATCTTATCTGAAATTTGAAAATAATTTGGATGAAATAGCTATCAATGATATTGTTATTAAAG
>CAZUKV010000032.1:0-10841 GCA_964621075.1 uncultured bacterium | reverse complement strand
TAAAAGCAAATGATAAAGTAACTATGGATTACCTTGATGAATTGAATGAGATGCAGAAAGCACAGGCAGGGATGGGGAAAATTGCAAAAAAAATATCTTCTCACAATAAGGTAACAAGAGCTGATATTGCAGCATTATTTGTTGACGAGTTAAATCTTGGAAAACATTTTAAAGGCGAAAAAAAATACGGCTTTGTTGGATATGGAGAGAAGAAAAAAACTATTGAAGATTCAAATATTCCTGATGTACCGCAGGATAACTGGGCTTATTCTTTTATAAATAAAATTGTTAAGTATGGCATAATGGATCTTGCAAATGATGGAAAATTCCATCCTAATAAAGAAATTACCAAAGCTAATTATGCGGTATTTATTTCAAGAATTCTCATCAAATTTAAGGATAATGAAAAATTAGCTACAAAATATATTGGGTCACCATCTCCATACAAAGATGTCCCAAATTCACATTACGCATTTAATGGAATTATGATTTGTGTTAACAAAGGTATACTTACTCCAGAAATTAGTGGTATATTTGGACTAAATGATGATGTTCCGGGAAGAAATGCTGTAATGGCTATAAAAAAATTAAAATTACTTCTTGAAAAATAAGAAAGGGGGATTCTCCCCTTTCTTATTTATATATTGAAAAATCTTTATTTCATTTTATAATTTATTGTATGTGGAATAAGATTTTATTATATACTATTTTTTTTATTTTATATTTGTTTTCTTATATTATAATTTCTTTTTTTATTAAGAAGGATGGTAATTTTGACATATACCAAAAAATTGTTTTTTATATTTTTAAATTTTCTTCGAGTACAACATTTTTTTTTATAATGTTACTTATAATATTAAAAAAAATATTTTTATGGTTTAATTTAATAAATTATAAAACTGTTAAAATCATGGTCACAGGGGTATTGTTGATGTCAATAGCCTTACAAATTATTGCTTTTTTGAATTTGAAATATATAAGTAAAAGAAAGGATGAGAGTAATTAATGAGATCTTTTATAGCAATAAATCTGAGTGATGAAATTAAAAATATGATTCAGGATGATATTTATAAATTTAAAAGAAGGGTTTACGGAGTCAAGTGGGTTGATAAAAATAAATTACATCTCACGCTGAAGTTCTTAGGTGACATAAAAAAAGATAAAAAGGTCATTAAAATGCTAAAAGAAATTAAAATTGAAAAATTCGATATTCTTTTTAATGATAATTATGGATATTTTTCTTCCAGAGGGATTGTTAAGGTCTTACATTTACCTATAGAAAAGACCAGTAATTTATTAAAATTGAACTCGGTTGTTGAAGAAAAAATGAATCTTATTGGAATAAAGAAAGAGAAAAGAAAATTTTTCCCCCACATAACAATTGGTAGAGTAAAAAGAGGACGCTTGAAAGATAGTGATTTAAATGAAGTCTATAATGATATTAAACCTGATTTTGATAAATTTAAAGTTTGCAAGTTTGATTTAATGAAAAGCGAACTTACACATAAAGGACCAATCTATTCGAAAATAAAGGAATTTGAATTAAAATGAAAGATATTAATAAACTATATGATAAAAGTTTAGAAAATATTTTTAATAAACCATTTCCTGTACTACCAGCTCTTTTAAAATATCGGGATCATTATCAATACAGGGTATATATAGATAAAGATTTTAGATACAATCTTGAGAAATATTTGATTCATATGAAAAATAATTTTAAAAATCAATTGTATAGGCAGAAATCATTTCTTTTTAATAGCCAGCATGCCATTACAGATATTTTTGATGAAGAAAAAAGATATAAAAATTCTCTCACTGAAATTATTAAAAATATATTAAAACAGGGAGAAAATGGAAAGTATTTGAATCTTTTTTTTGTATCACTTGCTAAATTAATAAATAATTTATCAAGAGATATTTTTAAAAATGATAAATATATATATCTTTACTCTGAAGTTATTGGAGATTTTCATGATATAATATTAAGAAATCAATTAAACATATTTGAAAAAAATAATCCTATATTAAGTAAAAGAATTTTTAAATATTATAATAATGAATTTATAAATTTTATCATTAATGACCAGCTGCCATTTTTTTATCATTCCAGTCATGTAAATTTAAAAGAAATTCTTTTTCCGCTTAAAGAGAAAAAAACAAATAATATTTTCAAAATATCAAGAGAAACATATGAAGAAATTACTGATATATTAAGAGATTCTGCAGCATATTTGAAGACAGATTCAAAATATAAACAATTATTAAATAATAAAAATTATAAAGAGATTGTAAATAACTTAAATAATCTTTACAATATTAAAAATCTTGATTTTTTATTTAGAAATGAATATGTAATCTCAAATTTATTATCAAGCAGAGTGATTAAGAAAGAGATGAAAAAACTTAATGTTTCGTTACAGGAAATTAATTATTTATATCAAAAACTTATAAAAGCAAAGAATAGATATGATTACTTACATTTTATTAATAAATATTTATATATATACCCGGTTGATGAAAAATTTGCTACTATCAATACAGGATTTAATAATGGAGTAAATTTCTGGTATGATGATACGCATCAAATCCATAAAAAATTCAAAGAATCTACTATATTTTTTCTTGATATTAGAGATTTTACTAAAATTACAAGAAGAATGTCTCCTGATAAAATTACACAGCAATTACATGAGTTATTTGATCCCATTCCGGAAATAGTTACTAAACACAATGGCTATATTGATAAAATACTTGGAGATGGTTTAATGGCTATTTTTGGAGGTAAAATTGATGATGAAGAACATTATTTAAATGCTATAAGGGCATCTATAGATATTTATAGTTATTTTCACAGGAAAAAAAAGGATCTTGATTTTTCAGATGTAGGTATAGGTATAAATAGCGGAAAAATAACTATTACTCAATTTGGACAGGCTACAGCTCTTGGAGAAACAGTTAATAAAGCTGCAAGATTGTGCAGTTCAAAAGAATTATTGATTGAGGATATTAATTTAACGGTTTACAGGGGTTCAACCCAGGAAATAGTTGATAAAATGAATGATGACGAAAAAAAAGAAATATTTAAGAGTAAATATAATTTTAATGTACATATATCACAAGATGGTAATCTTTATAATAAGGGCATTGTTATTAGCAGTAAAACTTTTAAAAGATTAAAAAATAGTTTAGAAGTAAAAAGTATCGTATATAAAGGACAAAATTATTATTTGTTTTATGATCCCGTACTATCCAAAAATATTCTTATAAGAAGAGTAGGAAAAGTAAAATTAAAAGGGTTAAAAGATGATATAGTGTATGAAATCGTTAAGGATATTGATTTGCTGATGAAATTAAAAGATTTTAAAAGTGATGATACCCTTGATAAATTAAAGAAATGGTTTGATGTAAAATGAATTTTAAAAGTATAAAATTTAATAGAAGTAACATAGAGATAATTGATCAGAGATTACTTCCTAAAAAAATAAAAAAAAGAAAAATAAAAAATTCAGATGGTGCTTATGCAGCTATAAAAAAAATGATGGTTAGAGGCGCTCCCTTAATCGGTATTACAGCAGCATTTGGCTTCTATCTGGCACTAAAAAATAGAGATTCAAAAGTTTCTTTAAAGGATTATATGCAAAAAGTTAGGAATAAGATAATTAGTACAAGACCAACAGCTTATAATATTGAGTCTGCAATGAATAGTATTTATAAAGTATTTTTATCAAACAAAGAGGATTTATCTTTGAATGAATTAAAAGATAAAGTTTATAAAGAAGCAGTGAATATTTATCAGGAAGATGTAAAAAAGTGTAAAAATATTGGGATATATATGAATAAATATATTGGGGATGGGTACAACATTTTAACACATTGTAATGCAGGAGCTCTTGCTACATCTCAATATGGAACTGCTTTATCAGGAATATACATTGCAGGAGAAAGAAATAAAAAGATACATGTATGGGTTGATGAAACAAGGCCTTGGTTACAGGGAGCGAGGTTAACTGCATGGGAATTAAAAAAGAATAGTATTTCAAGTACTCTTATAGTTGATTCAGCTGCTGGTTCACTGATTAAAAAGGGTATTATAGATATGATTATTGTTGGAGCTGACAGAATAGCTGCAAATGGTGATGTTGCCAACAAAATAGGTACCTATCAACTTTCTGTTCTTGCTAAAGAACATGATATACCTTTTTTTGTTGCAGCACCAACTACTACTATTGATTACTCTTTAAAAAGTGGAAGTGATATTGAGATAGAGGAACGGGGAGATAATGAAATTAAATATATAAATGGTGATATTATAACTTTAGAAGATCAAAATTGCTATAATCCGGTTTTTGATGTAACTCCTTATAAAAATATTACCGAAATAATTTCAGAAAGAGGAAAGGAAAAATTTAATGAGAAAGCTGGATAGAAAAATTTATATAAAAGAGTTAACCACGGATAAACAAGAATATAAAGTAAAAGGACGTGAAAAAAAACATCTGGATGTTTTAAGGGTTAAAAGTGGAGATATAATCTGGGCAACAGATGGAAAAGGAAATGATTTTAAATTAAGAATTGAAAAAAATACCAGTGATTACACTTATATAACTATTAAAAAGCATGAGAGAAGACCACCATATCCGATTAAAATCAACCTTTTCTTTGGATTTACAAAAAGGAAAAAATGGGAGTGGCTTATTGAAAAAGGCACCGAACTTGGAGTTGCCAGTTTTACACCTGTTATAACAAAAAGGAATGAACAATATTCTAAAGGGTTGTATAAGAAGAAAAAACAGGAAAGATTTAAAAAAAAGTTAATTTCTGCTATGAAACAATCCAGGAGGAGTTATTTACCCCAGATCAACCCACCTATAAAAATTGATAAATTGGTCAAAAATAAAGTTTTTAATAATTTATTTATTTTGTCTTTTGACGGTAAAAGGTGGAATGATTCAGATTTAAAAGATACAAAGATAATTGATTTACTTGTTGGACCTGAAGGAGGCTTTACAGAGAATGAAAAAAGAATGCTTTCTGAAATAGATTCAAAATTAAGAAATTTTGGGAATTATACTCTCAAAACAGAAACGGCATGTTTAAAAGCTATATCCCTTATTACATATTTTAAAGGGGATTTTTAGTGAAAATTTTTATAAAAACCTTTGGTTGCAAGGTGAATCAGTATGAATCGGAAAAAATCAAGTATAATCTTAAAATAAATAAGCACGAAATTGTAAATTCATTTAAAAAATCAGATGTTACAATCATTAACAGCTGCATAGTTACTCAAAAAAGTGAAAAAAAAAGCAAGGATCTTGTAAAACAAATAAAAAATTATAATAAAAATATAGAAATTATCCTCATTGGGTGTCTTGTAGAAAAAGAATCTATTAAAGAGGCTGATTACAATATCAATAACAAAAATAAAATAAAAAATACTCTAAAAATACTGGATGTAAACAATATTCAACCACTTGAGAAAATTAAAAAACAAACTCGTGCGTTTATTAAAATTCAGGATGGTTGCGATCAGTTTTGTTCCTACTGTATTATTCCCTATGTTAGAAAAAATATTACTAACAAACCCATCAAGAAAATAATTCATGAGGCAGAAAAGTTATCAGTTAATGGATTCAAAGAAATTGTTTTAACAGGAATCCATCTTGGAAAACATCCAGGATTAGTTGATATAATTAAAAAAATATCTAAAATTAATAATATTAAAAGAATCAGATTATCTTCAATTCAAATAAATGAAATAAGTAATGAGTTAATTCAGCAGCTTTCAGTGAATAATAAAATGATGGAACATTTACATATTTCACTTCAGAGCGGCAGCAATAAGATCTTAAAACTCATGAACAGACCTTATTCAAGAGAATATTTTATAGACAAAGTTAAAACAATTAGAAATAAAATTCCTTATTTTGGTCTTTCAACTGATTTAATAGTAGGATTTCCAGGTGAAAGAAAAAAAGATTTTTACCGGAGTTTGGATTTATTAACTAAACTAAAATTTCACAGAGTACATGTATTTCCTTATTCAAGAAGAGAAGGTACAAAAGCATTTAAAATGAAAGATGTTGTTCCCGAGAAAATAAAAAATAAAAGAGCAAAAAAAATTAGGAAAATATCATCTCAAATATTTTCAAAATTTGTAAATGACTTAAAAAAAAGAACTTATAAAGTGTTAGTGGAAGCTTCAAAAAATGGCAACAGTTATGGGTATACAGAAAATTACTTGAGATGTAAGATTCTGAATGATATAATCAAACCCAATGAGATAGTCAATACCAAGATAATTGACAAAATAAATAATAAACATTTAATTATAGGAAGAAAAAATTAGGAGGAATTTATGGGTAAAGATGAGAGTAAGTTTAAAAAAAATGAATTTTATACAACTAAGCTTAGGGCTGGAAGAAGAATTTATTATTTCAATGTTAAAATGAATAAAAATGGAGAAAAATATCTTGTTATAAAAGAGAGCAGAAAAGAGGGAGAAGATAAAATTATCAAAACAAGAATAATGGTTTATGAAGAAGACATCCATGGTTTTATGAATAGATTTAAAGATGCTTTTGAAGTAATGACAAGCCAAGAGATAACTAAAGAATAATTACAGGAGTTAGAAATGAGAATAGTATCAGGTGTAAAACCAAGTGGGAAAATGCATATTGGAAATTATCTGGGTGCAGTTCAAAGGTTTAAGGATTTTGATGAAGCATATATTTTTGTTGCAGATTATCACGTTTTAAATTATCAAATGGAACCTGAAAAACTTGAAAATTTTACATTTGAACTTGTTGCTGATTATATGGCTCTGGGAATGGAAGAGAATAATAATATAACTCTCTTTTTGCAGTCCCAAATACCTGAGGTTACAGAATTGACATTTATTTTATCAAATTACACTCCAATGGGACTTCTGGAAAGAGCACATGCTTATAAGGATTCACTTGAAAAGGACAAAAATATTAACCATGGATTATTTACATATCCTGTTCTCATGGCTGCTGATATCTTGTTATATAAGGCTGAAGGTGTACCGGTTGGGCAGGACCAAAAACAGCATCTTGAAATGACAAGAGATATTGCACAAAAGTTTAATAATTTATTTGGAGATATTTTAACCGTACCCAAAGCCTTAATTGAGAAAAACAGAGCTGTTATTCCCGGTATTGATGGCAGAAAAATGAGCAAAAGTTATAGTAACACAATACCGATTTCTCTTAAACCAAAACAACTGAAAAATAAAATAATGAGTATAAAAACAGATTCCACTCCCATTGAAGAACCAATGGATTATGAAAATTGTAATGTTTTTAACTTATATAGATATTTTGCTACAGATAATGAAATTAAAGAAATGAAGAAGAAATATAAATCTGATAAGTTTGGGTATGGTCATGCAAAACTTGAACTTTTCAAGAAAATGAATGAATATTTAAAACCTATTAGAGAGAAAAGGGAAGATCTTCTTGCAAATAAAGAGCTTATTTTAAAAAAGCTTGAAAAAAATGCGGAAAAAGCAAGAAGAATAGCAAGAAAAACTATATCTGAAGTTAGAAAATCAGTTGGACTTATTCAGTTTTAAATAATTATTTATCCATATATGAAATTTTAACTTTATTAATTTTAGTTTTAGTTTTATTTAAAATTTCAAATCTATAATTTTTATAGTTTAGAACTCTATTTTTTGAAGGAATTTTTTTGAATTTTTTTAGCAGAAATCCTGATAGAGTTTTTATTTCACTTTCATCAATGCTAATACCAAATTCAAGTTCAAGCTGTTCCAGGGGCGTTTTCCCGCTTACCACAATTTCATCAAATTTTTCAAATTTTCCTTTTTCAGAATTAGTACTAATTTTTTTATAAAAAATATTTTCTTCTTCACCCAGTATCTCATCAACAACATCTTCCAGGGTAATCAATCCTGATATAATACCATATTCATCGATAACACCCAGCACGATTTCTTCTTCAAAATATTTAATTATATCAAATAACGTTATAAACTCTGGTATATATATTAGATCCCTCATAATTTCCTTTATTTCCATTTCTGAATTTTTGATATTTAATAAATCTGTTGCAGTTGTATATCCGACAAGGTTGCCTTTTTGTCCACGGTATATAGGAATATATTTTCTTTCTATTTCACCAAAAATATTTTTAACTTTTTCTATATTTGATTTTTCTGAAATAGGATTAATCTCATTTGAGGGTATAATTGCATCAAATATTTTTTTATTTTTGAAATTAAAAATTCTTTCAATAATTTTATTATCAATGTTTGGGAACAATCCTTTCATTCCGGAAAATTTTACCAGAGAATATATTTCTTTTTTGTTTATTTCTCCAAGCTGATTTTCTTTTTTTACATTAAAAATTTTATAAAATAACTTTATTAAAAGGGAAATAGGATAGGTTAACGGGAAGAATAATTTTTGAAAAAATTTTAAAAGGGGGTAGGATTTATATGATATATAGTGAGATCTTTCTCTACTAATATTTTTAGGACTAATTTCAGCAAAAAGAAGTATAATGATAGTTGAGAAAATCATGTTAATTGTTGTGGCATGACTTTTTTCTAATCCGGAATTAAGAGTAATGAGCAATGTTGCAGAAGTAAATCCGAAAATTGCAAGATTATTTCCAACAAGGATAGTACTCAGAAAAAGATCAATATCACTCATTATTTTATAAATTTCCTTGCCTACTTTTTTGTTTCTGTAAATTAGATTTTTAATTTTGAATTTATTTAACTGAATAAAAGAATTCTCACAACCGGAAAAAAACATGCTTAAAAATAAACAGATTAATGCAATAAATATTAATGATAAAATATAAAAATTAATCATTATTATCCTTTAATTTATATATTTTTATTTTATTAATCCTCTTTTTGGAACCTTTAACAATAAAAAATTTAACATTATTTTTTGATATGGTTTCACCCTGCTGTGGAATTCTTCCTGTTATTTTTTGAAGATATCCACCAATTGTTCTGGCTTTTTTGTTATCGAGATTTAATTTTAATATTTTATTAATGTAATCAATAGAAGTATTTGAATCAACTATAATACTGTTATGTGTGATTCTCTCATGACTTATATTGTCAAATTGTGAATCTACATTTCTAATTAAGTAATACATTATATCTTTGTAGGTCACACTTCCTACAACTCTCCCATATTCATTTACAACCAGGGCAAATTGATTCTCTTCTAAAATTTCTATACATTCCTTTAGTTTCTTTAACTCCGGTAAAAATAGGGGTTTATTGATACTTTCTTTCCAGTTGCTGCCATATTTATAAAAATTATTAATAGTTAAAATACCGGATATATTCTGATAATTTTTTTTATAAATTATTAGAAAGTTTGACTTTGATTTATAAAAATGTTTTTTTACCTTTTTTAAATTTGAAGAATATGGAATGAAGATATCTTTATCAATATTTTTCATAACAGAATTTAAACTGAAAAGATGGGCATTCAAAATATTTAAAAGAATTGTTTCTTCAATGTTATCAATATCATCTCCCTTATCTTCTTTTAAAACATTCAATACTTCATCTTTATTTAAATATTCTTGATCGATTGGTATTTTATCTAATATAAATTTAATCATAGGAGATGTGATTTTTATTGTTACAAATAAAAAAGGTTTTAAAATATTTTTTAAATAATCAAGTATAATACTGCTAATTTTTGAGAAAAATATATTAAATCGTGATGCAAAAGTCTTGGGAAGGATTTCACCGAAAATCAATATAATTGCTGTTTCAATAACTACAGCAAGTAAAATTCCCTTATCTCCCAAAATATTGTATATGGCAATTCCAAGCAGGTTAGCAAATAGGATATTAACAATATTATTTGATATTAAAATTGTTGAAAGTAGCTTATTTGGCTGGTCAAGTAAATTTGATATACGACTTTTTTGCTTTTCATCTTTAATATTAACTATATCTGTATCATTTAGAGAAAATAATGCAATTTCAGAAGCTGAAAAAAATCCTGATAATATGAGAAGAATAAATAGTATTAAGTAAATCGTCCCCATCTAATTAAATAATATAAAATAATTGAGAAAAGTCAAGATTATATTAAAATCAATAATTATAGATAAATATTACACTTATTTTTATTATTATTTATTACAAAGATAACTTGATTTATAAAATTATTATGTAAAAATGTATCTAAAAGAAGAAGGTATAGTTTTAATTTTTATATAAATTTTTAGGAGGTTTTATAATGAATTTAGAGAAAAAATTGAACAAATTTATTGAAAATGAAAATGGGGATATAAAGGTAAATCCTAAAAGAAAAGCTGTTATTGAAAATGTAGTAAGAAAAAATGAAGCTATGGTTACAAAAAATGGTTCTCTTGCTACCTGGACGCCTGTTGAGTCAACTGGTAGAAGTCCTAAGGATACTGTTATTGTCAAAAGAAAAGAAAATGAAGATAAAATCGACTGGAGTTCTCCAAATAACATTCCAATTGATGAAGAAACTTTTGACATGGCTTTTGATGATGCAATTAAATTTATGAAAGAAGAAACGGAATTAACAGTAACTAATAGGGTTATTGGTGCTGATTCAAGTTATGCTTTACCTGTAAAAACCATAACAAATTTTTCATTATCTGCTTTATTAACTTACAACATGTTCAGACCTGTTCCTGCAGATATAGATAAAAGCATTTTTTCTGATAAAGAATTCACCGTTATTGTTTTACCCTATAAAAAATTAAATTCAAAAAAATATGAAAATAGATTGAGAAAATTAGAAAATGGAAAAACCTCTGATATGATTGTAGCAATGGATTTT
>CAZUKV010000031.1:0-10942 GCA_964621075.1 uncultured bacterium | reverse complement strand
TATTTATATTCTCATCAATCATCTTTATATGGTTTAAAATATCATTTTTTAATTTCTGACCTTCCTCATCAGCTACTGTCAAAAATTTAACAATTATTTTATTTAAAATATTTTTAAATTTTACCCATTCTTTATCTTTAATAGAAATATTTGTTTTTTCAATTGAATAAGGTAAATTTAATATATCAGAATAACTAATTTTCAATGGAACTTTTAAACTATTTAATTCTTTATAATATTTTTCAATTATTTTTTTATTTATTTTAACTTTTTTTTGTAACATTTCTTCATTAAAATTTATATCAACAGTTAATTTTACCTTACCTCTTTTTATTTTATTTTTTAAAATTTTTTTTATTTCCCATTCTTTTTCTTTTAATATATCAGGCACAAAGACAGAAATATTTAAAAATCTACTGTTTACAGACTGTAGCTTCAGTTCAAGATCGAAGAAATCAAAAGAAAGATTATAATCATAATAGGAAGTCATGCTTCGTAACATGTATAGAATATATCAACAAATTATTATAAAGTCAATAATATTATATTTAATCTACTCTGTTGCTTCAAAATTATTAATATAATTGATTAATTCTATCCTATTCTTTATTTCTAACTTTTTAAAGATATTATAAATATGATATTTAACAGTTTTTACAGAAATATACAATTCTTCTGCAATTTCTTTATTGGTTTTTCCCTCAAGTATTAAATTTACTATATCCATTTCTCTACTGGTGATACCTTTTTTGTTCAAATTTTCATCTAATAATTTATTATGTATTTTTATAATTTCATCTTTCTTGTAATAATTATTTAAAAATTCCAATAAGAATAGAATTATAATACTGTTATGAAAAATATAAATATAACTTAATATTTCATACTCCAAAATTAAAGCAACAAATTTAATAGAATATACAATTATTAAAAAAACATGGAAATAAAAAAACATATTATATTTTGGATCTTTTTTTTCTTTATAAAATAAAACATTTTTAAATAGAATAATTAAAACTAATATAATTGCAGTTATCTTGAAATTATTTACAATTTCAATTAATTTATAAATACTTCCAATTCTTAAAAAA
The DNA here is from genome assembly GCA_964621075.1 of uncultured bacterium. Taxonomy (GTDB): domain Bacteria; phylum Macinerneyibacteriota; class Macinerneyibacteria; order Macinerneyibacteriales; family Macinerneyibacteriaceae; genus CAZUKV01. The sequence goes on along the minus strand of CAZUKV010000031.1, from coordinate 9,851 downwards.
ACAATTAGTTCTTTTACAAATAAATATAGAAAAATTATTGAAATAAGATAATAAATATATTTTTCAAATTTATAATATTTAAATTGTTCTAAGTTATTCAAAAATTTCAAAATATAATAATACAGGAAAAAATATAATAAAAATGTCAGGAAAGTAAGAATCGTTCTTATTATTACAAAAAAGTCATACTCATTTAAAAATACCAAATTGATTGCAAAATATTTGACTAATATATGTAAAAAAATAATTGAAGTATATATGAAAATATATCTTTTAAAGTTATAAACTGTCTTGAAACTGTATTTTTTATACAAATTTAAAAGATAAATATAAATACCAAATCCAAAAATGAGAGAAATAATCATAATAAATAAATTCAAGTGCTCAATCATAAATAAATGATATAATTATTTTATATATTTTTCAACAATTTTCATATAATACTTTAGTATTGTTTTTTACATATCCAATTTTTTTTAGAAAAACTAAACTTTAGTCCGATAGAAATTTTTATAAAAAACATTATATTTGATTAAAAGAAAAGGAGGCAGATTATGAAAAAAATATTTTTGATATCTTTAATTATTATCTTATCTTTACCGTTATTGGCCCAGACTTATGGTGATGCAAAGAAACTGCATTATTATGGTAGCTATGATAGAAGTATGGAGATACTTGAAAAAATAATGAAAGATAATCCACAAGATATTGAAGCAAATATCCTTTATGGATTGAACTTAATGAAAAAATACCAATATAATGAAGCCGAAAATTACTTAAAAAAGGGTATAAAATATGCTTCAAAAACACATGATTCTTACAATTTATCATGGGCATATAACAACCTTGGAGTAATCTATAAGAATAAAGAACAATACGAGAAAGCATTAAAATATTACAAAAAAGCTCTAATAACTGATGAAGCTTTTAATTACAAAGAAGGAATGGCAAGAGAATATAATAATATGGGTAACATTTATTATAATCTTATGGATTATGTAAAAGCAAAGATGTTTTATAGAAGAGCATTGTGGATTAATCAGGAATTAGAAAATTTAGAGGGAATAGCAATTTCTTATAACAACCTTGCATCTTTCCATTATTACAAAGGAAATTATGATACAGCTATCAATTATCTTAATTATGCAGCAAAGTATGACGAAAAACTACCGTATAAGGGAAATTTAGCTGAGGACTATAAAAATCTTGGTGTAATCTATGAAACAATGGGTAATAATCAGAAAGCAAAATATTATTATAATTTATCAGTTGAAATTAATAAAAAAATTGGGGTTCAAAGAAAATTGCTTGATGATTATGATAATTTATCACTTTTCTATGAAAAAAATGGCAATTATGAAAAAGCTATTGAATACAGAAGAAAAGTTATCGCAATTGATAAAAATCTAAACCTAAAAAGAGTATACCAGGATCAATCCAGATTAAAAAAATTAGAAGAAAAAATAAATACGAACAACTCTAAATAAATATCATCACTATATAGGAAAGAATTCTATCAGGGTTCTTTCCTATATATATTTTCTTAAAACAATAAATCTATCATCAAATTTATTATATTTAGAAATATATTTAATTACATCTTTATCAATTTTCAAGTATTCATTATTTAATTTTACATTTTCAATAATGTTTTCAAGGTCATTACTGTCAATAATACCCAATATTTTACACTTAATTAATTTTAAAATAGCATCATCACTGAAATTTTCTTTTTCAGAATCACTAAAAAAACGCATCCCTTCTATTTTAAAATTATTTACTTTTTTAGAAAGATTATCAGATTCTAAAAAATTAAGAATTTCTTTAATATCAGTATTCCCTATATTATTTTCAATTAAAATTTTATATAATAAATTAATTTTTTCATCTATTTCCATATAAACCACCTAAAATATTTCATCATATAATACAAATTTTTTCCCGGGTAACTCTTCAACAACTTCTTTCAATTTCAATTTGAAAAGAACTGCCATTATTTTCGTCAGTTCAATCTCTCCAGATAATTTTAAATAAATATCATCAATTGTCAATGCTTTAATTGGATTCATTACTTTTATTACTTCTTTTTCTTCTTTGTTAAAATTCAAATTTAACTTTTTTTCTTTTGATTTTATTTTACTTTTAACTTTCCAGTATCTGTCTATATCTTTAGCTTTTACTACCGGAAAAGCTCCCTGTTTTAACAGGTAATTTGTGCCTCTGCAATTTCGAAAAAAAATATTGCCAGGAACTGCAAATACATCTCTGTTCTGGTCCAATGCAGATCTTGCAGTTATTAGAGAACCGCTTTTTTTTGTTCCTTCTATGACAAGTACGCCCCTCGACATTCCACTGATTATTCTATTTCTCAATGGAAATCTATATGGTTTTGGCGAACTACCGGGTAAAAACTCACTAATCACTGTCCCTTTTTCAATAATTCTTTTGTATATCTTATGATTACTTCTGGGATAAATATAATCAACACCACAACCCAGTACAGCAACTGTATAAATATTATTCTCTAAAGCATTTTTATGTGCTTCTTTATCTATTCCAAGCGCCATCCCACTTACTACCGAATATATATCTTTATCAAGATTAGATACAATCTTTTTAGTTACTTTTTTTCCGTAACTTGATATTTTTCTTGTTCCAACAACGCCTAAATTAATTTTATTATTATTTATCTTATTTCCTTTAAAAAAAAGAACAAGAGGAGGATCATAAATATTTTTCAAAAGAGATGGGTAATTATCACAATTAATTGAAACAAAGTTAATTTTTTTCTTCTTAAGCTGTTCAAGAATTTTATCAATTTTTATTTTTGTACGTTTATTTATAAATTCATCAATTTTATTTTTTTTTAATCCTCTAATATTAGAAAAAAATCTTTTATTTTTATTGAATAGTTCCTCAATACTTCCCGCCTTTTTTATTAATTTTAACCAGACGGGAGAAGAAAATAAATTAAGATATTTTAATAAAAGGTAATAATATTTATGCTTCATCTAAAAATTTATTCTACTATTATTTTATCACCATTATTAATGTTTCTATTGTTATCTGTATCTATAATAACACCTGTTGATAGGTTTTCTCTCGCATTTAAAACCTTAATTCTTCCTTTAATTTTAGAAGGAATTTCTTTAATACCGCCATCAGGATCACTAACTTTCTGTTTTGGTGTAAGAACATCAAAAAACATCCCTGCTTTAATGCCCTGTTTGATACCCCTATCCAGGTAAACAAAATCTCCTTCACCAGCAATTTTTTTATTTTGCTCGATAAAAACAATATATCCATTATAATCGGGTTTAATATTTTCTTTACTTAATCTGATTCTTGGATATTCATTAATAATACTATCACCAATATTAAAAGTAGCAAATTGATCTTCTATCACAGCTTTACTTGTTTTATCATAAACATCAACCACTTTTATCTTCCCAATTGTGTTAATTAAATATCCTAAATTTTCAAAAGTTACTGGATGTTCAACCTTATAACTTCTTCTAAAAACAAGATAAGAATTACCAGCTTGAATATTATGATCTTTACCACAATTCAAGTATACAACATCATTTAAAGATGCCATTTCTTCATCATCAAATTTTAAAATCTGACCGATAGGTTTAAATTTCTTTTCAAGTATAAATCCTGCATCCAATCTTAACTTTTGGAATCTTTTTTGTTGTTCATTCTCCTGACTGACAACATCTACCTGTTTTATTGGAATCTCACCACTTTCTTCTTTTTTTAAAGTTTTTAAAGGTTTATCAGTAGATTTAGAAGTTCCTGAATCTTTAAATTTGAAAGTTCGACTTATTCTTTTATCTTTATATTTTTCCTTATTTTCTTTTTTCACAAAAGAGCTTTTTATAGGTGCTTCAAGATCAAGGGTAATTTTGTCTTTTGGGTAAATCCAGTTGGGGTTTTTAATATGAGGGTTTCTTTCCCATACTGCAACCCACTTGTAAGGATCATTTAACTCAGTTTTACAAATACCCCATAAAGTATCACCTTTTACAACAGTATAAATATTCTCACCCTTTAAACCCTGTCCTCTTGGTCCTGAATAAAGAGGAGGAACGGCTCCCTGTTTCGGAACATTAGTTGCCGAGATTGTAATAATAGCAAAAAATGATATTATAACCAGATTAATTACTTTTATATTCATAATTCCTCCTTATTATTAAACATATTTGAATATAATATATCATTGATAGAAATTATAATCAAGTTTTATTGTTCTTTTTTATATGTAAATTTATATTCACCTGATATAATTATTTGATCCCCATCACTGGCACCTTTTTTTTCAAGAGCTTTATAAAGTCCCAGCTTTTTCATTATGTCATTTGCTCTTTTAACACTTTCATCAAGAGAAAAATCAGTCATAGCAAGAAGTTTTTTTAAATACACTCCCTCAACATAATAAGTATCATTTTCTTTTGTTATTTCATAATATCTTTTATCTTTATGAACTTCATGTTTTTTGATATTTGAGCTTAAATCGGGTTCTTCAGTATTATTTAAAAGAGAAACAATTTTGTGTTTTAATTTATCTATATTTTTGTGTGTAAATGCAGAAATTTTAATTGGTTTAATTCCGGTTTTTTCTTCAAATTTATTAAAATTTTCTTCAGCTTTTGGAATATCCATTTTGTTAGCAACAACAAGTTTTCTTTTATTATTTAATTTCTCATCATACTTATCTAATTCTTCAATTATATTGTAATAATCTTCCCATGGTTTTCGGCCATCAATTCCTGCCATATCAAGAAGATGAACAAGAACTCTCGTTCTTTTTACATGTTTTAAAAATCTATCACCAAGTCCAATACCTTCTGATGCTCCTTCAATTAAACCTGGAAGATCAGCAATTACAAAAGAATATCCAAATTCGTTTACAATTGCTCCAAGATTTGGTTCTATTGTTGTAAATGGATAAGATGCTATCTTTGGTTTTGCATTACTCAAAACAGATAAGAGTGTGGATTTACCGGCATTAGGAAATCCTAAAAGACCAACATCAGCTAATACTTTTAATTCCAGGATGATTGTTCTTTTTTCACCCGGTTCCCCTAATTCTCTAATCCTGGGTGCCCTATTTGAATTTGAAAGAAAGGATTTATTTCCTCTGCCTCCACGTCCACCTCTGGCAACAACAAATTTTTGTCCTTCTTCTACAAGATCAGCTAACAAATTCCTGTTTTCATCTAAAACAGAGGTTCCTAAAGGAACATAAACCGTTAAATCATCACCATCTTTACCGTATTTATCATTTGAACTTCCTGGTTCTCCACTTTCAGCTCTGAAATGTGGATTATTTTTTATTTCATAAAGAGTTTTTACTGATTTAGTGGAAACCAGAATGACATCGCCTCCATGACCGCCCTTTCCACCATCAGGACCGCCTTTGGGTCGAAATTTTTCTCTTCTAAAACTAAGACACCCAGGGCCGCCTTTACCACCCTGGGTATAAATTTTTGCTTCATCTATAAACATATTAAAATATTTTAGCTGGCAGGTACAACGTTAATTATACTCCTACCCTTTCTTTTTGTCATTTTAACAAAGCCTTCAATTTTTGAATAAATAGTGTGATCTTTTCCTAAACCAACATTTAATCCTGGTTTAAATTTTGTTCCTCTTTGTCTTACTATAATATTGCCAGGTTTAACAAATTCGCCTCCAAATTTCTTAAAACCTAATCGTTTCGATTCACTATCTCTACCATTCTGGGTACTACCGACTGCTTTCTTATGAGCCATTTATTCATCACCCCCTGCAAGGTCAGTTTCTATAGTTTTAACAATTAAAGCAACTTTTTGCTGCCTATGACCGTAAGTTCTTTTATATCCTTTTCTTTTTTTATGATATCCAACTGTAATTTTTTTATCTTTAAAATGTCTTTGAACATTACAAACAACCTTTGATTTTTTTAATTTTTTTTCATCAACTATTAAATTTTTACCATTATTTAATGCAATAGGTGTGAATTCAACACTTTCCCCTTCTTTAGCCTCAATTTTCTCAATAAATATTTTATCATCTTTTTCTATCCTGTACTGTTTTCCACCTGTTTCGATTACTGCATACATACTAAGCACCTCCTAATTGTTAAGCAAGAAAAAGGTATCACAATATTATTGAACTGTCAAGAATTTATCGTTATTATATATATAAATAAGAAAAATAAAAGGAGGAATTATGTCAAATAAAATAAACATAATTGATTCAGAAATTGTAAATAAAAATATTGAGAAAGGAAATGTATTACTGGGAACAACTAATGATGAATATGACCCCAATTTCATGACTATTGGATGGGGATTCACCGGAACTATCTGGTCTGGTCCTGTTTTTATTGCTCTTGTCAGACCAAGCAGATACAGTTTTAAAAATTTAGAAAAAAACCCTCATTTTACAATAAATATTCTTAATGAGAAAAAAAATAGCAGGATACTTGAAATTTGCGGCTCAAAATCTTTTTATTCCGTTAATAAAATTAAAAAATATAATATTGATTATAATTTAACAAAAAATAAAATACCGTTTCATCCTGAATCTATCATTTCTTTTGAGTGTAAGGTAATATATAAACAACTTCTTGAAAAATCCAATTTTTGTACTGAAACAAAAAATAAATGGTATCCAAAAAATGATATCCACTGGCAATTTTATGGTAAAATAGTTAATAGATTATTATAATAATCTATTATCATCAATAATTGATAAGATATCTTCCGGTTTTATAATATTAAGACAATATTTGTCATTCTTACACTCTGATTTTTCGCAGTGTAAACAATTAAAATCAGCTTCAAGAATATATGAATTTTCCCCTCTCGGTCCAACTTTTCTGTAATCAGTAGAACCAAACAATGCAATTGTACTGTTATTTAAATAATCTGATAAATGCATTCCTCCATTATCTACAGAAATAACAATATCACTATTTTTTAAATAACAATAAAGTTCTTTAATGTTCGTTTTTCCTATGAGATCGACATAATCATAACCTGCACTGGAGAACTTTTTGGATATATAAGCATCGGATTTTGCCCCCATCAAGATAATTTGTTTATTAAATTTTCTTTTCAATCTTTTTCCCAATTCAACCCAATAATCAATTTTCCACAACTTGGATTTTCTTGTGGTTCCTGGAAGAAAGACTATATAATCATTATAATCAATATCACACTCAATATCTTCAAAAAATACCTTATATTCATAATCTTTAATATCTAAATATTCAAGTATTTTTACCATCCTTGAAACCAGGTGTTTGTTTTTTTGGTATTCATAATTTATTTTATCAATTTTAAAATTTTTGATTTTTGATTTATTAAATCCTATTACTCTTTTTGAAGAACTATATTTTGCCAATTTATGAGAAAATTTGGAATCATCAATAATAATTGTTATATCCGGATTAAAATTTTTGACTTCTTTTAAATTTTTTAATTTATTAATAATATTAATATTGTTTTTTCTAATAATCCATTTATCAACATTTTTTATTATATTTTTTAAAACTGCACCCCTGTATCCAATTGAAACAGCAATCTCCAAATCGGGATCATTTTTTTTTAGGTTGTAATGTAGAGGTAATGTCATTAGAATATCACCAAGATAATTCAATGAGATAATCAGTATTTTCATCTAATTAATCCTTTATCTCTAAGTAATTCTCAATAATATAATATATTTCTTCAGGTTTGATATCCAACATACACTTTCTTTTCGATGTTTTAAGAGGACATTTCTTTTTAAAACATGGGATACAGTTATATTGTTTTTGTATTATTACAGCTTTTTTATTAAAAGGCCCTGTTCTATCTGGTGATGTTGGTCCAAACAAAGCAATCTGCATAATATTTTTTGATGCAGCTATGTGCATTGGAGAAGAATCCCCAGAAACAAAAACATCCATGTATTTTAACATTGCAGCAAACTTGTTCAACGATATTCTTGCTGAATAATCATGAACATTATCCCATTTATCTGTTATTTTTCTAATATCATTTTTATCAGATTTCCCCCCAAAAACAAAAATATCACAATCCATGTTTTCTTTAATCATTTCTTGTAATTTTTCATAATTTTTTAAACCCCAGTTTTTTGTTTCCCATTTAGAAAGTGGAGCAATTCCTATAAAATACTTTCCTGAATATTTGTTTATTTCTTTTTTTGCCCATTTTCTTTCTTCTTTTGATTGGGGAAAAAATAATTCTGGATTAATATTCTTTTTTATAAAACCAAATTCGGTAAGGATTTTTGTATTTTTTTTTATAACATTCCTTGGATAATTCGCATGATCAATTTTTCTATTTTTATTTAAAAATATTGAATGTAATCCATTAGTAACACAACCATATCTTTCCGGTATTCCTGCCATAAAGGGAATAAAAGATGATCTAAATAGCCACTGTAAATCAATTGCAATTTGCCATTTATCTTTTTTTATATTTTTTATAAATTTTTTGATATATTTAAAAAGTTTAATAAATTTTTTTCTTTCATACAGTTTATCAATTTTTTCTTTATCTAAAATATATAATTTATCTAAAGAAGAATAATTTTTTAATATGTTAGAAGATTTTTTTTCTACAACCCAGCCCAATTTTACTTCAGGATATGATTTTTTTATCTGTTCAACTACAGCAATGTTCATGAAAACATCGCCAATAGAACTCAACTTGATTATCAATACACGCTTATTATTCAAATCCATCTAATATTTCACCTTTTAATATTTTCCTCATAAAAACTAATAACTTTTGAACAATTTTTTTCTATTGTGTAGTTTTTATTAAAAATATTTAAACAATTGCTGGACAAAGAATCAAGAATTTCTTTATTTTTATAAATATAATTTAATTTTTCAAGAAGTGTTTCTTTATTAAATACGAAACCGGTTTTATCATCTGTTAAAACCTCCCCGATACTTTCAATATTTCTTCCTAAAACTGGCAAACCATAAGAAAATGATTCAAGTATTGATATAGGGAGTCCTTCTTTAAATGATGGTAATACAAGGATATCAGCCCATAAATAATATGGCTTAACATCATTTTTAAAACCAAGCATTTCTATATTTTCACCTAAATTATATTTTTTTATTATTTTTATTAATTTATTTTTCAAAGCACCTTCTCCAGCAATTTTTAATTTCCACTTATCATTGTTCCAGCTTTTAATGTTTTTTATAAAATCAACAAGCCCTTTTTCTTTAGATAACCTTCCGACAAAAAGTATTTTTAATGAATTTTTTGAAAAGCTACATTTTATCTTATCATCCTTTTTTTCAATACCATTAAATATAACTTTTACTTTTTTTGAAGGAGCACCGGATTGGATCAATTTATTTTTTACAGCTTTGGAAACGGCTATTAGTCTATCATTAAATTTATAATCACTGTATTTATTCATTCCATGAACAGTTGCAATAGAAGTAGTATTTGTTAATTTTCCTGCTAAACCTCCCAATATTGAAGCTTTTGAAAGATGCGTATGAATTATATCAATCTTATATTTCTTTATTAATTTAAATAAATTATAGATATGAATAAAAGAAATACTGTTATAAATTTTTTTTGTAATATCGATTGCTGCTATATTATTGTCTTTTATTAAACTATTTAATTTTTTTACATCAGTTCTGTAAAAGAATATCTTATTATTATTTTCACCCTGACATTTTGAAAGCATGTATACATAATTTTCAGCACCACCAAAATTAGAAGAAGATATGATATGAAGGATATTCATTTATACTCCAAAATAGTTATTTAAAGAGATTATAATGATTTTCAGAGAAAAAACAAACAGAAAATAAAAAG
>CAZUKV010000030.1:0-11038 GCA_964621075.1 uncultured bacterium | reverse complement strand
ATGTAGAAGTTTATATATTAATAAAAGAAAGAAATGAAAAAGAATACAGGCTTTCGCTGAGATCTAATGGAAAATACTCCGTAAGAAAAATGGCTGAATATTTTAAGAATGGCGGAGGGCATCAATTTGCTGCAGGAACAACACTTCTTGGAGGTTTTGATTCAGTTTATGAGAAAATATTGAACTACTGGAGAGAAAAAATATGAATGGAATCTTAGTTTTAGATAAACCAAAGGGCTTGACTTCTTTTGAGTGTGTAGAAGAAATAAAGAAATCTTTGCCGGGGAACATTAAAGCAGGACATCTTGGTAAAATGAAACCACATTCTACAGGAGTTTTACCAATTTTGGTTGGAAAAGCAAATAAATTATTCAAAATATTGATACAGGAAAAAAGAACTTATATAGTTCATATAACATTTGCAGGTAAAAATAAAGATTTAGTTTCTAAGGTAAATAAAAATTCAATAACCAATATTTTCAATGCTTATGATGGTGGATATTTGCAAAACATTCCCGATTGGGCGAATAATAAAGAAGAAAATGAAAGATTTGTTGATATTGATAATATTGAAATATTAAATATTGATTTTCCAGATATTATTTTTATGATTAAAGCAAGTAGAAAGTTTTGCATTAATCAGTTTATTAAGGATATATCTAAAAATTTAGGACAGAAAGGGAGGCTGGAATCTTTTAAAAGGGTTCAGATGGGGAGATTTAATTTAAAAAATGCAATAAAACTTGAAAATTTGAATTCTTTTATAGAAATAAAAAACAATTTATTAAGTTTAAACGTAAGCACATCCCATCTTAATTCCATAAAGGTTAATGAACAGGTTGAAAGAAAAGTAAAAAATGGAGGGAAAATTCGCCTTAAAGCGTTTAGTGATTATGATGGTTATGTAAGAATACTTAATAGAAATTCTAAAATTCTTGCTGTGGGAGAGATTGTTGATGGTAAATTTAATTATATTTCTGTTTTGGGAGATGTAGTATGAATATTTATTCAAGCTTAGATGAGTTAAAAAATAAAAAGTATGCAGTATCGGTGGGAATGTATGATGGAGTACATCTTGGTCATCAAAAAATGATTGAGGTTCTAACAGAAAAAGCCAAAGAGAAAGAACTCGAAAGTTTAATCGTAACTTTTGAAATTCATCCTAAGGTTGTATTAAATAATGATCCTCCCAAATTGTTAATGACAAATCAGGATAAATCTGAATGTTTTGAAAAACTTGGTGTTGATAATGTTTTATTTTTAAATTTTACAAAAAGAATTTCAAATATGGAAGCAGATGAATTTGTTAAAAAAGTTCTTGTTGATAAGTTAAATGCTGCAGAAATTGTTATTGGAAAAAATCATAAATTTGGCAATAAGCAAAAAGGTGATTATAATTTTTTAGAAAGGATTTCTGGAGATTTTGATTTTAATGTAACTGAAGTACCTCTTATTAAATATGAAAGTAAGAAAATAAGCAGTACATGGGTAAGAAAAACAATTATCGAGGGAAAGTTAAGATTGACAAAAGAACTTCTAAATAGATTTTATTCGGTTAAAGGATATGTAGAGAAAGGTACAAGAAGGGGAACAGATTTAGGTTATCCTACAGCAAATATAGAGGCAATTGAAACCAAATTGCCTTTGGATGGGGTTTATTCATCTTATGTTGATTATGAAGGAGAAAAGTTTCCTGCAATGAGTTATATTGGATACTCTCCAACCTATGGAGGGAATAAAAGGAAAGTTGAAGTCCATATATTTGATTTTAATAGAAATATATATGGAGATGAATTAAAGGTTTATTTTGTGGCAAAAATTAGAAATGAGGATACTTTTAGTAGTGATGAGGAATTGAAGAAAAAATTAATGATTGATAAAAATATTACTTTAAGTATTTTGGCAGATGAGGATATGTTGTTTTAATTAACCCGTATCTAGGAAATAATAGTATATTATTTCTTGGAATGAGGAAAATAGGAGGAAATTATGACTTTGTCAAGTGAAAGAAAGAAAAAGATTATCGAAAAGTATGGAAATGGTAAAAATGATACCGGTTCTGCGGAGGTTCAAATTGCTTTATTAACAGAAAGAATTAATGATTTACAGAAGCATTTTAAAGAACATCCAAAGGATCATCATTCAAGAAGAGGATTGTTGAAAATGGTAGGAAAAAGAAAAAAATTAATGAATTTTTTGAAAGGTAAAGATATTGAAAAATATCGTGAGTTAGTAAAAGAATTAGGAATTAGAGGTTAATATGTATTATAAAGATAGTATAGATTTTAATGGTGAAAAGTTTACCATTGAAACTGGTGAGCTGGCTAAACAGGCAGATGGTTCCTGTTTGGTACAGTATGGTGAAACAGTGGTATTAGCAACTGCTGTTGGTAGTAATGAACAATCTTCAATGGGATACTTCCCTTTGATGGTTGATTATAGAGAAAGGTCTTATTCTGCTGGGAAGATACCCGGTGGGTTTTTCAAAAGAGAGGGGAAATCTTCAGATAAAGAGATTTTAGCATCGAGGATGATTGATAGACCTATAAGGCCTCTTTTTAATGATGATTTTATGAATGAAGTACAGATAATAACAACAGTGATTTCTTCGGATAAAGAAAATAAAGCTGATGTTCTTGGAATGGTTGGTGCTTCACTTTCTCTAATGTTATCGGGAATGCCATTTAAAGGACCTATTGCTGGTGTGAGAGTTGGAATGGTTGATGATGAAATTATTATAAATCCAACTAACTCTAATCTGGCTAATAGTAAAATGGATATGATAGTAGCCGGATCAAAAAATGCAATTACAATGGTAGAAGGTTTTTTTGATTTTGTTAGTGAAGAAGAGTTTTTAAAAGCTCTTCTAAAGGCTCACGGAGAAATAGTTAAACTTTGTGAATTTCAAGAAAAAATTATCAAAAAAGTTGGAAGAAAAGAATTCAGTTATGAACCATATATAATTGAAGATTCTATAAAAAAACAGGTTGAAGAAATAGCAACAGAAAAACTTGAAAAATCCTGTGAGTATAAGAAAAAACTTGAAAGGCAGGAGTTTGTTGATTCAATTTATGCGGAAGTAGAAGAAAAAATTCTGGAAAAAGATCCAGAAACAGACACAAGAAAAATCAAGGAAGCATTTAAAGAACAGGAAAAAAAGATAGTTAGGAAAAAAATTGTAGAGGATAAAGAAAGAATTGATGGTAGAAAATTTGACGAGATAAGGCCATTGAATATTAAAGTTAATTTGTTACCAAGAGTTCATGGTTCTTCAGTATTTACAAGAGGAGAAACACAGGCTCTTGTAACAACGACTCTTGGAACTTCTTCAGATGTCCAGCGACTGGATCAATTGAAGGGTGAATCTGAAAAAACATTTATGCTTCATTACAATTTTCCACCATACAGTGTAAATGAAGTAAAATATCTAAGAGGTCCAGCAAGAAGAGAAATAGGACATGGAATGCTTGCAGAACATGCGTTAAAGCCAATTCTTCCAGATGAAGAAGAGTTCGGATATACAATTAGACTTGTTTCTGATATATTAGAATCTAATGGTTCATCTTCAATGGCGACAGTATGTGGTGGTTCTCTTGCTTTAATGGATGCAGGTATTCCTGTAAAGGATTCTGTTGGCGGAGTAGCAATGGGCCTTTTAAAAAAGGACGAAGGTGATTTTATAATATTAAGCGATATTCTTGGTCTTGAAGATCATCTTGGAGATATGGATTTTAAAATTGCTGGAACAAAAGATAAAATAACAGCTGTTCAGATGGATATAAAAATCGAAGGAGTTTCAGAAGAAATATTAAAGAAAGCTCTGAAACAGGCTCATAAAGGCAGAAACCATATAATTAAACATATGGATAAAATTCTTGATAAATCAAGGGAAGAAGTTTCTCCTTATGCTCCAAGAATAATCACAATGACAATCCCTGAAGATAAAATATCTGCAGTTATAGGAAGTTCCGGAAAGACAATAAAAGAAATAACTGAAAAAACTGATAGTGAAATATGGATAGAAGATGATGGAACTGTTAAAATATCATCATTATCTGAAGAAAATGCATTAGAAGCTAAAGGTATAATAGAAAATATAATTAAAGAATATAAAGTTGGTGATATAGTTGATGGAGAAGTTGAAAAAATAAAAGATTTCGGTGTTTTTGTTAAATTGGAAAACAAACAATCTTCATTACTTCATATTTCTGAAATTTCTAATAAATATATAAAAGATGTATCTGATGTTTTTGATATTGGAGATAAAGTTAGAGCAAAGATTATAAAAAAGGATGATAGAGGAAGACTTAGTTTAAGTATGAAAGCACTTGAAAACGAAAATAAAGACAATAATGACGAAAGTAAAAGTTAAACTTTATAAAAATGAAAAAGCTAAAAATATAAATCAACCAGAATATATGACTAAATTCTCTTCTGGGATGGATATTAGATCTGCAGAAGAGAATTTAATTCATCCGGGTAATGTTGAGCTTATAAAAACTGGAATACATGTAGAAGTGCCAAAAGGTTTTGAAATTCAGATTAGGCCCAGAAGTGGTTTGGCTTTAAATTATGGAATAGCAGTTCTCAATTCTCCCGGTACAATTGATTCAGATTATCGGGGTGAAATTGGGATTATACTTGCCAATTTTGGAAATGATAAATTTTTAGTAGAAAAAGGAATGAGAATTGCCCAAATGGTACTTTCCAAAGTCTATCATATTGAATGGGAAGAAGTAGAGCAACTTAATGATTCTAAAAGAGGAAAAGGGGGTTTTGGTCATACAGGCTCCTAAAAAAGCAGTTGGTTTTTTGAAAATTATAAGGCCTATAAATCTATTAATTATAGGTATTTCTTTTTTTATAGGTTTTACTTTCGTTTCTAAACCTTTGGAGTATAATTTACCCTTGGTATATTTATTGATTGCTGCATCAGGATATGTGATTAATGATGTATTAGACTTTGATGCAGATAAAATCAATAATCCAGAAAGAGTACTTCCTTCAAGATTATTAAGTCAAAAAGAAGCCAAAATAATATTTTTAGCACTTGTTAGTGTATTTTTTATTTTAAATTTTTCTTATAATTTAAAACTATTTTTTTTTAATAATTTGGTATTCTTACTTGTTTTTGGATATAGTTATTATTTTAAAAAAAAGATTTTAGTAGGAAATTTGCTTGTTTCATTTTTTACTGCATCTCCATTTGTTGCAGTTGCAATTAGATTTAGCGACTTTAATTCACTTAAAAAACTAATAATTTTCTCATTTTTAATTAATTTTATAAGAGAAATTGTTAAAGATTTTGAGGATATAAAAGGGGATTTGCATGTCAATGGCAAATCATTTCCAATAGTGTTTGGAGAAAAAAAATCTTTCAATTTTTTGTTTATATTACTCATAATATTTTTTATAATTTCAGTTTTGTTTTATCAAGACGTCTCAAAAAAAATATTTTATTTAATTTTTATAATTGTACTGGTTAATGGGAATAATTTTATTTCAATATATCTAACGAAAATTCATAAATATGGTATCGCTTCTAAAATATTAAAGTTGAACATATTTTTAGGTATTGGAGGATTATGGCTGTCAAATTAAATATTAATAAATGCTGTTACTGCGGGGGTTGTGTACCAATCTGTCCCGAAGGTGCTATTTATTTAGCAGAAAAAAAGATAACAATTAATGAAAAGTATTGTACAGAATGTGGTCTTTGTATTAAAGTTTGTCCGGTTGGAGCTATTGATTACTAAGAAAGGATTTCAAGATGGAGAAATATGATGTTGTTGTTATTGGAGCAGGTCCGGCAGGATCGGTTGCTTCAAAAATTATCGCTGAAGGCGGGTACAAGGTTTTACTTCTTGAAAAAAGACAGGAGATTGGTAGACCTGTAAGGTGTGCAGAAGGTGTTAGTAAAAAATGGCTGGATAAGTATACAGGAATAAAAGATAGATGGATATCAAGTGAAATACAGGGGGCATTATTAAAATCCTGGTCAGGACAAAAGGCTTTAATGGAATATAAGCAGGTTGATAAAGGATTTATTATAGATAGGGCTGTTTTTGATTTTGATCTTGCCAGAGAATCAGCTAATAGTGGAACAGTTGTTAGAACAAAAAATAGTGCTGTTGATATAAAAAAGTTTGATGATCATTATGAGATATTCATTAAAGGTTTAAAAAATTATAAAGTTAAAACCAAATTGATTGTAGCAGCTGATGGTATTGAAGGTAAAATTCCATCTTTACTTGGAATCAATAACCAATTAAAACCCAATGATGTTGAGTATTGTTTGAATTATCAGCTTGATAATGTGGATATTAAAAATAATTATATTGAAATGATCGGAGGTAATACTCTTGCACCAGGAGGTTATGTTTGGATTTTCCCAAAAGGAGAAAGATCCGCAAATGTTGGATTAGGTGTACTGGCAACGAGATCTACAAAAGATAAAAATGCAAAATATTATTTAGATAAATTTGTTGAAAAAAGATTTAAAAACAAATCAATTACAAAAGTTGTAGCAGGTGCAGTTACCGTTTCCAAGCCACTTAAAAAAATGGTTGGTGATGGATTTATGATAGTTGGAGATTCTGCTCGATTAACAAATCCTCTAACCGGCGCTGGAATTGGGAATGCACTTGAATCTGGTTTTCTTGCAGGTAAAAGAGCAGTAGAAGCACTTGATAATAGTGACATTTCAGAAAAATTTTTAAAAGAATATCAAAAAAATATAATGAATGGTATCGGGAAAACATCTAAGTATTTTTATAAAATAAAGGAAGCTTTTGTTAAGTTTGATGATAAAGAGATTGATAATATGATAAAGATGTTGTCTGAAATAAAGCCAGATGATTTGAATTTAGGTAAATTACTGAAGATAGCATTTAAAAATAATAAAGAAATAATTTCTTTATTGAAAAAGATGTTTTTTTGATTATACTTTAATAGGTATATGGGGAGGATTTATGTCAATAACGAAATTATTAAACTTAAACAGTAAAGACAAGAAATTTTGGGTTTTAATTGATCCTGATAAACAGAAACCTGAAGAAGCTGTAGAATTTTCTAAATTATGTGAAAAATCAGGTGTTGATGTGTTACTGGTTGGCACAAGTTTGACCATGACAAATTTATTTAATGAAACTATAAAAAAGATAAAAGAATCGGTTGATATTCCTGTATTGATATTCCCAGCATCTGTAAATCATATTTCAACTCATGCAGATGGAATTTTATTTTTATCCTTAATAAGTGGCAGAAATCCCCAATATTTAATAGATGAACATGTGAAAGCTGCTCCATTACTAAAAGCAAATAATATTACTCCCCTTCCTGTAGGTTATATGCTTATAGATTCGGGTAAACCTACTTCGGTAAATTTCATGAGCAACACAAATCCTTTACCAAGTCATAAGCCAGAAATATCTGTTGCACATGCCCTTGCTGCTGAATTTCTTGGGATGAAAACTGTGTATCTTGAAAGCGGTAGCGGTGCCGATAATTCTGTTCCTGATGAGATTGTAAAAGCGGTAAAAAATGTTTTAAATATTCCCGTTATTGTAGGAGGAGGGATTACTAATCCTAAAATAGCAAGAAATAAAACAAAAGCAGGAGCTGATATAATTGTGGTAGGAACTGCTCTTGAAAAAAACAGAAAAGAATCATTGATTAAAGAGTTTAGACAAGCAATAAGATAATGAATATTATCGTTGATATATTTTTTTATCTTTCTTTTTTTATTTATAATCTTATTTTATTATTTTTTTTGATTGGTTTTATAAAATATTCATTTAGAGATAAAGTTTCTATTAATAAAAACTTAAAAGTTTCAATAGTAGTGGCTGCGAAAGATGAAGAAAAGAATATTGATAATTTGATTCGATCTCTTTTAAAACAAACAATTGATGTAGAAATTATTATAGTAAATGATAGGTCAGAAGATAATACAGGAAAAATACTCGATAAATATAGTAATATAACTGTCATTGATATTGATGAAGTAGAAGAAGGCGTAAGTCCCAAAAAAAATGCTCTTTCCAAAGGAATTAATAAAGCTAATGGGGATATCATTCTTTTAACTGATGCTGATTGTGTTGTTAAAAAAAATTGGGCAGAAAAAATGAGAAATTATTATAAAACAGATATTTCAGTTGTTTCCGGGGTATCATTTTTAAAAGAGTCTAATATATTTCACAAAATTTTAAATCTTGAATATTTTTTATTTGGTATATGCACAGCTGCTGCCAATAGCTGGAATTATCCTATTATATCAACCGGAAACAATTTTTCTTATAGAAAAAAATTATTTAACCTTGTTAATGGATTCAAATCAATTCTAAAAATTGATTCTGGAGACGATGATCTTTTAATACAGAAATTTTCAAATGTTGATAATGTTAAATTTTCTTTTGCTGATGATCCTGATACGCATGTAATTACTGAACCTGTAAATGATTTTAAGGAATTTGTAAATCAGAGAAAAAGGTGGGCTTCAAGGGGGCTTGATTATAAATCATTAATAACCCTGATGTTATTTTTTGTATATATCTTTTTTTGTTTTCAGTTATTAATGCCGGTTCTTCTTTTTTTTCATAATTATTTAATTAAATATTTTATTATCTCTTTTATCATAGAACTATTTTTATTAATAGTTGGTCTTTCAAAATTTGGCAAATTAAAATATATTATATATTATCCCATAGCAAGGATTTTGTATATTCCTTATATAGTAATAATACCTTTTTTGGGAATAGTTAGAGGTTTCAAATGGAAATAATAAGTGGATTATATTTTTTGATATTTTCTATTTTAGCAGGAGCTGTTTATTTTTATCCGGTTTTAAATTTTAAAAACCGAAAAAAGTTTTCTATAATAATTCCATTTAGGAATGAAAGAGATTACATTGAAAAAAATTATAGATTTATAATAAACCAGAACTATAAACAGGATGATTATGAGATATTTTATGTTAATGATCATTCAACAGATGGATGTGAAAATTTAATTGATTTTGATAATGTAAATTTGATTGATTTAAAAAAGAAAGAAAAAGGCAAATTCGAAGCTTTAAAAAAAGGAACAGGACAATCTAAATTCAAATACTTGATATTAACAGATGCAGATTCCTATGGTAAAGAAGAATATTTTTACAGTTTTAATCAGGTAATAAATGAAAAAGATTGTTTATATGCAGGTTTTTTTGAAATTGAAGATAGTGCTGTTTTTTCTCTTGATTCAATATTTCTGGTCGGTGTTGCGGCTGCTTTAAATCATTTAAACCTACCTGCAAGCTGTCCGGGCGCAAATTTGTGTGTGGAAAAAAATATTTTTAAAGATTTTGCAGATTATATAAAGAATAAAAACTTATTAACAGAAGATGCTTTACTCTTTAACTGGATTCAAAAAGAAAGATCTTGTGGGATACATTTTATATTTGATAAAAGAAATATAATAAAAACAAGAGGATACAATAATATTAAAGATTTTATTAATCAGAGAATACGATGGCTAAAGGGAGGTTATAATATAAGCTTAACATTATTAATCTTTCTCTTATTTGTTTTTATTTCACATATTTTGTTTTTATTTGATATTATGTACTTAATTGTACCTTTTATATCTATTTTTTTCTTTCTTTTAATTCTTCTTAAAAAATTAAAAAGAACAAAATATTTAATATATTATCCTTTATTTTTTATTTATTTTTATTTATATACAGTATTTATCGGCGTATTATTCATTTTTTCAAGAAAAAAGATTAGATGGAAAGGAAGAAGTTATTAATGGATATAATTTTTAATATTGTTTTTTTTCTTGTGATGCTTTATATTTTATTATCTTTTATTTCAAGTTTTCCATGGAGCAAATATTTTTTTAGACAACAGTTTCACGTTCCAAAAGATAAATATCTTATAACAATCGATGATGCTCCTACTATATATACTAAAGATATGATTAATCTTTTAAAAAAGTTTGAACATAAAGCTTTATTTTTTGTAAATGGTGAAAAAATTGAAAAAAGAGAAGAACAATTCAAAATAATAATTGATTCTAAAAATGATATTGGTAATCATTCTTATACACATTATTTTTTT
This sequence comes from uncultured bacterium, assembly GCA_964621075.1. GTDB lineage: Bacteria > Macinerneyibacteriota > Macinerneyibacteria > Macinerneyibacteriales > Macinerneyibacteriaceae > CAZUKV01. The sequence goes on along the minus strand of CAZUKV010000030.1, from coordinate 938 downwards.
AATCCCATGATAAAATCTGCAATTATCTACGATCTTAAAAGAAATGAAGAACTTATTAATAAATATGAATACAAAACTAAAAAAATTAGAACTCCACATGGATATCAGACAGTTGGTTTAATGAAATTTATAAAAAATAATTCCTATTCTTTTTATCACTGGGATATTATATTGCTGGATTTTATACCCTTTATCCCATACATTTTTTTAAAAATTCAGGCAGATAGATTTTTAAAAAAAGGTGGAATATTATGTATGCATTCAAATAAAATATCTATAAAGATTCTGAAATATATCCTAAAAAAAATGGAGGCAAGAAAAAATGAAATATAAAGAAGGAGATTTGCTCGCTTATGAATATAAAAATAAGGGGTATTTGATTTTGAAAATTATTGCAATTTCTGACATGGAAGATCTTATGCTCTATCATTTAAGAATTTTTGATACTTTATATAAAAATATTCAAGAAGCTGAAAAGATAGATAGTTTAAATAAAATTACTAATTTTATTCCTCATGTTGCCATAACAAAAAATCAGTTTGAAAAAGAAGATTTAGAAATAATAAAAAATGAAGAGGTTTTTATGGATGAAAAAAGTAGGTATAGAAACTGGTTAATCGATTGGAATCATCATAAGGGTGAATATTTTGATCTATCACTTAAAGATCTACTTAATAGTGTGGTATAAAAAAATCTCTAAAGAGATTTTTTAGTCTAAGTTAAAGCCTCGGACAACAGTTGAAGCTGTCCCGTAAGCAAGGGATACTGTACCTTCAGGAGAGGGAAGCAAAACTGTAGGTGGTCATCCTGACGCAGGTCAGGATCTCACTTTTTTAAGGGAAGAAGAGATTCCGGATCAAGTCCGGAATGACAAAGTGGATTATCATCCTGAATTTATTTCCAGTCAAGTCGTCTTTCTTGGATAGAGAAGACAGGAT
>CAZUKV010000029.1:0-11738 GCA_964621075.1 uncultured bacterium | reverse complement strand
TTCTGATATACATGAAAATGAAAAATATAGATATTGTACGCAATTTGTTATAGATAATGGTTTTATAACTAAAGATACAATAATTGATAAAATTGATTCATATGGTGATTCACTTATTGTTGCAAAAGGTACAAATAAGTATAAAGTTCACATGCATACAAATGAACCAGAAAAAGTTGTTCAGACCCTTGTTGATCAAAAGTTAAAAATAAAAAATCCTGATGTCGATGATATATTTCAACAGGTTAGAACAAGAGAGAAGGACAAAGGAAGTATAGCTCTTGTTACTGACTCAACCTGTGATATTCCTGCTGAAATAATGGATAAGTATAATATTTTTGTAGTTCCTTTAAATATTAATTTTAAAGACAACGAATTTCTTGATAAATATACCATAAAGCCTGATAATTTATATTCACTCATAGAAAAATCCAATGAAATGCCAAAAACTTCTCAGCCAAATGTAAAAACATTTATTAAATTTTATAAATTTCTTGATGATTATTATGATGAAATAATTTCCATTCATCTTTCTGATAAATTAAGCGGAACTTACAACAGCGCTTCTGTTGCTGCTGATACTGTTAATAAAGATAAGATAAAGGTAATTGATAGTAAAAATTTATCAATAGCACTGGGTTTGGTAGTTCTTAAAACAGCACGGGAAATTGAAAAAAAAGGGAATATATCAATTCAAAAAATTGAAGAATTTATTACTAATAGTAAAATATTTGTAGGTGTTAAAAATTTAAAATATATGATTCGTGGCGGTAGAGTTTCAAAAGTGAAAGGATTCTTTGCTAAATTGTTAAATTTGAAACCCATTGTTTCTATTGATGAAAAAGGAAGTTCAGAATTATTTGGAAAATCATTTTCTTATAGAGGTAACTTAAAAAGAATAAAATCGATAGTTGATAAAAAAAGGAAAAAATCAGAAACAATTTCTTTTGCAGTAGGACATGTAAATGCAAAAAATACTGCAGAAGAAATTACAAATGAAATTGAGAAACAAACGGGGATTGCATGTGAATATATAATGGATGTTTCTCCAATTATTGGGTCTCATGCAGGACCTGGGAGCATAGGGGTTTCTATTTTAACAGAATAGGAGGTAAAAATGCTTGGTTTTATCTCAAATATAGCTATAGCTGTTTTAATTTATATGTCAGTTATATTCATAATTTCAATTATAAAGAAAGATAATTCAATTGTAGATATTGCCTGGGGGCCTGGATTTTTAGTCGTAAGTGTTGTCAGTATTATTCTTGTTAAGCATCTTTATATAAGACAAATATTTATACTTGCAATGGTTGCTATATGGGCGATGAGGTTGAGTACACATATTTTTATTAGAAATAAAGATAAAAAAGAGGATTTTAGATATGCAAAATGGAGAAAGAAGTGGGGGAAATTATTTTATATAAGAAGTTTTTTCCAGATTTATTTACTCCAGGGATTATTGATGATTATTATTTCTTTACCAGTAATTTTTATTCATAAATATACGGGAAAAGGATTCACTCATGTAGATATATTTGGATTTATTGTCTGGCTGACTGGGTTCACTTTTGAAGCTGTCGGGGATTATCAGCTTTATGATTTTATTCAAAACCGAAAGAGTGAAAAAAATAGTATCATGGATGAAGGTTTATGGAATTATACCCGTCATCCAAATTATTTTGGAGAGGCTTTATTATGGTGGGGTCCTTTTTTTATGGCTTTAAATGTTGAGAATGGATTTTTTACAATAATATCTCCTATTTTAATTGGAATTCTTCTGTTGAAAGTTTCTGGAGTTCCAATGCTTGAAAAAAAATTCATGAAGAATCCTGAATATAGAAAATACGCCAGAAAAACAAATAAATTTTTTCCATGGTTTAAAACTAAATTATAATTTTAAGGAGGGGGAAATGAAGAAAATTGTTTTTATTTTAATTGGGTTGGTTATTGTTTCGTTTATTTTTAATTGTGGTAAAACACAAGAAGAGAGTGAGCAAATTGAAAAAAAAGAGAACTCGAAAATTGAAAAAAATGAAAAAAGCGGTAATAAAGATGAAATTGACACTCAAAAAGAGTTTGAGGCTAAACTTTCAGAATTAGGTTTATCAATTTATGAGGGAGCTGTGTTTAAAGAAGTACAAAAGAGAAAATATGGAGATGGGTATCAAATTATTTATACAATTGATGATACTTCTCAAGAGAAAGTTGAAGAGGTTAATAAGTTTTATCTGAAAAAACTAAAAATAATATCAGAAAACAGGGGCTGGGAGCAGGTAAAAGGGCTCGGAAATATATTAATGTTTAGAGATCCAGATAGTAAAGAGATAAAAGTTAATATTACTAGCTCTCTTACACCTTCTAAAGATGAACATAGATTGATAATTTCATTTTAAAAATATTAATAACAGGGGAGGTTATCTCCCCCCCCCTGTACATATTAATTTTTTGAAAGGTTGATATGACAAAAAAAGAAAAAAGCTGGATATTGTATGACTGGGCTAATTCTGCTTTTACCCTGATAATTGTTACCACAATATTTCCAATTTTTTTTAAGGATTATATTGCAGGAGGACTTCCATCTTTTAAATCAACAGCATTGCTTGGATATGCTAATTCAATATTTGCATTTATTGTAGCAATTCTATCACCATTTTTAGGAACATTAGCTGATTACAAGGGTTTTAAGAAGAAATTTTTCATTGGATTCTTTTCTCTTGGTATAATATCAACATTAATTTTGAGCTTTACAGTAAAAGGATTCTGGCTGCCTACATTAATAATCTATATTCTTGCTTCAATCGGATTTGCTGCTACAAATATTTTTTACAATGCATTTTTAGTAGATGTTACAACTGATGAAAGAATGGATTGGATTTCTTCAAATGGTTATGGTTGGGGTTACATTGGAAGCATCATTCCATTTATTATTTGTATGTTATTGATAAGTTTTCATTCTAAAATTGGTTTTTCTCAGATATTTGCTACAAGAATTTCTTTTATTATTACTGCCCTGTGGTGGTTTATATTTACTATTCCTTTTATAAAAAATGTTAAACAGACTTATTATGTAGAAAAAACAGAAAAATATATATTTCGTGGATTTGCAAGAATTGTAGATTTTATAAAAAAAATTAAAAATTATAAAAATATTGCTTTTTTCTTACTTGCATATTTCTTCTATATTGATGGTGTATATACAATCATTAAAATGGCAGTTCCTTATGCAAAAGATGTTGGGATGAATAATGAAATGCTCATGCTTTTATTGTTGTTTATTCAAATAGTTGCATTCCCATTTGCAATTCTTTTTGGAAAACTTGCTTCAAAGTTTTCTCCTAAAAAGATGATTTTAATCGGTATTATCATTTATTTTTTTATTACAATTTTTGCTGGTTTCATAACAAAGCCATATCATTTCTGGATACTGGGATTATTAGTTGCAAGTGCTCAGGGGGGAGTGCAATCATTAAGCAGATCTTTTTACAGTAAATTAATTCCTAAAAATCAGTCTGCAGAATTTTTCGGTTTTTATAATATTTTAGGTAAATTCGCTGCAATTTTAGGACCATTTCTAATGGCTATCTTTTCAGATTTACTGGATAGCAGCAGATATGGAATAATGAGTCTTGTTATCTTATTTTTAATTGGTATAGGGTTACTTTTAAAAGTGGATGAAAATTGCTGAAGCAATTTTCATCGTGTCAGTGTGCGTGTGAGTGTGAGCTTAAGAAATTTTCTATGAAAATTTCAATTATCGAATAAAAAAAATATTTGAAATCATTAATAGACGCTAATTCCTCTAATAATAAAATCAGCAAATCTAATTTTCTTTTTACCTTTTTTACTTTGACTTAAACTCAAGCTTTAACTAAAAATTGATATTGCAATTTTTATTAACAAACACGAACAACTAATTACTGGGATATTTTTATTACAATTTACGTGTTAAGATGATGTTATCTGGTGAATTTATTTAAGATTATTTCTTAAACTATTTAATACTTTTCACTTCATTACCGAATATAATTCATTGACAAATTTTTAAAAATATTGTATAAAGTATAAAAAGGAAAGGAAGAGAGGAGATTATATGAAAAGGATAGGGTTGTTGTTTCTGGTAATAATTTTTACAGTATCATTTATCAATATTAATGCTATTGAACAGGAAAATGCTGAAAAAGAAGATATTCTATCAAGAGGATTTTTAAAAAATCTTAGAATTACAGGGGAATTTAAGATTGTGTCAAAATATCAAAAAGCATTTGCTACTCCGCTTGATACTCCTTCATGGGGAGTATATGATAGGGCAAGTGCAAATTACAGAGCAAGTGAGAATTTCAGGGCTGTTGGTAATTTGAATTTTTCACTCGGGAAAATGGGAAAGTCAAAATGGTTTGGTGTTTTGCAGATGAAATTTGATGCAAATGACCCAGATGTTGAACATGATCCATCTGATAATGAAGATATTAAAGAAATTGTTGAGCTTGACAATTTTTTTATTATGTACAGACCTTTTAAAATGAATGAAGGAAGACCACTGGGGATCTCAGCTGGTGTGATGACAATACCTGCTACAGCTAATGCTGCATATACACATTATTTTACAGGGGATGTTGATGAAGATTTCATTTTTTATACAGCATCAGCTTTGACAAATACTCCTATGGCTCAAATTGATTTTCATATAGATGAAAATACAGGTGTTGGTTTCTCTGTTGGTAGAGGTGCAGGAGATATTTCAAAAATAGGAACAGGTATGAATGAAAATAGTGCTTTAAATAAAGTTGTATGGATGGAAGCACAAAAATGGAATTTTGGATTAAATTCTGCAGTTCAATTTGTATCAGGTGAAGGCGGCGGAACAAAATTAACAATGACTGAAGAAGATAATGCAATTTATGAATATGATGGAAAGTTTAAACATACTCTTATTAATGGTGCGCTTTCATATGAAATTGCTGGACTAAAACCTTATATTGGATATATTCATGTTAGTGGCGATGAGGTTCCATCTTCAGGAAATAAAGCAAGGACAATATCAGGCAATTTTCAAACAATTGGATTAAATATTGATCTTGATAAAATTGGCATGTTTGGGAAACTTTATGCTGATTATACAGTATCCAGTACTCCTGACTTTGATGGTTTGAATGGTCTTCCAGAGGGAACATTAGCACAGGTACTACTAAATAGTGGAGATTCCGGGCTTGAGGCTCTGGCTCCAAATTTTACATCAACAGGAGGTAACAGTGAATGTATTTATGCAATATCAAATTTTGATTCAGCTTATCATTTTGAATATAGTTTTAACATGAAAGATAATTTAAAACTTACTGCTTTTTATTATGAATTGATGGGTAAAAACGATAATACAATGAGCAATGCAGCAGTGGAAGAAGATATTGCTGAAGAGTTGACTCCTTATATTGGAGCAAGTGCTGGACCTACAGCTACAGCTTTAATGGCTGGTTTAACAGGTAGCCTTGATGATATTAGAAAATTTGCAGAATGGACTCATACTTATTCTCTGGGACTTGCTGTTACATATAGCTTTTAATATATTTTTTTAAAAAAGGGGGGATGATATATCCCCCTTAAAAAAATAAAATTACAAAATTTTTAAAATCATCTGGATTTTTTTCTATTATATAATATAATTAAACATATTATGTTATGCACAAGATTCTATCAAGGGAAGGTATTGTTGAATTTATATCTTGAAATTAATACTATATGAATGTATTAAAAACAGGATAATTTAAGGAGGTTATGATGTTTAAAAAGATAGTTGTAGTTTTGGTAGCACTTATTTTTATTTTTGGATGTGCTGAAACAAAAAAAACTGTTAAAAAACAGGATACATTTAAGGATGTAAGGGATTATTCTACAGAAAAATATACCCAGCCAAAAACAAAAGTAGCTGTGGTTACATTTGAAAACGCTACAAGATTTGGTAAGAGAAGACTTGGGAAAAATATTACTAATATACTTTTAACAGAATTGAAAAAATCCGACCGGTTCATCGTTCTTGAAAGAGATGAGGTTGATAAGATTCTGGATCAGGTAAAACTTTCTCAATCCGGATTAACACAGGGAACATTAAATAAGGTTAAATTGCTTGATACAAGTTATATTATTTCAGGTGCTGTAACTAAATATGCAGTTAATACTACCGGGCAAAAGGGTTTATTTACAAAAAGTAAAACCCAGCATGCAGAAGTTTCTGTTGATATAAGAATGATTGATGTAAGAACAGGTGAGATTGTAATGGCTGATACTGGTGAAGGTACTGCAGAAAGAGAATATAAACAAACAATGGGCTGGGGTTCCAGTGGAGGTTATGATGAAAGTCTTGAAGTTGATGCTTTCCGTTCTTCTGTTATTAAAATGATGGAAAACATAATCAAAACTGTTGAGAGTAAACCCTGGTACTGTGATGTTGTTAAAATATCAGGATCAAAATTATATTTAAATGCCGGTCAAAAAAGTAATGTCAAAAGAGGAGATACTTTTGATTTATATAAGTTAGGAGAAAAAATAAAAGATTTGAACGGACGTGTTATTGGTAGAGAAAGACAAAAAGTTGGACAGGTAAAAATAATTGATTTCATGGGAGAAGATGCGAGTATAGCAAGATATATTGGGAATAGAAATCTTGAACTTCCTCTTCTTGTTCGTAAAGAATTAAAATAATTTAATATTTTTAATTTGTGGGAGGAAATTGTTGATGAAAAGAAATAATATAAAAATTATATCAATTACATTTCTTGTATTGATTATAATTAGTTCATGTGCTGTAAAACCAAAGTTTATAAGAGAAGATTATCAAAAGTTGAAACCTTCTAAAGTGGCAGTTCTACCTGTTATTAACCAAACTGCCGATGTAGAAGGAGGGAAAGTTTTTAGAAACCTTGTTCATACACAACTTGCAAAAAAAGGATATACTTTTTCAATTTTGAAAAAGAAAGAGATGGAAGAGAAACTCAATGAAGAAGGTATTACAGATGGTGGACAATTAAAAGTTGTAGAAAAAAATGAATTATGTAATATACTTGGAACTGATGGATTACTATTTATTCAACTCCTTGAATGTGATTATAGTTCTTATGGAATTGCTTCAACAAAAAAAATTAAAGCACATTTTGGTTTATTTAAAGGAGAAGTACTAATCTGGGAAGATGTAAAAAGGATTAATGATGGGAAATCAGTGCTAACTGGAGTATTACAGGTTGCTAATGGTAATACCGATGAATTAGTTGAAGATTTTGCAAAACAGGTTGCTGTTAAAGCTGCTTCAGGTTGGATGATGGACCATGAATTAAAACCTCAAATGATAAAAGTAATAAACAGATCTTTTAGAACATTACCTAAATAGTTATAAAAAAGAGGGTAAAAAAATACCCTCTTTTTTAATATAGCATTATAAAAACTTCAATTATAATTTTTAAGTTTCTAATTGAAAAACTATAAATTAATAATATAATTAATAAAAGGTATTTAATTAGCAATTAATATAACAAAAAAATAAAAAAAATAGAAAAAGGGGTAAAAATGGATAGAATAAAAATATTAGTTTTAATTTTATTGATTTTGGTTGGGGTTTTTCATGGTTATTGTCAGGAAAATGAAGTAAAGGTAATAAAAGCCAAGGGTGTAGCAAGTTTAGAAGGTAAAAGTAGAGCAATGGCAGTTGATGAGGCTGTAATGGACGCAAAGCGAAATGCTATTGAACAGGCTGTAGGGGTTTATGTAAGCAGTCAAACATTGGTTAGAAATTTTCAACTTGTAGATGATACTATTTTATCAAAATCACAGGGATATATTACTGAATGGGAAAAAATAAAAGAGAGTTCTAACATGGGGCTTTTAGAGGTAGTTATTCAAGCAAAAGTAAAAATGGGTAAAATAAAAAATGATGTGAGTGGTATCAAAAGATTAATTGAGGAAAAAAATCCTCATGTTATGATTGCAGTAAGAGAAAAAATTGGTAAGTCAGGATACAGGAACAAATTCCAAAACAATTACATATCACAAGCTGAAAATAAATTAAAAGATGTTTTTTTAAACTATAAAGTAATTATTAAAGAACCTACTTTGTCCAAAAATGGGAAAAGAGCAGTAATGTATTTGTTTAATGAAGATTTTGAACCAATAAAAAAAGTTGCTAAAGAAAGAGGTATAGATTTAATTATATTTGGTGAAGCTGTTGCTTTTGCTTCAAGTTTTAGAAGTGGTGATATGGTTTCTTATCAATCAGATATAAATTTAAAGGCTGTAGAACTTGACACAGGGAATATTATAGCAAGTGCAAGTGCTCATGGTGCAGATATTAATATGAACAGAATGACAGGGATGAAAAATGCAATTGCAGATGCATCTAAAAAAGCAGGTGAGGAAATAATTAGAGATTGTGTCAATTGGTGGAAGGATTCTTTGAGTGGAAAAGGATATAAATTGGAAATATCTCTTGTATCAGATAAATATGAAAGTGTAGAGAAGTTTATATCAAATGTGGAAAGTAATATAAGAGGAATAAATCGGATAAGCATTCTTTCATTTGAAGGTAATAATGCAAAATTGGAAATAGAATCAATGGTTAAAGGCAATAATTTTGTTAGAGAGCTTTTAGATAAAGATTTTTTCGAGGGAAAAATTAATAAAGTTACTGAAAATACCATAGATATTGATTTGACAGTAAAACCTGAAGAAGATTTAGATGAGAAAAATGAAGAGGAAATTAAACAAGATGATCAAGAGGAGATTAACGAAAAAGAAGAAGAAAAAGAATCTTCAGAGAAAGTGAAAAATGATGAAATGAAAAATAAAAACAAAGAAAATAATATGGATGAGAAAGAAGAAAAAGAAAAGGAGAATTTGGAATAAAAAAAATATGGGGAATGATTTTTCATTTCCCATATCAAATATTACTTTATGAAAATTATCCACACAGCTGATATACATTTAAAAGAATATAGTGATGTAAGATGGAAAGCTTTAGAGGAGATTCTATCAGTTTGTTCTGAAAGAGAAGTTGATGTTCTAACTATCTCGGGAGATCTTTTTGATGAAAATATTTCCGGTGAGGTTTTGCAGAATAAATTAAGAGAGCTTTTTTCAAATCTTCATTTTAAAGTAAAATTTATTCCCGGTAATCATGATATAAGTGCTATTAATAAAGGTTCTTATTTTGGTGATGATTTTGAAGTTATTAATGATTATCGAACTCCTGTTCGGATAAAAGATTTTGAAATATGGGGTCTTCCATTTAGGGAAAATGAAACAAATGAGAAGATTTTAAATAAGTTAGAGTATATAAAGAAGAATAAAGATCCTGAGAAAACAAACATTCTTTTATTTCATGGAGAGTTGATGGATTCGTTTTTTTCTGGTGAAGATTATGGAGATGAAGAATCGGGTAGATATATGCCTGTTAGAAAAAGTGATTTTGAAAAAAGCGGCTTGGATTTTGTCCTTGCAGGACATTTTCACAGCTCATTTAATCTCTTTGAAATAGATGCTAAAACAAAGTATATATATCCCGGATCACCTGTATCAATTACAAAAAAAGAGACAGGAAGAAGAAAAGTTCTTTTAATAGAAGATGAAAAATATAAACCAATTGATGTTAAGAGTTTTTATTATTCACGGCTGGATTATAAACTTGATCCCTACAGTGAAAATAATCCCAAAAAAGATTTAAAAAAAATATTAAAAGTTCAAGATCCTGATGCCAGCCTGCTTGTTAATATTGGGGGTTTTTTTAATGGGCAAAAATATGATATAACGGAAAAAGAGCTTGTTGAATTTGTAAAACAATCAATAGATGAATATGATTTTAAATATAAACCAGAGGACCTAAATTTTAAATTCAAAGATATATCGTATATTCTGGAATCTGAAATATATAAGAAATTTAGAAAAATTCTAAATCAAGAAAATTATAAAAATCAAAAGGAAATAAATAAAATAGTTGTAAAAGCTATGTCGGAAGTAGAATATGAAAATTAATGAACTGAATATTATCAAATACGGACCATTAAGCGGGGTTAATTTAAAAGATTTTAAAAAATTCAATCTTGTCTATGGTAGGAACGAACATGGCAAAACTTTGGTTCTTGAGGCTATGGTGAAGTTTTTAATCAAGCAGAAAAGTAAGAGAAACAAGATTGAAGGACTTGATCGTGTTAAAGAAAATCCTGAAGGGTATCTATATATCGAAAATGAAAATGAAAAAATAAAATATCCTGAAAATGGCAGCTTTCTTGATGCAAACAGTCTATCTATAGAGGATTTTTACAACATTTTTTTAATAAGGGACAGTGACCTTAATCTAAAAGAAGATAAGTATTTTGTTGATTTTACAAATAAACTTATAGGATTGAAAACTGAAAAAATAAATAAAATAAAGAATACAATTCAAGATATAGGAAATATGACAGACAGTTATAACCAGATTTCCAGTACAAAGGATAACAACAAATTAGGTGATAAACTTAACCTGGCTGAAGATATGATAGATAAAATTAATAAAACAATAGAGAATTTGAAAAAACAGAATTATGATAAATTATCCCGAGATAAAATAGAATGTAAAACAAAGCTTGAAAAATTAAAGGATAAAAAAGAACTACTTGAAAGAGCTAAAAAAAGAGAAGAGTATGAAACCGGTATCAGTAGAATTAAAGAATTAAAGGAATATACCAAAAAACTTACTAATTTTACAGATATAAATCAAAAAGATCTGGATAAACTGAAGGGGTTAAAAAGAGATATTAATAGACTGGAAGTTGATATCGAAGATAAGAACAAAAAGATTAAAAATGAAAAGTCAAAATTAGAAAAAATTAACAGAAGAATTGAAGAAATTGATAATAAAAAATCGATTTTTGATAGAAAGAAAAATTTATATGATAATTTGAAAGAAAATATAAAAGAAAAAAAAGTTTCAGAAGATGAATTAAATAAATTATCTAAAGAAAAAAATAGTATAGAAAAAGAATTCGACAATATTAATAGAGATTATATCAATATAGAAAAAAAGAAAAAATTGATTGAACAAAATCAGCAACTTCTGTTTGAATATAAAAATGCTAATAAAATAGCAGAAAAAATAAAAGATAAATTGCCTGCTTTTAAAAAAGCAGGGAGTATCTCATTTGTTTTATTCATGATTTTTTTGATATTAACTGGTTTTAATGTCAATACTGTGTTTTTGGCAGGAAGCGGTATTTTTTTATTAGTTTCCGGTATGTTAGGGTATATATATTTTGATAAGAATAAAAAACTTTTAAGAAGGGATAGTTTATTTGTAGATTTAAAAACTATATTAAGTAGGTATGTTGAAAAAAGTTTAAATAAAGATAATATAATATTTGTTTTTAATAAGATAAAAGAAGAGTTTGAAGATATAAAAGAAAGATATGAGGACAAATTAAGAGATAAAAAGTTAATAGAGCAAAGATATGAAGAAAAAAAGGATAAAATACAAAATATTGATAAACTTATATTAGAATTAAAAACTGAGCTGAGTATAGAATCAGTTAATAAGATTATGAAACGGATTGATAAATTTGAACAAAAATATGAAGAATATAAAAATGAATTTACAATTTTAAAAGCCAAAAAAGAGAATATAGTAGAAAATATAAACAGGCTGGAAAATGAATATTTAAAATTACAAAAGGATATTAAGAGTTTTAAAGCTGATAAAGAAGAAATTCTAAATAAGTCAGAAGTAG
>CAZUKV010000028.1:0-11763 GCA_964621075.1 uncultured bacterium | reverse complement strand
GAAGAAACAGAAGAGGAAGAACCTATTGAAGAAACAGAAGAAATTGAAGAGGAAGAACCTATTGAAGAAATTGAAAAAAAAGAAAAGAAAATTGATTTTGGTAAGTCATTTGAAACCGAAAGAATAGATGAAGATGTTGCCGATATTAAGTTTGAAGATGAAAAAAAGGACCTGGAAGAAGAAAAGAATGAGAATCCTGAAGAAGATATTGTAGAAGTTGATGAAAAAAGCACTGAGATAGAAGAAACAAATATATCCCAAAAGCAGGATGTATCATTTGGTGTAGAAGGAATTGAGGATGAGCAAATAGAAGATGATAATAGAGAAATCTCTTCTGAGAAAAAGGATATTGAAATAGAAGAAGATTTCCTTGAAAAAAAATCTGATGAAGTAGTGATCAAAGAAGAAGATATAAATGAAAAAAAAGATATTAAGTTTGAAAAAGAGGAAATACCAGAAATAGATGATGAAAAAGGCGAAGAAGAGGATAATGTATTTGAAGAAGATCTTCAATTGGAAGAAAAAAAAGAGATTAAGGAAATATCTGAAGAGGAAATCAACGAAGAAGAAGAAAAAGATGAGGAAGAATTAGCAGAAAAGAATGACAAAGATGTTGAAGAAGTAAAAGAAACAGTAGAAATAAAAGAATCTGATGAAGATGTAGAAAAAAACTTAGATGAGAAAGATAAAGAAAAAGAAGAAAAAGAAGAGAAGGATGAAAATAAAGATGTCATGAGTTTTGATGATGAAGCAGATATAGATAAGGATATTTTTGAAAATGATGAAGATGATGATTTATTTTGGGAAGATGATGATGAAGATGATTTTTTTGAATAAATAGGGGGCTTTGATGAATAAAAATTTAAGAAAAGTTGCTTTTCTGGGTATTTTTACTTCACTTGTTATTGTAATGACAGTTATTCCCAAAATTCCTGTGCCACAAACTAATGGGTATATAAATCTTGGAGATTCAATGATTTTGCTGGCCGTATTATTTTTTGGTGGTCCATTTGGTGCAATTGTCGGTTCTTTTGGATCTGCCATTGCTGATGTAATAGGTGGATTTGCATCATTTGCTCCTTTTACTTTTGTGATTAAAGGGGTAGAAGCTTTAATTTTTGGAGTTTTGATTTATACATTTAAGAAGAAAGAAAATTTTATTTTTATGATATTTTCTGCAACAATTGCAACAGCATGGATGGTTGCTGGTTATTTTATAGTGGAAGTATTTAAATTTAAGATTGCTGCAGCATTAGCAGAATTACCTGGAAATATTTTACAGGCAGTGGGATCCATAATAATTAGTCTTTCACTGTACAAAATATTGTTAAAAAATGAATTTATTAAGAATGAATTGAAAAGAGGTAATAATGGAAATTAGAGAAGTGAAGATTGAAAAGAAAGATAATTTGAATATAATTCTTGGGCAGAGTCATTTTATTAAAACTGTTGAAGACCTGTATGAAGTAATGGCACAATCCTCTCCTTCAGCCAAATTCGGAATTGCTTTTAATGAAGCAAGTGGTGACAGGTTAATTAGATATGATGGCAATGATGATAAATTAATTAATATGGCAATTAAGAACATGAAAAAAATTGGAGCAGGGCATTCATTTATTATTGTAATGGATGATATTTTCCCTATTAACTGTTTAAATCAAATAAAAGATGTTCCAGAAGTTTGTAGGATATTTGCTGCTACTGCTAATCCTATTTCTGTAATAGTTACTGAAAACAAGAATGGATGTGGGATTGTTGGTGTTATTGATGGGTACTCTCCGGTGGGGGTCGAGAATGAAGAAAAGAAAAAAGAACGTAAAGCATTGTTGAGAAATATTGGATACAAGAGGTAAACTTAAGTGTTAAAAAAAAATATCAAATGGTCTAAAGAAAAAATATTAAATAGAATAAAAAAAATTGACAGGGCAGGTGAGTGGCTGGCTCCTACTGCAGTGCTGAAAAAGCATCCCAAACTTTTTAATGCAGCAGTTCGAAATAAATATTTTGGAAGCTGGAGAAATGCTTTATCAGAAGCAGGATTCAATCCTGATGAAGTTTATCAAAAATTTCGTAATAATAGAAAAAATAAAAAGTGGACAAAAAAAAGAATTATAAGTGAAATTCAGGAATATAAAACTGCTGATTTGTTTACAATATATAAAACTAATAAAAAGTTATATTCTGCTGCTTATAGAACTTTTGGAAATTGGGAAAATGCACTTAAAAATGCTAAACGACTGAAAGAATATCAGCTATATAAACAAAAGAATTTAATTAAGAAAATTAAAAATTATTACAATGAACACGGGAAAGATAATATAGTAAAAAATAATAAAAAGTTATACAATCAGGTTTACAGAGAATATGGTAGCTGGGAAGAAGGATTAATGGCAGCGGGAGTTTTAAATGAAAAATAAATTATTTTTAGTTGATGGGAATGCACTCATTTATCAATCTTATTATGCTTTTAAAAAAGCAGGCCTGCAGGATAGAAATGGTAATCCTATAGGTGCTTTTTATGGGTTTGCCCGAAAGATAATATCTCTAATAAAAAACCAGGAATTTTCTAATATTATAGTATCTTTTGATTCTAAAGGAAAAAAAACCAGGCATGAACTATTTGAAGAATATAAAGCTAATAGAAAACCCATGCCGGATGAGCTGGTTGAACAATTAAATCCAATAAAAAAATTCCTTGATGTTTTAAAAATTAAAAGAATTGAAATAGAGGGGTATGAAGCAGATGATATTATTGGAAGTCTGTCTGAGGAATATAAAGGTGATTATGAAATTGTAATATATACTCCTGATAAAGATTTACTTCAGTTGATTGATGAAAAAGTAAAAATATTAAAAATTGGAAGAAAAAATGATAAATTATATGATATTGATAAATTCAAGAAAAAATATAATTTTGAGGTGGGTAAATTTGTTGATTATCTTTCTTTAATAGGGGATAAATCTGATAATATACCCGGTGTGAGCGGTATTGGACCTAAAACAGCAAAAAAGTTATTGTCAAATTTTGAAAGTGTTGAAGATATTATAGAGAATAAAGATAAAATTAAGAATAAAAGGGCACAAAGATCTCTGAAAGATAATATTGAAGATTTGAAATTATCTAAAGAACTTGTTTTAATAGAAAAAGATCTGGATATTGATATTAATATAGATAAAACAGAATTTCCGAAATACAACACTCTTGAAGTAAGAAAATTCTTAAAAGAAAACCAGTTTCACTCTCTTTTAAAAGAGTTTCCCAAAGAAGAAGAAGATTTTGAAGAAATGGAATATTTAAAAGAGAGCAAATTATTAAAAAAAGATAAAGATAAAATTCTTATTCATGATTTTCAAAATGATAATAATGTTGAAGTCTATTCCATGGAGGATGATAAATTTTATGGAGATATTGATTTAGCAAAGTTATTTGAGAAAAAAGGGTTCAATATATTTATATATGATGCTCATAAATATTTTAAAGAAATAAAAAATATAAAGGCAAAACTGTTTGATTTAAGAATTTATGAGTACTGGTATAATTACTCAAGTGCATCAAAAAATAGAGAAAAGTTTTATAAGAAATATGATATAAAAAATGTTAATGAATTGTACAATCTTTTCAAAAAATTTAAGTTATTTATAAAAAAACTGGATAAATATGATTATTTCATAAATAAAGAACAGAAATTTGTAGAAGTGATTCTTGAAATGGAAAAAAAGGGTTTAAAAATTGACAGAAATTTGATTGAAAGATATGATAGAGAACTTTCAGAGGATTTAGAAAAAATCGAATCTAAAATTTATGACTTTGCTGGAGAAAAATTCAATGTTCGATCTCCAAAACAGCTTGGAGAAATACTTTTTGATAAAATGGGATTAACACCGCCAGATGGAAAAATAAAAAAAACAAAGACCGGATATTCAACAGACCAGGGAGTTCTGGAGAATTTAAGACAAGTACATCCAATTGCTGATGAAATATTAAAATATAGAGAAAAACATAAAATATATTCTACTTATGTAAAACCTTATTTGGAATATATGGATAAAGATAATAGAATCTATAGTTATTTTGATTATTGTGGGACTGCCACCGGAAGATTATCTTCGAGTGATCCAAATCTGCAGAATATTCCCATAAAGGGTGAGTGGGGCGAGAGAATGAGGAAACTTTTTATTCCCCGAAGTAATTATAAAATTCTTTCTGCGGATTATTCACAAATGGAACTAAGATTACTTGCATATTTTTCAAAAGATGAGAATCTTTTAAATATTTTTAAAAATGATGGTGATATTCATAAGGAAACTGCCGAACACATCTTTGGTATTTCAAACAAAAAAACAAGGAATCTTGCGAAGAGTATTAACTATGGAATAGTATATGGTCAGTCACCTTACGGATTATCAAAACAGCTAAATATTCCAATTGATGAGGCAAGGGATTATATTGATAGATATTTCGAACGGTTTTCAGGTGTTGAAAATTATATAAATGAACAAATTAAAAATGCAAGAATAAACGGATGGGTTCCGGTTATTTCAGGTAGACGAAGATATGTAAATGGTATAAACAGCAATAATAGATTTAGGAGAGAAGCAGCTGAAAGGATTGCTATAAATACACCACTACAGGGCAGTTCTGCTGATATTTTAAAAACAGTTATGATAGATATTTATGAAAAAATAAAAAATAATAATGATATTTACATGATATCTCAGATTCATGATGAACTCCTCTTTGAAGTTCGAAATAATATGATAGAAAAATACAAAAGTGAAATAAAAAAAATTATGGAAGATATTCCTTTTGATATAGATATTAATATGAAAGTAGATATTTCTAAGGGGGATAACTGGGGAGAAGCCCATTAGTATGAGGATTTTTGTTAGTCATATGGGCATGGATTTTGATTCCTTAGCATCGATGTATGCTGCAAAAAAGTTGTATGGGAAAGGCAAGATTTGCAGTATAGGTAAGAAAAAAGATAATGTTCATATGTTTTTGAAACTGTACTATAAATATTTTCCTATTGAAAAATATTCTCATATAAAAAACATGAACAATATAGATGAGGTAGTTATTGTAGATACCCGTAGAACTGAAAGATTGGGCAAATTTGCCGAGATATTAAAAAAAATTGATCCAAGAACAATTATTTATGATCACCATCCCGAAGGTGATATAGTTGGAGATGAGAATTATGTGGAACAGATTGGATCTGTTACCACATTGATTGTTGAGAAGCTATTTGACAAAAATATTCCAATTAATGATATTGAAGCAAATTTATTTTTGCTGGGTATTTATGAAGATACTGGATCGCTGAGATATCCCAATACTACATATAGAGATGTTAATATTGTTTCGAAATTATTACAGGCTGGTGGGAAACTGGATATTATTTCCTCATATTTAAACAGAAAATTTGATAAGTTACAGGAAAATCTTTTAAAGAAGATGATGGACAACATTCAGGAATATGAAATTAATGAAATAAAAATTAACATATCTGTTTTTAAGATTAAAGAAATTGTTGGTGGTATTTCAGATGTGGTTCATAAAGTTAATTATTTAAAAAATCTCAAATCAATTTTTGTAATTATAGGAATGGGAAATAAAACACATATTGTGGGAAGAACTTCCATGAACAGTTTAAATATCAATAAAATTATGGTTCCTTTTGGTGGAGGAGGTCATATAAAAGCAGGCTCAGCTACTGTTTATGAAACTGATATTTATAAATTAAGAGATCAGCTCATTGATGTATTGAAAGACAATGTTAGACCTGCTCTTGTTGCTGAAGATATTATGTCATATCCGGTTTTAACTGTAAAAGCCGAAGTTTCCATAGAGAAAGCTACAGAAGAAGTTGAGTATTCTTATTATATGAACTATCCTGTTATAAATAATAACGATGAAATAATAGGGTGGATACCCAAGAAAAAAATATATGAGTTTTATGACAGGGGTGAAAAAAGTATTCCAATAAAAGGAATTATGAATCATGATTTAATTTTTGTTAAAAAAAATACTCCTTTTAGAGAACTTGAAGAAACATTTCTAAGGGGTAAAGTGTCTATTATTATAGTGGGAGATAAAAAGAAGATGCATGGGGTCATTTCTCCTTCTGATATTATAAGAATACTTCATGCACAATAAAAGGAGTGAATTATGAAAAGATTTTTGTTAACCTCTATAATTATAATATTTGTTTTTGGAATCTTTTCTATAGGTCTTGATACTTTTGATCAGTTCAAGAACAAAGCAGATAAAAAACTTGAAAAATTTACCGGGAATTTTAAAAAAGATTTTCAGGGAGATATTTTTGTAAATAAATCAAGTATAAAATTATCAGCGAAAATTGATGGAGATGTTTATCTGGAGGATTCGATATTGGAAGTAATTGATAATGGAAAAATAACAGGAAAAATCTATATAAAAAATTCAACATTAAAGTCTCCAACAACAAATATTAGTGCTGGATTTACAGTTGCAGAACTGGAAACTAATTCTTCAGATGTTGGTATTGATATTTCTGATATTGATAAAAAAGCAGCAAAAGTTGAAAAAGGAGAAAAGATAGCCAGAAGAAGTACTTTTAAGTATAGATTGCTTGACAAATTAAGATTTAATGTTCTTCTTTTTATTTTATCAACAATTATATTTTTTGTTTTAAAAAATATTATAAATGAGTACAAATTAAAACTGGATGCTAATCTTCCAAAATATCTTGGTGCAGGTGCCTTATTTTGGGTACTGTTTCCATTTATTACAATTTTAATGATGGTAACTATTATAGGTATTCCTGTTTGGTTGATAATGATTTTAATACTCTTTTTTGGTATCATTGTAGGATTTGTTGTTGTTTTCTCATATTTAGGAGATCATGTTTTTAGTGAAAAAAACTTTAGAGGATTTGCTCTTGGATTTGTAATTGTTGCAATTACCGATTTTGTCCTTTTGGGGTTTGATTATTTCCTATCATTTGGATTTTTATCCTATATTTTTTGGTTTGCTTTAATTTCAATTTCTACCGGGTTAACAATTAAATTTGTAAAAATAGCTTTTAATAAGAAATAGAGAACCAGAAATTAAATAAATTTTTCTATTAATATAGGTAAAAATTTTATTGACTTATTTAGTTCATATTTTACTATATCTATATAAATTTCCTTAAGGAGGCCTATATGATATTACAGGTAAATAATGTAAACAAATATTACAATGATTTCCATGCTGTTAAGAATTTATCATTTCATGTTAAAAAGGGTAGTGTATATGGCATTCTTGGACGGAATGGTGCTGGAAAAACTACTACTATTAGAATGATAATGGGAATATATGATCCGGAAGTTGGTGAAATAAAAAGGAATTATTCTTCAGACAGGGTTTCTTATTTACCCGAGGAGAGAGGATTATATCCAAAATTATCGGTTAAAGATACTCTAATTTTCTTTGGTCAAATTAAAGGGTTAACTAAACAACAAATTGATGATAGAAAAGATTACTGGCTTAAGAAATTTGATCTTACTAAATGGTATGATAAAAAGATTGAAGAATTATCAAAAGGAATGCAGCAGAAAGTACAGTTTATAATTACCGCAATGAATAACCCTGAATTATTAATTCTTGATGAACCATTTTCAGGACTTGATCCGGTTAACATGCAAATATTTAAAGATGAAATTATCAAATTGAAAGAACATGGTACTACAGTTTTATTCAGCAGTCACATAATAGAACATGTTGAATATCTCTGCAGCAATGTGTTAGTAATTAATGAAGGAGAAAAGATTCTGGATGGAACTTTGTCCACAATAAAAGAAAAACACGGTAAGAAGACGATTTTTATTGATTATGAAGGGGATGGAACTATTCTTGAAAATGAAATGGTTGATCACATAGATAATTATGGAGGATATGCAGAGGTCTTTTTGAAAAATCCGGATGATCATGATAAATATTTAGCAAACATTGTTGGTAAGATTAAAATATTTGAATACAGGATAGATCTTCCAAGTTTAAAATCTATATTTATAGATAAAGTAGGAGAAATAGAGGAGGGTAAAAATGAGTAGCAAATGGTTAATTGTATTTAAGAAAAAATTTCTGGAAACTGTGAAGTCCAAGGCTTTTGTTATTGCTACTCTTGCAGTTCCAATAATAATAGTTTTAATTTTAGGTGTTGTTATTTATCTACAGATAAAAACAATGGAAAAATCCAAAGATTATTATTACATTGATAAAAGTGAAGAAGTAGTTCAAAAAATAAAAAAAAGGATTCCCTCAAGTATTAATCTTAAAAAATGGGATAAATCTAAAAAAGAGGCAATTAAACAAATTAAAAATAAAAAAATAGAATCATTGATATACATTGATAAAGATATATTTGATAGTTATGAGTTTGAATACCTGGGTAGATCAGTAAGTGATCAGCACAGAATATCAATATTAAAAAATGCCATAACGGAAGTAATTCACTCTAAGAAAATGAAATTAAAGGGAATAAAGAGAGAAGAAATTGAATTTTTACTAAAAAAAGCCAGTGTGAATTCATTTAAAGTTACACAAAAAGAAGGGACAAAAAGAGAAAGTGCAAAAGCAAATTACTGGATATCCTATGCATTATTATATGTTCTTATAATTGTAATATTAATGAATGCACCTAAACTGGTTCAATCAACTATTGAGGATAAAAATAATAGAGTTGTAGAAATAGTTGTATCGCATGTAAAATCTATTGATTTAATGGTCGGAAAGATTCTTGGTACTGCAGCGGCAGGCCTGTTTCAAATATTAATCTGGGTGGGTCTTTCTCTGGGTATGTTATTTGGAGTTAAAAGTTATTTTGGAGCGGATATACCTGTATCGTTAATAACCAGGCTTACCTCCAGCATAAATCTAACATTATTAATATTTTTTGTATTATATTTTATTTTAAATTTCCTGGTTTATGCAATAGGTTTTGCCGGAGTAGGTGCTATATTTTCAAATGAAAAAGATGCTAATCAATTTGTACAGCCGCTTGTTTTTCTCGCTATTGCACCGTTTTTCTTTTTTCCACTTGTAAGTCAGGATCCAAACTCTATAGTTTCAGTTATTTTGTCTGAAATCCCATATCTTTCTCCCCTGATGTTCATGAGAATGGCTATAACAGATGTTTCAATTTTTCAACAGACTCTTTCAATATTATTATTAATTGTAACAGTTCTTGTGGAATTGTGGATTGCATCGAAGATTTTTAGAATTGGAATATTGAGTTATGGGAAAAAACCTTCAATTAAAGAAATATTCGGCTGGTTGAAAAGATAGAATTTATTTGACAAATTATGGTTGATAAGTATTATTTAAGAGAGAAAAAATTGTTTAATATATAAAAATTTAAAAGGAGGTTTTTTATGAAAGATCATGTTAAATTATTTATTCCGGGTCCTGTAGAAGTTAATAAAGAAGTTTTGGAAGCTATGTCCAAACCGATGATAGGCCATAGAACACAGGAGTGCTCGGATTTGCAGAGAAGTGCTACAGAAAAAATGAAGAAGCTGCTTTATACAGACAATCTGGTATTATTTTCTACTTCTTCAGGAACAGGGTTATTAGAAACTGCCATAAGAAATTGCACAGCAAAAAAAGCAATTGTTTTTTCAGTAGGGGCATTTGGTAACAGATGGTATAATATTGCACAAAAAAATGGAATTCCTGCCGATAAACATGAAGTAGAATGGGGTAATGCAATTACTCCAGAGATGGTTGATGAATATCTATCAACAGGAAAATATGATGTAATTGCGATTACACATAATGAAACTTCAACAGGTGTCATGAATCCGGTTTATGAACTTTCAGAAGTAATTAAAAAATATCCTGATGTTGTATGGATAATGGATGCAGTTTCCTCTATGTCAGGAGCTAAAATTGAGGTTGATAAATTAGGAGTTGATTTTTGTCTTGCATCTTCACAAAAAGCTTTTGCTGTTCCACCGGGATTAGCAATGGCATCTGTTTCACAAAAAGCACTTGATAGAGCTAAAAAAGTTGAGAATCGAGGTTTTTATTTTGATTTATTAAGATTGGAAAAATATATTAAAGAAAGAGACCATCAGTATCCTTCAACACCAACAATTCCACACATGTACGGTATAGATAAACAACTTGATAGAATTATTGAAGAGGGTATTGAAAATAGATTCAAAAGACATAAAGAGATTGCTCAATATGTAAGAGATTGGGCAAAAGAATATTTTGATATTTTTGCTGATGAAAGATACCTTTCTGAAACAGTAACATGTATTGAAAATACAAGGAATATCGATATTCCTAAATTAAATGAAAAATTAAGAAAAAGAAACATGATAATTGCAAATGGTTACGGGAAATTAAAAAATAAAACATTTAGAATAGCTCACATGGGTGAAACAACAGTAGAAGATTTAAAAGAGCTGTTTAATAATATTAATGAAATCCTTAATTTATAGGTTTAAGACCCCGGCAAAATCAATTGTCGGGGCATATCTTTTATGAAATATTTTAGTGAGCAAGAGTCAAAAAATATTAAACAAATTTTAAATAATAAAGGTGCAGCAGAATATTCTTTTGATCTTGTGTTAAATGAAAATTTTGAGAAGCTAAAAAAATCAGATTCCAATCTCCTTTCAAGAATATTTGAAGATCTATCAAAATTAGCCGATAATTTTAATTATCAGATAAAGAAAAAAAATAAAAATGAACAGAATAAACATTTCTTACCGAAAATAATATTTAATGATAAAGAAGAAAATAATAAAATTACAATTTTTGGAGTTCCGCTTGGTTATCAATTTGGAACATTTTTGGAATCAATAGATATATTTTTTAATAAGAATATTTATGATTTTTCAGAAAAATTAATCAATAAAATTAAAAAGATAAATGAAAGTATAACTATAACAGTTTTTGTTGAAAAAAATTGCGAGTTTTCACCTTATGCTGTTTTATTTGCAGTAAAAGCTGCAGCCGTTAACAAG
Organism: uncultured bacterium; assembly: GCA_964621075.1. Classification (GTDB taxonomy): domain Bacteria; phylum Macinerneyibacteriota; class Macinerneyibacteria; order Macinerneyibacteriales; family Macinerneyibacteriaceae; genus CAZUKV01. Next base: position 759 of record CAZUKV010000028.1, on the reverse strand, counting down.
AAAATTTCAGTAGAAATATTAAATATTGAGGATATAACATTTTTTAAAAGAGAACTTGGAATAGAGGGTATTCCCACAACAATAATTGGGGATAAATATAGTTTTTTAGGTATTCAAAATGATGAAACGCTTATTCAAATAATTGATGAGGTAGTAAATAAATGAAAATAGAAGGTTCAGAAATAACTAATTCGGGTAAATGGACAAATTTTATTACTGCTAAATGGAAGAATGGGAAAAATTATGGAACTTGGGAGTATATATCAAGAAAAAATAAACAGAAGGGCATTGTAATTATTCCAAGATTTATCTCAGGAAGTCAGGAAAAATATATCCTTATAAAGCAGAAAAGAGTTCCATTTAATAATTATGTTATTGAGTTTCCTGCAGGATTAGTAGAAAGTAATGAAACAGTTGAAAACTGTGCTCACAGGGAGTTAAAAGAAGAGACAGGTGCTTCTGGAGAAATAAGATCAATTTCTCCTCTTCTTTCCACTTCATCCGGTATAACAGATGAATTAATCTATTTTGTTTATTATGATGTTATGGAAATAGGTAAAAAAAATCTTGATGAATCTGAAGATATAGAAACCATAATAAAAAGTAAAAGAGATATAAAAAATTATTTAAAATCAAATAATGAGCATATTATTGATAGCAAAGTTTGGGCGTATTTCACATAAAAAAAAGTTGTTTTTTTATTATAAATAGTACTTGAAATACAAAAAATTAATGATAAAATTAGTTTATGTTTGGATA
>CAZUKV010000027.1:0-11797 GCA_964621075.1 uncultured bacterium | reverse complement strand
ATCGGTATAATAAATAATTAATTAAAATTGTCAAGAAAAATAACAAATATTAGTTAAGAATTTCTATTATTTTTTTATTAATGAATCCCATATTTTTTCATATGTTCCATCGTTTTTTATTTCCTTTAAAGCTCTTTTGCATCTATTTATAATTTCATCAGAAGTTCCATTGCTAAAGGCCATATATAAATTAGTAGATAAATCTTTGAGATAATATGCTTTTTCTACTTTTTTAGGATTAAATCCTAATTTTTTTATTCTGAACATCATACTCAATTCTTCATTTGGAACCAAATCAATTCTTCCATTATATAATTTTTTAACATTTAGACTGTCATTAGCAACATTTTCAATATTTTTATTAAAGCCATGTTGCAAAAAATATTGTGCTCTTACATCTTTAGGTACAACCCCTATTTTGTATTCTTTAGCATCCATTAATGAATTAATAGAAATTTCATCTCTTGATTTCATCTTAAATAAATATAATTTATAAGGAGCAATAATACCAACCCATTTAAATAAATCTTCTCTTCTTTTTGTTTTTGCTATAGAATAAATTAATACATTATCATTTTTTAAAGAAATTAAATAAGCTCTTGGCCAAGGTTTAACTTCGATTCTTTCATAATCTATATTTGATCTTTTCAAAACTTCTTTGACTATCGCTGTTGAAATCCCTACGATTTCTCCTTTTTCTATATAATTATATGGGGGATAATTATCCGTAATAACCCGAATACCTGAGTAAACAGGAAGTAAAATTGATATTAATAAAACAAAAATTATTAACCCTTTTTTTATCATAATAAGTTCTTAAAATCTTTCATAATTATAATTGTATAGTATTTTATATTATTTTTCAATACCTTCTCTTGCCTGAACACCTTTTTGATAATAATGTTTTACATCTTTCATTTCTGTAACAAGATCGGCATATTCTATAATTTCCTCTGGAGCATATCTACCGGTTAATATAATTTCCTGATTTTCATTTTTCAATTCGAGTGTTTTAATTAGTTCTTCTATTGAAAACAAATTATAATAAAGGGCAATATTGACTTCATCCAATATGATTATATCAAATTCATTATTTTTTAAAATTTTTTCTATTTTTTTTAATCCATTTCTGGCTTTTTTAACATCTTCTTCAGAAGGCTCATTTTTTATGAAACAACCCCGTCCAAATTGTTCAATTTTTATCTTATTTTTAAAATATTTTTTAATAGTATCTAATTCAGAATAATGCATTCCCTTAATAAACTGTCCTATAAAAACATCATACCCTGCACCAACAGCTCTTAAACTTAACCCAAATGCTGCTGTAGTTTTACCCTTTCCGTTTCCTGTGTAAACCTGAATATATCCTTTATCTTTCATAATTACCCCCTGTTAACATGTCTTCCAATATAATTAAATTATTATGCAATTAGCTGTCCATTCTTTAAAAAAATTAATTACAGATTTTTATCAAACAACTGTATTAGCAGCTATTTTCTTATTTTCTCAATATATGCAAGATGTCTTTTTTCTGTCCTATTCTTTCTATAACTAAAGTATTGCGCACTACAAACTGTACAATCATCTGCGTAACTAATATTTTTAACACCCTTTTCTCTTGCAGTTGAAATATTCAGTCCTAACATGTCAAAAAAATATTTATTTTTAAATTTAACTACAAAGTTTTTTAGTTTAAAATCTAAATTTTTAATGAAATCTTCCTGGACTTCATAGCAGCATTTTCTTGCAGATGGAGAAATATATATATTAATATCTTCACTTGCTATATCATTTTCCAGAAAAATATTTATGCCTTTTGAAAGGATATTTTTAACAGTTCCCTTCCATCCAGCATGAAGAATCATGATAATATTTAAATTTTCATCCCAGAGATATATTGCATTACAATCAGCAACCCTTACCCCAAGCTTCAAATCTACTTTTTTTGTAAAAAGTCCATCTGCTTTTCCAGCATATCCGGGTTTTTCAACTTTTACTATTTTATCCCCATGAACCTGATTTAAAAAGGCAAGATTTTTAAAATCTTTCTTCAATTTTATATTGGAACTATAATCCTTTAACAGGAATTTTCTATTAACTTTTAAATCAATCTTCATATTTAGGCCAGCAGCAGTGTTTATATTTTTTTCCACTTCCGCATGGACATGGATCATTTCTTCCAACTTTTTCATCTTTTTCTATTGGATCTCTTTTTATATCTTTTTCTGCATTTCCTGAAGTTTTATATACTAAATCCTGGGTTTCATCTTCAGGGGCCTCGCTTTTTTTCTCAATTACCATGTGGAACAAATCCCTAACAATATTTTTTTCAATATCTTCATTTAATTTCTGAAACATTTCAAAAGATTCTTTTTTATATTCTATTAGTGGATCTTTTTGGGCATACGCTCTTAAATTTATTCCTTCAATTAAATCATCCATTGCATAGAGATGTTCTCTCCATCCATTATCATAATTACGAAGCATTATTACTCTTTCAAGTTCAAAAATTAAATCTTCTCCCATCAGTTCTCTTCTTTCTTCATATAGATCAAAAACTTCATCTCTAAGACGACGGAAAAGTGCTTCTCTACCATCAATATTATCTTCATCAAATTCAACCTGTAATGTAAAATATTCAAAGATAAAATCTTTTAGTCCTTCAAAATCCCAATCATAAATACGCATACCTTCGTCACAGTAAAGTTCAAGGCCGTAATCAATAATATCTTCTATCATTATCTTTATTTCACCTTTAAGAATATCTTTATATATTATTTCGATATTTCCATTATCAAGATAGTTTAACATGTCATATTTTTTCAATAGATTGAAAACTATTTTATCAAAATGTTCACTTTCTTTAATAGTATTCAATAATTCAGTTTCATTTTTAAATTTATCCTTGTCTTCCAGATAATCTAAGAACTCTTTTATATAAGCTGCTTCAAGTATATATTCTCTATTATCATAAATAACAGATCTCTGTTTATTCATAACATCATCATATTCTAATGTATGTTTTCTTATCTGGAAGTTTCTTCCTTCAACTTTTTGTTGTGCTTTTTCTATTTGTTTTGAAAGCAGCGGATGTTGAATTGCCTGTCCTTCTTCCATATTCATTTTATTTAATATCCCAATTATCCGATCAGAACCAAAAAGTCTCATCAGCTTGTCTTCAAGAGAAATAAAAAAACGTGATGCTCCGGGATCACCCTGTCTTCCACTTCTTCCCCTTAACTGTCTATCAACCCTTCTACTCTCATGTCTTTGTGTTCCTATTACATATAATCCACAGGGCATGTCTTCTTTACATTCTTCAATATCTATTCCTTCAGGGCTTTGTTTATCATTTTTTATATAACATTCTTCACAATTTTTTACACCCTCTCCAAGTTTGATATCCGTTCCCCGACCAGCCATATTAGTAGCTATTGTTACAGATTTTTTCTGTCCTGCTTGTGCCACGATATCAGCTTCTTTGGCATGGTTTTTAGCATTTAAAACTGATGCCTGTATGCCGGTTCTTTTTAACATCCTTGCCAATAATTCTGAATCCTCAACGGATACCGTTCCTACTAAGACAGGCACTCCTCTTTTATGAACCCTTTCTATTTCATTAATTACAGCATTAAATTTTTCTTTTTTACTTCTGTAAATAACATCATCATAATCAATTCTTCTTACAGGTTCATTTGTGGGAATTACAAAAACATCCATTTCATATATTTCTGAAAATTCTTTTTCCTCAGTTACAGCTGTACCTGTCATTCCTGAAATTTTATCATACATTCTAAAAAAATTCTGGAGTGTAATAGTTGCAAATGTTTGCGTTTCACCCTCAATTTTAACCTCTTCTTTTGCTTCAAGAGCTTCATGAAGCCCCTCACTAAATCTTCTACCGGGCATCAACCTACCAGTAAACTCATCAACAATCATAACTTTATTTTCTTTTACAACATAATCCACATCTTTTTTAAACAACGAATATGCTCTCAATAACTGAGAAATAGAATGAAGAATTTCACTCTTTTCAGAATATTCTTCCTGAATTTTTCTTTTCTCTTTATTTTTTTCTTTTTGTGAAAGATCTCGTTCATCCAGGTCAGCTAATCTTTCTCCAATATCTTCAAGCTCAAAAAGTTCCGGGTCTTTTGGTGACAAAAACTCTCTTCCCTTATCTGTTAAATCTGCCACATGTCTTTTCTCATCAATTGTATAATATAATTTTTCATCAATTAAGTGCATACTTTTATCTCTTAAATATTTTGATTCTATATCATTTATCAGTTTTTGAATTTTAGCGTCCTGTTTTAATTTCATCAATTGTTTGTGTTTTGGTAATCCTCTATGTGCTATTAAAAGCAACTGTCCAGCTTCTTCATAATTTCCTTTTTCATATTCTTTTTTTCCGTCATTTACAAGTCCTGAAACATACTCTCGCTGCGTTTTCACAAGTTTTCTTACTTTTGGATTAAAATCCCTATAATAACTTTTTCTTCTTGTTTCAACAGGACCCGAAATAATCAAAGGGGTTCTCGCCTCGTCAATAAGTATAGAATCAACCTCATCAATAATTACAAAATCACGATGTTTTTGAACCTGTTCTTTTATACTTCCTACCATGTTATCTCTTAAATAATCAAAACCAAACTGACTGTTTGTCCCATAGACTATATCATTTTCATATACTTCTTTTCTTTCTGAAGTATCCATTTCTCCCTGTAAAGCTGCAACATTTACACCCAAAGTTTCATATAATAAACTCATCCACTGGCTATCTCTTCTTGCAAGATAATCATTTACAGTAACTATATGAACTTTGCCTATAAGTGAATTTAAATAAGCAGGCATGGTTGCCACAAGTGTTTTACCTTCACCTGTAGCCATTTCTGCAATATTCCCCCTGTGAATAACAATTGCACCAACTAATTGAACATCATAAGGAACCATGTACCATTCCTCTTTTGTTCCCGTATATTCACAAATTTTGTTTTCATCTACAAGAAACTTACAGGTTCTTTTAACCAATCCAAAAGCTTCGGGTAATAGTTCTTCTTTTGTTTCTCCTTCTTCTAATCTTCTTCTAAATTCTTCAGTTTTACTTTTTATATCTTTTTCACTTTTTATTTCATTAAGATATTTTTCATAATTTTCATTGATTTCATCAATAAGAGGCTGCATTCTTTTTAACATTCTCTCCTGATGACTTCCAAATATTTTCTTCAAAAAATTAAACATCTTCTAATACACCTTCCTATAATATATTTAGTGGATCTATTACTTCTCCATTAATTCTAACCTCAAAGTGCAAATGAGAAGCAGTTGCTCTGCCACTGCTTCCAATAAAACCAATTAAATCCCCTTTATTTACTCTTTGGTTGTTTTTAACAGATATACTGCTTAAATGAGCATATCTTGTTGATACATGTGCACTGTGATTTATTATAACAATTTTTCCGTACTGGTTAACATTTCCAGCCCATAAAACTCTTCCATTTTCAGAAGCAAAAACCGGAGTTCCGTGAGATCCTCCATAATCAACTCCCCTGTGAAATAGATAATACCCATTAAAAGGATCCCATCTTTTTCCATAATAAGAAGTAATTCTTGGATTTTTAACAGGAACCAAAAATTTTAACCCCCTATTATATATAAATCTTTTTATTATGTATCTTTGTTCCTTTATTAATATCCAATTTAAACTTCCCAGCTGTCTATTAATATTTCCATTTATACTTGTTAATACATCAATTTCATTATTTTCCAGCATCTTTAATATCAATTCATCATTAACTTTTTTCTCATCTTCAATACCACCAATTGGTTTATCAATATTATATAATCTTGATATATGTCCAATTTTGCTGTTTATATTTCTTAATTTTCGATTAACATTTTTTTTCCAGCTTATAAAATTTAATTGTGCCATTCTTAATTTATTATATAGTTTTTCATTTTCCTGCCGCAGTTTCAAGTTTTGATTTTTAGTTATTATATACTTTTTTTGAGCAGGCTTAATATTTTGAGCCACTTTTAAATAGTCATGCATAAAAAAACCAGCCGCTACTATTAATGATAACAGAATGACAAGTGCAATTGTTCCATATATTCTTATCTTTTCTCTGGTTAAAGAATATTTTTTTATTTTTTCAGTATCTTCTGTTACTATTAAAAAATGATAATTTTTATTATCTTCCATATAATTCTGTAACTCTCCTGAGTATTTTATTTTCTTCAGGAATTAAATATTTCATTGGATTTTCCAATTTTCCATTTTTTAATATTTCATAATGTAAATGAGGAGCGGTAGTTCGCCCTGTATTTCCTAAAGTTCCAATTTTATATCCTTTTTTAACATACATTCCCTCTTCTACATTAATTTTATTTAAATGCCCATACCTTGTTTCATAACCAAAACCGTGCTCAACTATAACCACTTTTCCATATACCCCAAGCCATCCTGCAAAAGATACATACCCCTTAGCAGCAGCTTTAATTGGACTACCCGGAAGATTGGTAATATCAAGACCCGTATGGAACTCTTTTTTATTTTTTGAAAAGGGAGATTCTCTCCAGCCAAACTTTGAAGATATCCATCCTTCGATTGGCCATATAATTGGAATATTATCCCATTTATTAACACTGTTTTCCATTTTATCAATAACTTTATAAAAATTACTTTTTAATAATTTTACCTTTAAATTAACCTGAGAAAATTCAATATTTAAATCATCATTTAATTTATCAACATTTTTACCTTCAATTTTTTTGATAGCTCTCCCACCAACATGAACATTATCTTTTCCCTTAAAAGCAGGGGGGAGAGAATTCAATATAAGAACATTATCACAAATATCTTCAAGTTTCTCGAGTTTATCGTCATAGGTTTTTAATTTATCCTGAAATATTGTATAATTTTCTCTCAATTTTTTATTATTCACTCTGGTTACAGCATACTTATTAGCAAGTAGATGATATTTAGAAGACTTAAATAGTCCTAATAGTATAAAAGCTGTTAGAACTATTAATAAAGATAATATCAAATACAATTTTTGTTTTGAAAACGAAAATCTCTTAACCTTTCTATTATCAGAGGATATAATTTTTATTTTTATTTTTTTATTCATATTAACTCCTAATCCTTCAAAATTTGATTGGTAATTATAATTCCCTCATCGTCTTTGAAAACAATCAAATTTGAATTTAATTCAGATATATTTCCTCCTCTTTTTTTAAAAAGTCTTAAGATTTTTTTTACATAATTTTGAGTTTCTCTATACGGAGGAATTGAATTATATCTGTTTACCGCTGTAGGACCAGCATTATAAGCAGCAAGAGCCAACCTCACATTCTGATTATACTTGCCAAAAAGATATTTGAAATATTTGATTCCTGCTTCTAAATTTTCATAAATATTAAATATATTTTTTACATCATACGCTTTTGCTGTTTGTGGCATAAGCTGCATTAATCCTTTTGCTCCTTTATAAGAAATAGCATAAGGATTGAAATTTGATTCAACTTCAACCATTGACTCTATTAATTTATGATTCATTTCATGTTCATAACAAATTCTTTTAACAGCTTCTTTAATAACCATTAGATTATATTCTTCCAAAGAGTTAGTTTTTTTATGTTGTTTATTCTTTTCAACATGTATATTTGTCCCACTATTTTTATTATTAAGTATTAAAATTTTTTTCTCATCTTTATTTTTTCCGTAATTAGAATCCTTTTTCTGAATTATAATTTCACCTTTTATACTGTTTAATGATAATAATAAAACTAAAAAGAAATATATTTTATTCAACATCCACCTCTTCTTGTATCTGCTGACCCGATTCAATATTAATGGGTTTTAACTTATCAATATCTCTTTCAAAAATTTTAATATTACCCTTCAAATCAGCAGCAACAACGCCATTTTCGATAATTTCAACAGAAGCATAGATACTGCCTTCCATATTTCCTTTCCAAACCAGTTTGCCGTCATCTTTTTTCAGTGCATAAACAAATCCATCATAACTTGTAAAATATACTATTCTATTTGTTAATTTAGGAAGGGATCTAATAACATCACCGGCCTGATATTCCCAGATTAATTCACCATTTAAAATATTAATTTTATAAAATATACCATTTTCGGTTCCAAAATAAACCCCAGAATCATCAGTATTTATTTTACCGGCAATTTCTTTCTTGGCACCAAAACTCCACAGAATTCCTCCTGTATTTTTATTTATACAATAAAGATTATTATCACTTGCTCCTATTAAGAGTTTATTCCCCTTGATCACAGGAGAAGAATATATCTGGTTGCCAACTCTTCTTTTCCACTTGATTTCTCCTGTTTTTTTATTAATTGCATATATATAATGATCAAGAGAACCAACATATAAATTTTCAGAATCAATAACTGGAGAACTCCATACTATATTATCAGTTCTTACCCGCCATAATAATTCACCCTTATTTTTATCTAATGCATAAACAAAACTATCATTTGAACCAAAATAAACATGTTTATCATCAGAATCAGCCGATGATACAATTCTCTGTCCGGTACCATATTTCCATATTATCTTTCCTGTTTTTGTTGATAATTTATAAAAATATCCTTTATAAGTTCCAATATATAAACCTGAACTGTCTATATAAGGAGTTGCACCTATTTTATAAGCCATAAATTTTTTCCATTTTAATTTTTTTGTATTTAAATCATAACAGTAGATATACTTATCTTTTGAACATATATATAAACTGTTTTTATAAACTACCGGCGAAGAAGATATGGACCCATTTACTGATGTTGACCATTTTGTAATTGATTTTAAAGGTAAATTAATATTTTTTATAACTTTAATATTGTCTTCCTTTTCATCATTTTCAGTATTGTTGTCTTTGACATCTTTTATAATTTTATTACCGGTATCAAATATATTTTTAAATGGAATTTTACTATCAAAAACAATTTTTATAACTAAAAGAGATAAAAAAATGATAAACAGCGTAAATAAAAATGGTTTAATATTTTTAGAAGAAAAAACAACATTCAAATTATTTACCTTGATAGTTAAAACAAGCATCTTTTCATCCTGGATTTTGCTTGAAGCCGAATTTAGTAATTCCTGTGAAGAAACATTTTCTTTATATTCCAGCAGTATATCTTTAATTTCTCTTGATGTTAAAACATTCGTAATTAAATCTGTAAAAGCGGCTATTCTATCATTTTTGAAAACAACATGCTCACCGAAATAATAATCTATATCACTTTCAACATATTGATTTTTCTTATCTGAAAGTTCACGTAACTCTTCATTTCTAAGTAAAAACACATCTATATTTTCTGTAAAAACATAATAAAATCTTCTTTTATAAAAAACCCCGATGAAAAATTCTCCGGTAATATCATATTTCATTAACGCTTTCTTCAAAGACATCCTGGGATTTTTGCTTTTTTTCACATCTTTCTTATAAAATTTTGAAATATTACCGAGTATTCCTTCCTGTTGCTCTATTGTATCTACCATAGATAATAAACTTCCATATTTACTGAATTCTTTTTTACTTCTTTCAATAGAGTTATGGAAATATTTATGTTTTAAACTTTCATCAAATGTAGCCGATTCTCCTACCTGAAAAAGAACATCACCCATTTACGCCTCCTTGTCAAACTAAGTATATCTTAAATAATATTCTGTTTCAAGATATTTAAAAGTTCTAAACTAATTAAAAGTTGACATAATAACAATATACATATAAAATCAATTTTGGAATTTTAAATTTCTTTTTAATAAAACAACTTTAAAAAAGGGGTAAAATTGAGCAAAAAAATAAGAATATTATATCCTAATTATAAAGATTTTGATAAAGAAATGGATAGGATTGGTGTAGATAAATACGCTTATTCTATTTTCCAAAATAAAAAAGAAACATTTTTAATAAAAATTAATGATTTAAAAATTGAAGCAGCTAATATTATTAAACAGGACTGCCTTGCTGAGGGAGCAGATGCTGTTATTCCAAGAAATGCTATCTCAGGAAAACCTAAAAAATGTAACGTAATAATAATCAGTACAAAAAGAAAAATAAACAGAATTGCAAGCAGATTCGAAAAACAACCTTTTTCTTTAAAAAAAATATCAAAAGAATTAAAAAATATTTTAAAAAAACATTCTAAATCATTTAATTTTAGAGGAAAAAAAATACCACTAAAAACACCTAAAGTAATGGGTATTCTGAATGTCACTCCCGATTCCTTCTATGATGGAGGGAAATATACAAAAAAAGAAATTATTAAAAAAAGAGTTGAACAAATTATCAAAGAAGGTGCAGATATTATTGATCTGGGAGCTGAATCCACGAGACCGGGAAGCGAAAGAGTAAACGAGGAAGAAGAATTGCAAAGATTAGCCCCTGCTCTTGAAATTATTAAAAAAATTGATGATAGGATACCAGTATCCATTGACACATATAAAAGCAAAATTGCCGAACAAATGCTTAAAAACGGAGCAGATATAATAAATGATATTTCAGGTTTTAATTTTGATGAAAATATGCCGGAGGTAGTATCAAATTATAATGCTGGAATAATCTTAATGCATATTAAAGGAACTCCAAAAAATATGCAAAAAAATCCTCAATATGAGGATGTTATTGAAGAAATATATACCTATTTTAAAAACTCCATACAAAAAGCAATAAAATATAATATAAATAGGAAAAATATTATAATTGACCCGGGAATTGGATTCGGAAAAAGACTTGAAAATAACACCGAAATTATAAGAAGATTAAAAGAATTTGCATCACTTGGTTATCCTGTATTAATCGGATTGTCCCGGAAATCTTTTATAGGAAAAATAACAGGAAGACCGGTAGAAGATAGACTTACAGGGACAATTTCTGCACATACAATTTCCTTAATGAATGGTGCAAATATTATTAGAGCACATGATGTTAAAGAAGCCAGGGAAACAATCGACATGGTAAAGGAGATATTATAAATGAATTCTAAGAAAAAAAAGATTATAAGATTTTTTCTTTTATTTATTTTTATAACTTTTATTTTTTTGGGATATTTCTTTGACGAATTAAATACAATCCTGACAAATGCAATTTTCATCTGTTTTTCATGTGTAGGAATAGGTTAAAATGAAATTTTTAAAAATTATTAAAAACAGAATTTTTCACCAGATTTTTGGATTTTTAGCAGCTAATCCTTTTTTGAAAAACTTTTTTGATGGCTCACTTTATCAGGGATCCTTAAAAAAATTCTGCCTTCCTGTATTAAACTGTTATTCCTGTCCCGCTGCAAGTACATCATGCCCAATTGGATCACTGCAGCAAATGATATCTTATTTTAAATATAATTTCTCTTTCTGGGTAATTGGAATAATTGGAACTGCAGGAATTACGTCTGGAAGGTGGTTTTGCGGACATGTATGCCCCTTTGGGTCCTTTCAGGATCTAATGAATAAATTATCAAAAAAGAATTTCCACATTCATAAATATTTTAGATTTATCAAATATATCGCACTGGTTGTTTTTGTTATATTAATACCTTTAATATTTAAAAAAACTGCTTTTTGTTCATACTTATGTCCCGCTGGAAGTCTTGAAGCAGGATTAACTCTGGTATGGTTCAATGATTTTTATTTAGGTCTTCTTTATTACTGGAAAATTTTTATATTAATTATATTTACTGGATCTTCAGTTTTTTTTAGAAGACCATTCTGTAATACCACCTGTCCACTTGGCCTTTTATTGGGATTCTTTAACAAAATAAGTTTTT
>CAZUKV010000026.1:0-11957 GCA_964621075.1 uncultured bacterium | reverse complement strand
ACAGTATTTGTATATTGAAAATTTTGCTATAGCAGATAAGGTTGAGATAAATTTCGATGAGAAATACAATGTTATCACCGGCGAAACCGGAGCAGGAAAAACCATTATCATAAATGCTTTATCTCTTTTGCTGGGGGAGAGAGCCGATATTGATATTATAAGAAAAGGGAATGCAAGTGCTTTAATCAGAGCTATTTTCAGAGTTGATGAGGAAGTCGAATCAATTTTAAAAAAAAATAAAATAATACCAAAAAATAGAGAAGTGACTCTGGAAAGAATAATACATAGGGAAAGACGGAATAAGGTTTTTATTAATAAAAATAGAGTGCCTTTGAAACTTGTTAGAAAAATAATGTCTAAACTGGTTGATTTAAATAATCAGAATGCACATCAGATGCTTATGGATTCTTCAAACCATATATCATTTATTGATTTTTATGGGGATTATAACTCTCTTCTTGAAAAATACTCAAAAAAGTTTCAACACTTGAAAAATATGACTGAGAGATATGAAAAATATAAAAATAATAAGAAAGAATTAAAAAGAAGATTGGATAATTTGAAATATGAATATAATGAAATAAGTAAAGTAGAACCAAAAATTGGTGAGGATGAAGATTTAACTGAAGAGATACAAATGCTTGAAAGAGCAAAAGATATAATATTGTCGGGTAATTTTATTCATAATTTAACAGAAGAAAATGAAGTATTTGAAGATATCATGGATAATTTATTTAAAAACTTGAATAATTTAAAAAATGTTAATGATCAGATGGATAGGTTTGTTAAGGAGATTGAAGAAGGCATAGAACAATTTATGTCAAGTTCTGAAGAATTGAAGTTTTACATTGACGACATGGAACTTGATGAAAATCGATTACAAAAATTAAATATGAGGTTGAATAAAATTGAAAAGTTAAAAAATAAATATGGTGACTCCATCGATGAGATTTTAGATTACCAGAAAAAAATTAAAAACGAGATAGATGAAATTGAGGAAACATCATTTGATTTTGAAAAAATAAAGAAAGAAATTGAAAAATTAGAAAAAGAATTAATATTTATTGCTGAAGAAATTGAACAAAAAAGAAAGAGTGTCTCTATAGAATTTTCGAAAAAAATTGAAAGAGAACTTTCATTTTTATCAATGGATAAAGCTTCATTTGACGTCAAATTTTATAAAAATAATGAAGGATTAAAAATAAATGAAAACTATTATAATTCAAATGGAATGAATAATATAGAATTTTATATTGAAACCAATACGGGAGAGGGCTTCTACCCTCTTGTATCAATTGCTTCAGGAGGAGAATTATCAAGGATTCTTTTTTCAATAAAATCTGTGTTAAGTCACAAATATGATGTTAATTTATTAATATTTGATGAAATAGACAGCGGTATAGGGGGAGAGATATCAAAAAAAATGGCAAAAAAACTGATTACTCTTGCAGACCAATTTCAATTAATTGTTATTACACATCAACCTCAAATTGCTGCTGCTTCTGATAATCATCTATATATAGAAAAAAGAGAGTTTAATAATAGAACTGTATCCAGAGTAAGAAAATTAAATGAAAAGGAACATATAACCGAAGTAGCAAGAATGATTGCCGGGGAGAATATAAATGATCATATTATTGAAACAGCTAAAACCATGTGCTTGGGACTTAAGTGATATCTTGAATAAAAAAATTCTTTTAACTTTAATATTAACAAGTATTATTTTTTTCAATATTTCCATCTTGAATGCAAGACCTAAACCAAAACCAACAAGAATGAAAAGGGATATTGAAATGTCAAATATTGAACAATCAAATCTTGAAACAACTGAATTAGGAGAAGATAAATTAATAGATTTTTCTAAATTTAAAGATTTTTATTATGGAATAGATTTAATATATATAAATCCTGAGCTAAAGTTTGATATAAAATTATGGAAAAAAATAAATGCAGACGAAGATATCAGTCTATATAGTGAAGATTATGGATTTATTCCTGATATTAGTTTGGGTAAAGATTCTGAAATAACCATTTCAGGACGGAAAAAAATTAGTTTTAATATTTCAAATAAAACTTATCCTTACAGATCTGCAACGGAGGATAATTTTTCTTCAATGGATTCTTATAATGACTTTTATATTGATCAGGAAATGCAGGTGAGAGTTGAGGGAAATATTAAAAATAGATTTTATATTGATATAAATTATGATGATACAAATGAGTGGGAAGCAAAGAAAAATATCAAATTATCCTATTTGGGAACAGAAGATGATATTATTCAAGAAATTATTTTAGGTGATATAAATCTAACACTTCCACGTACAAAATTTATAAGTTTTAATAAAAAATTATTTGGAGGAAAAGCTGAAATCAAAGTCGGACCTGTTTCTTATTATGCAATTTTAAGTAAGGAAGAAGGGGAAACAAGTGATGCCTCATTTAAAGGGAATACACAGTTAACTTCAGATATGATTTCTTCCTCCAGTTATGAAAAAAAGTTTTATAATTTAAAAAATGTTTTTGACAATAATGAGTTTCCCATAGAGGATGTTTCAATTTATTATGATGATAAAAATAAATTTACCAATGATGAAAATACAATTGAAGTTGATTTGATCATAGATGGTGAAGATAGGAAATTTTATCTTGATAAACTGGAAAATGTTGAAGATTATTTAATAAAAGATGAAGATAGCTCAATAATTGAGTTTGATAACAGTTATGATGATGGATATCTTTTAATTACTTACAGGGATTCAAATGGTATTTTGCATGATTTTTCAAATTTTAATAGCGAACAATTAATTTATGAGGTTGAAGAAAGATTTTCCGATGCAAGGATGAAAAATAAATATTTCCTCGGTAGTAATGGTTTATCAATTGATGAAACTGTTGTTCGAATTTATGATTCAGCTGATGATGAGCAGGTTGAAGTAGATGGAGAGACTTATTATTATTCATATATACTGGGGATTGATGAAGATAATGATGGTTATGCAGATTCAAAATTTATAGATTATGAAGATGGTTTTCTGGAATTTAAATATAAAAAAGATGGTAGCTATTATATAAATAAAAAACCCTTTGATTTTTTGAGATATATTGATGGCGGTACAGTTTCTGTCAGTTCACTGCCGGATAACCTTGAATCTATTTATAATGAAATCGGAGAAGCTTCTTTTATAGATTTATTAAATCAGATTGATAATAGTGAAATTTATGAAGATTTTACAAATCCAAGAATATATTTTTATATACATGTAAGATATTTTACACCTAAGCAATCATACAGTCTGGATCATTTGGATATTATAGCAGGAAGTGAACATGTTGTTGTTGATGGGAGAGAATTGGTAAAAAATAAGGATTATAAGATTGATTATACTCTTGGGACTATAACTTTTACAAACCAGGATATAATTAATGCGGATTCAGAAATTGAGATTAACTATGAATATCAGCCCATATTTGCTTCAGAGAGCAAAACTTTATTTGGAAATAGGCTTGAATTAAATCTTGTAAATGATTTCTATATAGGGTCAACCTACATACGTGATTGGATGCCCGAACAAAATTTAGATAGAGCCCCCAGTTTTGGAGATGAAACTACAAGCCACAGTGTTTACGGAGCGGACATATATTATGATTATAAGGGAGAAGAATTTAATGCATTGATAAAAGGTGAGTTTGCTCAGAGTAATATAAATCCAAATACCTATGGTGAAGTGATGCTTGAAGATATGGAGAATAGTGAAATTGAATCTAATATAAGCTTGCTAGAAAATAACTGGTTGATAGCATCTCCCCCGGAAGGAAAATTCAATAGCGAAAGATATATTGATGTTATAACTCCAAAAGATTTTTTTGATGAAACATATGTTGAGCTCAATGAAATTGATCCCGATTATGGAGACCAGGATAAAAAGATAATGAGAATTGAAAATTTACCGGATAATCCCAATGATTTTTTCTCATATGTTCAGAGAATATCAAACAGAGGAGCTGATTTTACTAATTATGAGAAAATTGTATTCTGGTATAAACTTGAAGGTAGTTCTGGAGATATAAATATTGATCTTGGAATAATTGATGAGGATAGTGATCAGGATGGGATACTTGATACTGAGGATTCAAATATGAACAATACCCTTGATATAGATGAAGATGTGGGCTTTGATTTCAATGTGAATTCAGATGTTTACAAAATTGGAAGTTCTAATAACCGTCTGGATGATGAAGACTTAGATGGAGATGGTGTTCTCAGAACCAATGAAGAAGTTTTAAATTATAAAATTTCTCTTATTGGAGATAACAGCTGGCATAAAATTTCAATCGATTTGAATAATTTTGAAAGTGGGTTAATAGATTACTTAAACCTTGTAAAACACATAAGATTATGGGGTGAAAATTTTAATGGAGGCAGCCTTGAAATAGCAAACCTGGATATTGTTGGAACATCGTGGGAAGTAAAGAAAGTTGAACCAGAAACAAATACTTTTGAAGTAAAAACAATTAGTAATTATACAGATCCCGATTATGAACCGCTTCATGATTATAATATCGATAACAGTGATACAGTTGTTGAAGATATTTCACTTGTTATGGATTTTGACATGAATGATTTTATTGATGGTGAAAATTATGGTCTATGTGAAAAAAATTATGGTCGTGGAAGAGACTATACAATATACAATAAAATCAAATTTGCTTATTATGCAACAGAAGATATATCTGGAGCCTTTGATCTTTTTGTTAGACTTGCTACTAATGAAAACAACTATTACGAAATAACAAAAGAGGTGGATTCTTCTGATAGTTCAGAATGGAGATATATAACTGTATCTGATCTTAAAAATATAAATAATAATCCGGATATAGAAAAAGTAGGTGAGCAGGCTAATATTAAAAATATTAAATATATTTATTTTGGGGTTAAAGGAGATAGTACAAGAGGCCCTTATAGCGGAAAAATATATGTTAATGATATTAAATTATATGATCCAAATATTCAAAAAGGACAGGCTAAATACCTATCTGCAGATTTAAGTTATAAAGATTATGTATCATTATATTATTTTCTTGAATCTAAAGACAGTAAATTTTCATTAATAGGGAATCAACCAGATAATATCAGTGATATGACCCAGAGAATTAATGCGAATGTCAATTTTGGAAATATGATTTCCCCAAAAAACAATATGAATTTTAAAACTTCTATAAATTATATTAACTCACTTAGGGAAAGTGATAATATTATAAATACACAGGGAAATATTTCGAACTGGGGGAGAACAGAAACCGATCAGTATAATATTTCATCCAAATTTTCAAAAAATAAGTGGCCCAATATTAATTATTCTTATGATTACAAAATTGATAAAAATACCAATATGGAGTCACCATATTATGATGAAAAAATTACTCATTATGCTAATTTAAACTATTCTTATTTTGATTATGAAATATTTTCTGTAAAATTTCTACCAATTGATTTTAATTTGAAGGCTTCTGAAAAATTAATAAGGACATTCTTTTACAGTAGTGATGATGAATATAAAAATGAATCATTGAAAATACAGGATTGGACTCTTGATCTTGAATGGGAATGGGTTAATGATTTCAGAACTGATTTTCAATATGATTTAACGGAGAAATGGAATTTAGCTGAAAATGAATTTAATTTTAAAGAAAAATTTTTTAGATTTGATAATAATTATATAAATAGGATTAATCAATTTGTTAGATTGTCTTTAGATTACAGTACAAGTTTAAGAGATAGATGGGACCTGAATGTTATTGAAGATAGTTACTTATCTTCCAACTATGATTTCCAGAGATTTTACCGTGGAGAGATTAAATTTACCTTTATAGAACTTGTGAAAAATATAAATCTTTTTGATGATAAGTTCGAACTTACATTGGAATATTCTAATAATAAAGAACTTGAATTCGATGATATAACAAAAGATTATGATTATCGTTTAATATTAGGTGATGAACAGGAACTAATAGAACATCAAACACCTGATTATGATCTGGATAAAGATAATTATTTTTTAAATTATAACACAAAATTATTTAACATTTTTGATACAAAAATTGAATATGAATATTCCATAGCTGACAAACAATATAAAACAAATAATTTTCAAATTATGGAAAGGTTTGTTTGGCCAAGATTTAGTATTTATGTGAGGGATTTTTCAAATCTACCACTATTTAGTAAATTATCTTCATTAATTAGCTATCAGAATATGAGATTTAAATATGATAAAGTTAGAAGTATTACTAAAAGTTCTAATTATGAAAAAGAAACTATCTCGATTATTCCTCAATTTACATGGAATATTAGCTGGAAAAAAAATATTCAAACTGAATTTTCTATTTATTTAAATAAGTCTAAGGAGTATAGAGACAATAATGAACCAACGGAGACCAATCAATTCAAAACAAATTTTAGTATTGATTACGAATTCAGAACAAAAAAAATATTAAAACTTTTATTTAGCCAGAGAAATAAAAAATCCACCTCAACTTTAAAACTATCTTATGATTTTCTTTATGATGAAAAGTGGTATACCAGCCAGTATGAAAATGATAGTTTAAAAATTAATAACAAAATTGGTGCAGAATATTCTCTTGCCAATCAATTAAATTTTTCGGGAAATTTTATGTACAATATTTATAGAAGTGATAATATGATAAATAGTTATAATGAGTTTGGTGTTGGAGTAGGATTTGAAATTATTTTTTAAAATAATAATTAGTATTTCTATTCTTCTTTTTTTTAGTAACAATATGATCTCTCTAACTATAGAGAGAATAGAGGATACTCCTATATATGAACCCAGTTATATGATTAATCAAAATGGTAATGAGTATCCAAAAATTTATATGGGATATTCCAATCAGATAAGAAATGGCCCATATTTTGGATTAAATGATTTATCTGCTGTTATAACTCCTCAATTTAATGATAAATATTTAATTTTTAACATGAAAAAAAGGGATAATATAAAAGTTCATGATAAAGGAATTGGAGATAGTAACAAACTAATAATAAAATATAAAAATATCGATTATTATATTCAGTGGAGAGATAGTTCAGATGGCAAAATAGAAGTTAAGAGTAACATCTCAGCAATTATTCAAAGAGAAAAATTAGATAAACAAATTTTATATAAAATAAAAATTCCCTGGAAAAAAATAATTTTTTTTAAAAAAATACCTTTAAAAATAAATTTTGTTATATATGACAATGATAAATACAACAGTAAAAAAATGGTTTTAAGCGAGTCTTATTATTCAATATATTTTAATTTTTCAAATAATTATTTACATATTGAAAATCCCACATTTTTTACATTTGACTCAAAAAAAATTATAAATTTTGAAATAAATTCGGATAATCAAAATAGTGATTCTTTGATAATTAATTTAAATGGTAAAAACTATAAAAAAAATATATTTATAAATAAAGGAGTTAATAAATATAGATTGATTTTAGATAATGAAAATTTGCTGAAGGATAATAAATTAGATATTAAATATGAAAATTTAGATTCTTCAATAAACTTTGAATATTTTGAAAGTCTCGATATCCCATTAAATAATTACAGATATAAGAAAATATATAATCAAGCCAGTAGAAATGTACAGATAAAAAAATCATCACTTGATAACCAAAAATATAAGTTATTTAAAAAAAATAGTAGTTCTAATAAGATTAAAAATTTGGTTTTAATAGCTGAATGGGATACCCTCCTTGATATATACTCCAATGATTCTATTAGGTTGCAAAACATGTATCTTATAAAAATTGAAAAACAATTTGATAGATTTACTTATTTTGATCTAATAGAAATTATAGAAAATTTAAAAAATTCTAACAACACAGTAAACTTAATACTTTGGGATATTAACATAAAAAATGTACTGTCTCGCTTTTTAAAAAACCCTTTGAGTAATGATTTTAATATAATAATATCCGATCATTATAAAGATAATTTTAGTTTTTTTGATAATATTTTAAAAGAAAATATGGGAATTTTTAACATTACTTACATTTATAATTCTTTTAATAATGAATTGTTAGAGAAAATTGATAATATTAAATATCTAAAATACAACTACATAGATGAAAATGAAATTTTTAATAGAATTAGTTCTATTGAAATTGAACCAATTAATAATTATAATTATTTTAGCAGTAATATAACAAATAATAGGGCTGGTGGAATTGAAATTCTTGAATTAAAAGATTACAGCCAGGATAGATTTGGAGTTAGTGTTGAATCTTTAAAAAGCAAAATTAATATTTATACAAGGAATCTTTCTCTATTTTCTTTAAAATCTGGATATAAAAATATAAATATTGATGGTGAAAACTTAAACAGCAAAACGGAAACAAAAAATTATTATATATTTAACAGAGATTCATCAAAATGGGAGAAAATTAAAGATGAAAGCAGGATTTTACCTAATATAAAATCTTTTTTCACCCACCAGATAACATGTTTTGATAAAAATACTAAAAAATACTGGGTAAAAAATTTTAATAGAGATATAAATATTTCGGATAAAAAAAGAGTTATCTATTATAACAAAACTAATACTATTCCAGAGTTGTTAATCAATAAATTTAATATTAAAACTAGCAAAAATGGATTTTATACAATGGGTAATAATTTTATAAAACATGAAGATAATTATATTGTGTTATTCAGAAATAAAGATAAGTTGCTATTGATGTTTAATGGTATACTGAAAAAGTTTATTGATTATCCCTTTAATTTTATTTTACTTGATAAAAAAGATGAATTTCAAAAGGGTGGGGGAATAATTTTGGAATGAGAGCTCTTGTACAGAGGGTAAGCAGTGGTTCTGTAAAAGTTGATGATAAGTTAAAAGGTGAAATAAATAATGGGTTACTTGTTTTTTTAGGTATTCACCAGGATGACACAAAAGAAGACGTTCATTATATTTTTAAAAAAATTAAAAATTTAAGAATTTTTGAAGATGAAGAAGGAAAAATGAATAATTCAATTTTAAAAAATGGAGGGAATATTCTTTTAATCTCCCAATTTACGCTCCATGCTAATACCCAAAAAGGAAATAGGCCTTCATTTAATGAAGCAGCTTCTCGAAAAAAAGCTGAAAATTTATATGATTATTTTGTCAAATATTCCATTGATAATGGTTTTCCTGATATTCAATCAGGTAAATTTGGAGGGTATATGCAGGTAGAGTTATGTAATGATGGACCCGTTACAATCATGATAAAAAGCAAAAGAGAATTTAAATGAAATTTGTTTTGGGTTCTTCTTCTCCCCGCAGAATAGAATTATTTAAGAAATTAAATTTAAATTTCAAAACAGTAAAATTTAGTATTAATGAAAACAGGTATATACATAAACAAGCTCCTGTTAAAACTGCTAAATCTATTTGTAGAGAAAAAATGAAAAAATTAAAAAAATATGTACAAAATAAAACTGATGAGATATATGTAACTGCTGATACCATAGTATATAAAAATGAAATTATAATGAAACCTGAAAACAGGAAAGATGCTTTTAAAATTTTAAAAAAATTATCTGATTCATCACACGATGTTATAACTGCTGTGAATATTTCAAATGGTGATAAAGATTATATATTTTATGAAAGAAGCAGTGTTTTTTTCATGAAACTAAGAGAAGGTGAAATTAATCGATATTTAAATTTAGATGAGTTTCATGATAAAGCAGGCGGATATGCCATACAGGGCTATGGAGGATTTTTTATTAGAAAAATTAAAGGAGATTATTTTAATATTGTTGGTTTTCCAGTTAACAGATTTATAAGGGTATTAAATGAAAAATTCGGGATTAATTTGATTTAAAATGAAACAAAGAAAAAATGTATTTCAGTTAGTTTATAAATGGGAGAATAGTAACTACTATATTGATCATCTTTTAGAACAGAATGATTTAAATAGTTTTGAATACAGGTTGATCAAAGGTGTAATAGAGAACAAAATATACCTTGAATATATAATTGATAATTATTTAAAAAGACCGGTTGGTAATAAGATAAAAATAATTTTAAAAATTGCTTTATATGAAATCTTATTTAATGATTCTTCTGTCAATTATGCAACTGTTAATGAAGCAGTTGAACTTGCAAAAGAATATGGCAAACAGGATAAAGGGCTTGTCAATGCTGTATTAAGGAATTTTATTAGAGATGATTGCAGTGTCAATTTACCCAAAGATAAAAAAAGTTATTTATCAGTTAAATATTCATTTCCAGTTTGGATAATTGATATTTATTCTAAATATTATTCTTATAGAGAAATTGAAAACTTGTTTAAATATTTTTTTAAAGATAATTATTTAGATTTAAGAATTAATACCAGAGCAATAAAAAAAAGTAATTACTTAGATTATTTAAAAAAAAGAAATATCAAGTATGAAATCAGTAAATATCTTCCTTATTATGTGAGAATCTTGGATAAAATAAAGGTTTCTGAACTTCCGGGATTTGACAAAGGGTTTTTTTATATTCAGGATAAGGCAGCTCAGTTAATATCACAAAGTGTTCTTCCTTTAAAAGGGAATTTCCTTGATGTTGGCAGTGCACCGGGCGGCAAATTATCCTATTTTGCACAGGCAGCGGATGAAAATAAAAATAATATATATGGAATTGAAAAATCTAAAAAAAGAATGAATAGATTAAAAAATAATCTTAATCGATTAAAAATTAATAATGTAAAGTTAATACAGGAAGATTTTTTAACATATAAAACTAAGGTAAAATTTGATAAAATATTTCTTGATGTACCTTGTTCCGGACTTGGGGTTTTATCTAAAAAAATAGACATAAAATATAGATTAAAGAAAAAAGATTTAATTTCGCTGTATAAATTACAGCAAAAACTTATAAAAAAGGCTGCAGAATTAATAAAAAAAAAGGGAGTGATATATTACAGTACATGCACTTTAAATTATAAGGAGAATGAAGGTGTTATATCTAATTTTATTAAGAATAATGACTACAAATATTATAATATTAATCAAAAAAAATGTTTGAACAATATATTATCAAGTGATAGTATATTAGAAAAGGGAATGTATAGAACCAATCCAGTACATGATAACATGGATGGAATGTTTCTTGTATCTCTTAAAAGGAGTGATTGATGAAATACAAATTATCAGCTTCAATACTAAATGCAAATTTCTTAAGTTTAAAAAAAGAAATCGATAGTGTTCTAAAATATATTGATGAAATTCATTTAGATATAATGGATGGTCATTTTGTTGAGAATCTGTCTTACGGGTTTCCGGTCTTAAAAGCTTTAAAAAATCAAAACTATAAAAAACCCCTTGATACACATTTAATGATTAGTAATCCTCAAAAATATTGGAAATCTTTCTGCAACCAGGGAAGTGATATTTTAACTTTCCATTATGAAACAACAAGTCATAGTTACATTATATTAAAAAAAATATTAGAATTTGGCTGCCAGGCAGGGATTTCATTAACCCCAGCAACACCCATAGAGGTAATTAATCCAATAAAAAATTATCTTGATCGTATTTTAATAATGACAGTTGAACCTGGTTTTGGAGGGCAATCTT
This sequence comes from uncultured bacterium, assembly GCA_964621075.1. Lineage (GTDB taxonomy): Bacteria > Macinerneyibacteriota > Macinerneyibacteria > Macinerneyibacteriales > Macinerneyibacteriaceae > CAZUKV01. The sequence goes on along the minus strand of CAZUKV010000026.1, from coordinate 336 downwards.
TAATTCCAGAAATGTTGAAAAAAATAGAGAAAGCCAGAAAAATTGTTGGAAACGAAGTGGATATAGAAGTTGATGGTGGAATTAAACCGAAATTAATAAAAGATTTGAAAAAAGCAGGAGCCAATGTTTTTGTAGTTGGTTCATATATTTTCAAAGCAGATAATAAAAAAGAGAATTGTAATAAACTAATTAAACTAATTAAAAATTAGAGGAGGGATTTATGATTTCTAATATTGAAAATTTTTATTCCAAAAATGCTAATAATTTAAAAAGGTCAGTAATAAGAGAACTTTTAAAATTAACCAACAAGCCTGAAATTATCTCTTTTGCTGGGGG
>CAZUKV010000025.1:0-12274 GCA_964621075.1 uncultured bacterium | reverse complement strand
TTAAAGCAAGCAACTCTTTAAAAGATTATCTGAATTAATATAAGAAAAGGCAGGTGCGCCTGCCTTTTAATTTTGGAGAGTTATGGAAAAATCAATTGCGGTTTTATTATCCGGCTCGGGAAGAACTCTTGAAAATATTTTAAATACCATCGATGATATAAATGTAGAAGTGGTTATATCATCTAAAAATAATGTAAGAGGCTTAGAAATTGCTAAGAAATATAATATTGAGTCCTATGTTGTTAAAAGAAACGAATATAATTCTACCAGAGAATTTTCTAGCCAAATTGATAATATTCTTGAAGGCTATCAGTTTTCATTAATAATAATGGCTGGATTCTTAAGTCTTTATGATTATCCCGATAAATATAATAATAAAATAATGAATATTCATCCAGCTCTTATCCCTGCATTTTGTGGAAAGGGATATTATGGGATGAAGGTACACAGGGCGGTTCATAACAAGGGTGTAAAAATTACAGGGTGTACTGTACATTTTGTGGATAAAAAATATGATAATGGTCCTATAATTATTCAAAAAGCTGTTAGTATAAAGGCTGATGATACTCCTGAAGATATTGCAAAAAAAGTTTTTAACAAGGAATGTGAAGCTTATCCCGAGGCCATAAGGTTATTTTTTAATAATCAGCTCATGATTTCAGGGAATAAAGTCTATATAAAAAATTGAAATGAATAAAAAAATAAAAATATTAATATCAACTCTATTTCTAACTATAATATTGCTTATTGCCATGTATTATTCAGTACCAAGGATAGATAAAAGGTTTACCAAAGAATTTGAAAAGAATAATTTAAAAATAGTTGATAGAGCAGTATTTGTAGATAATGATCTGAAAGTTAAAAATAAAGAAAATGGATTCAATGGAGAAATACTACATCGCTTATTTATTATAGAACAAAACGAGAAAAAAAAATATCTTTATCTTTTTATTCATTATTTGAAAAATTTTAGTGATGATTCAATTAGTAATGAATTAGTTGAATATGAAATATTATATAATAATTCCGAAAAAATTCAAAAAAGAAGAAATGCTTTTCAAGTAGATGAAAGCAACGTGGGAGAAATTTTTGAAAACGTTTTAGATTTTAAAGATTTTAAAATTGTCATGGAATTTAATAGAAAAGAGAACAAAAAAATAAAATTTTTGAATGTAAAAATTGAAACTTTTATTAAAAAAAATGATTTCAAATTATTAAAAACAGTTAAATATATCTGGAATGAAAGTTATAAAAATAAATTATATTTAACTGAATATGATGATACCTTTGATGAATTTTATTTAAAAAGAAAAGATGAAGATGGGGTGTTATAATTTATGATAGATATAAAAAAAAATATAATTGAATATTGTAAAAAATTAGTAAATAAAAATTTTGTTATAGGAAGCTGGGGGAACATAAGTATAAAAAAAAATAATCGAATATATATTACTCCATCCGGTATTGATTATGATGTGCTTAAAAAAAAAGATATTTCTGTATTGAGTGTGTCGGATAAAAAAAAAATAGGAGGTTTAAAACCATCCACCGAGTTTTTACTTCATTTTAAAATCTATCAAAAAAATAAAGATATTAATTCAATTATTCATACTCATTCAAAATTTTTAACTGCTCTTTCAGTTTTAAAGAAAGCCCTTCCTATTTTAACCGAGGAACAGGCTTATATTTTTGATAAAGATATTGAAATAACTAAATATTATAAAACAGGTAGTTTGAAATTAGCTGAAGAAGCTTCAGAAAAATTTAAGAATAATAAAGGAGTTATCTTAGCTAATCACGGCTATGTAGGTGGAGGAAAAACACTTAAAGAAGCTTTTACAAATTGTCTGGTGGCAGAAAAAAGTGCAGAAGTATTTTTAGCAATCATTGATAGTTACAGTAGTGAGATGGGTTTAAATGTATCTGAAATAAGCGAAATAAAAAATAAATTAAAGGAGCGAGAATGAAGAAATTAATAATAATTATTTTAATTATAATTATAGGAAGTTCTGTTTTGTATACAAAAGATTTAATTGAATATCCGGCTATATCACCTGATCTAACAAAACTTGCTTTTACTTATAGAGGTGATGTATGGATTTATAATCTCAAATCAAATCTTACCACAAAATTAACACATAATGTGGACATGGATTACAGACCTATATGGTCTCCAGATGGAGAATATGTTGGATTTACTTCAAATAGAAATGGAGGATATGATGTTTATGTTGTAAAGAGCAGTGGTGGTGTTCCAAAAAGAATTACCTATAATTCAAATTTTGATGGGTTATATGATTGGGGATTAAATAACAAGTTATATATAGGATCTTACAGGGATATTAGGGGTAAGAGAGCTTATATGGTAGATTTAAAAAATAAAATTCCTGAAAAAATTGTGGATTATGATTTATTTAAAGTTAAAAGAAATAGTAAAAATCAGTTTTTATCTTTTAGTGATGGTACAGCAACATGGAGAAGGAATTATAAAGGAAGTAATTCACGTAATTTAATTATGTATGATAAGAATAAAGATAAAATAAAATATATACAGAAAGATGAATACATGAATACCTTTCCTGTTTGGGGAGAACAAGAAGAAATAATTTATTTTATTTCCAATCGAAAGGGAAATGCAAATATCTGGAAAAGAAATTTAAAAACAGGGAAATTAAAACAGGTTACCGATTTTAAAAAGAAGGATGTTCAGTGGCTGTATGGAACAAAAGATGGAAAAGCTCTTAGTTTTATTGCAGATTTCGAACCGTTTATTTATTATACTGATACAGACAATTTGAAACATTTAGATTTTGAAATCAATTCAGATTATCAGTTTACTCCCAAAAAAATTGATAAAATTGGGTATGGTAATATGAGTGAAGCTGAGGTTTCAACAGATGGAAAAAACATAATCTTTGTGTGTGAAGGAGATTTGTTATTTAATGATACAGATCAAGAAAATGATGATACTGTTTATCCTAAAAATTTAACAGATTCAATTTTTTGGGAAAAAGAAGTTGTCTGGGCAAAAAATAATGAAATTATAGCCTTTGTATCGACAAAATCGGGATTTCAAAATATACATATAATGGATAAAAATGGTAAATTTGAGAAACAAATAACAAACAGCAGATCCATAAAAGATTCACTGCAATTTTCACCTAAGGGTAAATACCTTTTATATGTTGAAGACTTAAGCAGACTAAAGATTCATAATATGAGAGATCATGAAGAAAAATTACTTCTTGATATGCCTGTAATTTCGGGTATTAACTGGTCTCCAGATGGTAAGAAAATTTTAGTACGTAGATATAATGAGGCATATAACTCTGAAATATATCTTATAAACAGGGATGGTAGTTTTAAAAGAAATATCAGCATGACTTCTGAGGATTGCTATTCGCCAGTTTGGAATAAAAATGGGAAAGAGATATACTGGATAGTCAATGGACTTGATTCAAATAAAATTGTTAAATTAAATATTGATATAAATGAGAATAATGGAACAGATATTAAAAAAGATGATGATTTCATAATTCAGGAAAAGCAGGAAATAATTTATGAGACTTCTAATGAAAGTATTGATGATATTGCATATATAGGTAAAGAAGAAAAAATTGTTCTAATTCAATCAGACAGAGATAATGATTATTTGTATACTGTTGATTTAAATAACGATAATAAAGCAAGACGTATTAAAACAAGATCAAGTATAGATTCCTTAAGGGTTAATGAAGAAAATAAAAGAATATATTTTCTTTCAGATGGCAGCTTTAATTCTGTAACCTATACCGGAAGAAATACTGAAGTATATGATGCGGTTGTCTTTAAAAAATTTAATAAGAAGAAAGAATTCGAAGAATTGTTTAATGAGTCCTGGTCATTATTATATCATTATTTTTATGATAGGCAGATGCATGGTATTAATTGGAATAATGTCAAAAAATATTATAGAGAATATATAGATAAAATAAACATGAAGAGAGACCTATATACTATTATTAATGAAATGCTTGGAGAACTGAATGCATCGCATCTTGGAATCTGGGGAAATAGAGAAAGGTCGCATAATACAAATTATCGTACTGCTTATTTTGGAGTAAGTTTTAATAGAAATCTTGAAATTGAATACATAAATATTTTATCAGATATAAGAAACAAAGTTAAATATGGAGATAAATTATTATCAATTAATGATAAAAAAATTAATAATCCCGTGGATTTGGATAAAGCTTTACTTGGCAAAGTAAATAAAAAAGTTGATTTGTATTTTGAAAATGCGGGCAAAATTGAAAATGTGGAATGTAAAAGCTGGCGTGATTATAATAATTTATACAGGAAAGAAAAAATATATTTTAACAGAAAAAAAGTAGAAAAAGAAACTAATAGCAGGGTTGCATATATTTATATAAGATCGATGGGGAATGAAGATTTAATCAAATTTAAAAGAGAACTCGGTAGCTATGCTTATGATAAAGAAGCACTTATTATAGATGTTAGAAATAATGGAGGAGGTTATATTGGCGGCCAGCTTCTTGGAATGCTGGAAAGAGATATATATGCTTATTCCAAACATAGATTCATGGATAAAAAGACCGAGCAGCCATCTCAATATGGTTGGACTAAACCTGTAGTCGTTTTGATTAATGAACATTCTTTTAGTAATGCTGAAATATTCCCTTCAGGATTTAAAGCTCTTAAACTGGGAAAAGTAGTTGGAGTTACAACTGCAGGTGGAGTTATAGGCACTTATAATGTTGAATTAATGGATGGGACTACTTTTAGATTACCCACTGTTAAGTGGATAAGTAAAAAAGGTGAAAATCTGGAAAATTTCGGAGTAAAACCGGATATATACATTGAAAATACACCTAAAGATGTTAGAAATGATAGGGATCCACAACTGAAAAAAGCAATTGAAGTTATTTTAAAAGATTTGAAAAAAGAATAATGAACATAAATGTAGATAAAAATAATATTCAGATACTGAAAAAATACCTAAAAAACAAAAGAAGAATAGATCATTCTGTTAGTACCGCTAAAGAAATGATTAAGTATTCAAAAAAATATAATATAAATTCTAAACAGGCAGAATATGCTGGTATTTTTCATGATTTGGCAAAAGATTTTTCAGATAAAAAATTAAAAAGATTAAGTTTGAAATCCGGTCATGGGATTGATCCTTTTGAAAAATATAATCCCACCCTCTTACATTCCTATGTATCGGCTTATATTACAGAGCAGAAAGTTTCAGATATAAGTAATGAGGCTTTATCAGCAATTGAAAACCATACACTTGGAGATGTTAAAATGTCCAAAATGGAAAAACTATTATATATCATTGATTTTTCAGAACCTGAAAGAAATTACCCCGAAGCAAAGATGGCGCGTAAGTTATTAAATGAGAGTATTGAAGATGCACTATTTTATGTTGTAAGGACAACGATTGTTTATTTGATTAATGAAAATAGAATTTTACATCCTAAATCTATAAAATTATATAATAACCTTGTTTCTGAAGGAGGTTTCCATGGAAAAATCTATTTCTGAACATCCAAATCCATGTCCCGTATGCGGGAGATATTTAAATAGACCCGGTGTGGTAGATGGTATAGTTGAAAAGAATGGGAAAATTATTCTAATAAAAAGAGGAAGAACTCCATATAAAGGATATTATGCAATTCCCGGGGGTTTTATTGACTGGGATGAAACCGCTAAAGAGGCAGTTGTAAGAGAATTAAAAGAGGAAACCAATTTAAATATTCATGTAAAAGATTTTCTAAATTATTATGATTCCATAAAGAGAGATAAAAGAAGAAGAACAATTTCTCTTGTATTTGTTTGTGAATTGATAGATGGAAAAAAAGCAAGAGCTGGAGATGACGCGAGTAGTTACAGGTGGTTTAATATCGATGAATTACCGGAGCTGGCTTTTGATCATGAGCAGATATTAAATGATTATAAAAAATATAGAGAGGGAAATTTATGAAAAAAGAATTGAAAATTACCATAATATTTTCAATTGCCATAGTAATATCCTCTATTATTCTGGGGATATTTTTTTATAATACAAGAAAAGATTATAAAACTATAAAAGTGGTTGGGATGGCAAAAAAGAATTATCAGGCTGATATTATTAAATGGGAATTTAGTTTTTTTCAGAGAGTCGGACTTGGAAATTTGAAAAAAGGGTACGATAAAATAGGCGAGATGAAAGATGTTTTATTAAATCAGATAACTAATGCGGGTATAAAAAGCAGTGAAGTGACAATTAATCCAATAAACTTTAGAAATGAATATTCAAGAGGCGGGGTTTCAGGTTTCGTTTTAACGCAATCAGTTTTTATTATATCCAGGAAGATGGAAAAATTAGAAGATATTGCTTTAAACCCATCGATACTGGTAAAGAAAGGTGTTTTTATTCAAAATAGTAAATTAAACTATTTTTTTTCAAAATTAAAAAAAATAAAACAGGATATTCTTTCAAAAGCAACTATTAATGCTAAAGAAAGAGCTGAAAAAATATTGAAAACTCTTGGAAGTAGAACAGGGGATTTGAAAACTATACGACAGGGGGTTTTCCAGATTACAGAACCTTTTTCTACAGAAGTTTCGGGAAGGGGAATGTATAATACAGATTCAAAAAATAAAGAAATAAAAATTACGGTTCATGCTGAATTTGAAATTAAATAGTTTTAAATGCTAATTTTTGAATTAATGCTCTTTTAAATACCATTGTCGGTATTGGTTTAATTAAATATTAGGTCAATATTTTATCAGAAGATATATTTTATTACTACAAATCCCAGAATTAATAAAATTACCAAAAGTAATGATAGTTTATCAAAATACTTGTCTATGTAACTTTTTATAGGTTTTCCATATTTATAAATCAATCCAGCAACGATGAAAAATCTCAATGAACGGCTAACAGTTGATGCCATTAAAAAATTAAAAAAATTAATCTTTGTTACCCCTGCTGTTATTGTAAAAACTTTGTAGGGAATTGGAGAAAACCCAGCACTAAATACTATTAAGAATGAATATTTGTTATACAACCCCATTACCCTATAAAAAAGAGTTTCAGTAAATCCTGGTATATAATCAAAAAATAGATGAGCAAATCCTGAAAAGTTGTTGTTTACATACCATAATTCATATCCAATATAATATCCAAAAATTCCTCCCATTATGGAGCCCAGAGAACAGATGATAGCAAATTTAAAAGCTTTTTTATTTATTGATATGGCAAGAGCTATTAAAAGAACATCAGGTGGAATGGGGAAAAAAGAACTTTCTGCAAAAGCAAGAACAAAAAGAGCAAGAGAACCATACTTAGTATGTGCCCAGTGTAATACCCAATTATATAGTTTTCTCATTATTTTTATCATATATATGCTAATTTTATGAGTAAACTTTTTATCTGTCAACGCAAATAAACTATTTCGTAAAAAGAAGTAATTGAAAAAAGATTTATTTTTGTTATAATAATTCGAAATAAGGAGGGTATTATGAAAAAAGCATTATTTTTATTAATTATATTACTTATATCACTAAATTTTGTTTTAGCAGTAGATGGATATAAAAAGCCATCAAAAAAAATATTAGATATTTACAACAAAAAAAATCCTGCATTCATGAGGATGGATAATTTTTCTGAAATTGGATTGAAGATTAATTATAAAACAAATATTAATTTAAAAACTTTATCACGTCCCACCATTGAACTTGCTGGAGAGGAAATCTCTCCCGAATTGAACGGTCCTATTGAAAAATATCCTTATTACAACCTGCAGGTTTATGATGCAAAAAGTGATAAATATCAAATAATAGATATTTCAAAAGATATAATCGTTCGTGATATAAAACTATCACCTGATGAGGAATTTGTTGCTTTTAGTATAAGTAAAAGAAATGGTATATATTTATACATATATAATGTTTCTGAGAAAAAGAAAACACTTCTAAAAGAAATTAAAGTTAATGATTCATTTGGAGATGGTGGTTTCAAGTGGATTGATGAACATGATTTATTAATTTATTCTATCCCCCGAAATAGGAAAATGAAGCCAGAAAGAAGTAGGATTCCTGATTCACCAACAATAAAATCTACAAAGAAAAAGAAATCTAAAATGAGAACTTATACGAATCTATTAAAAGATGAGTTTGATAAAAAACTTTTTGAATATTATTTTACATCTCAACCGGTGATTTTTGATGCAAAAAATAAAGAGTATGATTTCTTTAATACTAAAGGTATATATTCAGATATTTCCATATCTCCAAATAAAAATTATTTTTTAGTTGAGGAGATTATAAAACCATATTCTTACAGAGTTCCTCATTATTATTTTGCAAAAAAATTCAAAATTGTGGATCGTAAAGGTAAATTGGTTAAATTACTTGAGAAGAGAGATGTTCAGGATGAAATACCTATTGGAGGAACTTATTCAGGACCAAGAATGTTTCATTGGCAACCTTTAAAATCTGCTACAATTGTCTGGGCAGATGCAATTGATGAAGGAAATCCGGAAAAAAAGGTTGAATACAGAGATCAGATTTGTTCTTTAAAAGCACCTTTTAGTGGTAAAAGAAATAAATTATTTAAAACAACAAATAGATTTTCAGGAATAGACTGGTCCGAAAAAGAAGATAGATTAATTTTTTATGAATATAACAGAGATAAGATGTGGCTTTATGGGTATTATTATAATTTGAAAAATAAAAATAAAATTGAAATAGTTAACAGGAGTTATAGAAACAGTTATGCGGATAAAGGAGAGCTTGTAACAAAAAATACGGATAATAACAAGGATGTGTTTATTGAAAAAAATAATAAAATATACTTTATTAATAATAGTGGAGATTCCCCTCAGGGAAAATATCCTTATTTAATGAGCTATAATTATAATAGTAAAAACAAAAATATTATTTATAAAAGCAGGGAAGATTCTTTTGAGACAATATCTGCAGTTCTCAGCAGTAATTTTGATGAAATATTAATTAGACATGAGACAAAAAAAACTCCAAGAAATTATTACTATTTAAATTTAGCCAAAGGGATTAGAAAAAAAATAACAGATAATAAAAATCCTTATCCTGAACTTACAAATCTAAAAACAAAATTAATTACATATAAAAGAAAAGATGGAGTGAAACTAAATGGAAAATTATATCTGCCTTCTGGATACAAAAAAGGAGAAAGAGTACCTCTTATTATCTGGGCATATCCTCTTGAATATTCAAGTAAAGATGTTGCCGGACAGCTGAAATCTACTGATAATACATTTGTTAGATTCTGGAAATCTTCAATAATGTATTTGACTCTGGAAGGATATGCTGTGATTAATGCTTCGGTTCCAATTGTTGGAGATCCTCAAACAGTAAATGATACATTTATTGATCAAACTGTTGATAGTATAGAAGCTGTAATAACTTATCTTGATCAAAAAGAAATAATAAATCCTGAAAAAGTTGGGATAGCCGGGCATAGTTACGGAGCTTTTATGGTAGGAAATGTACTTGCACACAGCAATCTTTGTAAAGCTGGTATAGCAAGAAGTGGAGCATATAACCGTTCTTTAACACCATTTGGGTTCCAACATGAAAGAAGAACTCTCTGGGAAGCAACTGATTTTTATATTGAAGTATCTCCATATTTCCATGCGGATAAAATTAAGGAACCATTGCTCTTAATTCATGGAGAAAATGACCCGAATTCGGGGACATATCCTTTACAATCAAAACGAATGTTTCAGGCAATAAAGGGAAATGGGGGAATTTCTAAACTTGTTCTTTTGCCCTATGAGGGACATGGTTACAGTTCGAGAAAATCTAATCTGCATGTTCTTGCAGAAATGATTGACTGGTGTAATAAATATCTAAAATAAATTCTTAAACAAGTGGGAAGAATATCTTTTTCTTCCCTTTTCTATCTATTTTGAAAAATCACATTGAAAAAAAATATAAAGATATTATTCTTAATTTGTGGGTGGAGTTAAGAGGTGGTTTTGAAAAATATTATTTTTTTTATAGTTTCTATTGTCTTTTTTTCAATTTTAACTGCAAAAGATAAACCCGATAGTCCATTTAAACCCGATAAAAATACGATTGTATTATATCATTTTGATGGACAAAGTGGAAATATTTTATCAGATTCAAGTGGAAATGGATTGCATGGAAAGGTTAATTTTGCAGAATGGACTGATAAGGGTAAATTTAATGGCGGGATGAGATTTGACGGTTTCATGAATGCAATGATTAAAGATTGTAAGAAACTTGATATTGTTAATAATATAACTGTAGAGGCCTGGGTATGGTTAAAAGATGATAAAAGTAAATATAATAAAAGATTTATTGTTGTAAAAGGTAATAATAAAAATAAAAATTTAGCTCCTAATTTTAATGTGTTTAATTTGCAATTCGGAACAAAAAATAATAGGTTAAAAGTTTTCATTGGAAAAGGTGATAAAAGATATTTTCTTGAGAGTGATAAAATTTTAGAAAAGAAGAAGTTTCATCATGTAGGGTTTTCATTTTCTGATGGAATTCTGAAATTAATAATTAATGGTAGTGTGGTGAAAAAGTTAAAAACAGAACTTAAAACACTTGAAGATAAAGAATTTTTGTATGACAATATTTATATTGGAAATAACTGGTCAGCAAATGGTAAATTAGAGGGCATAATAGATGAATTCAGGATTTCAAATATTGTTAGATATTAATATTCGAAAAATTATTTTATTTATATTTTTTTTAATGCTAATTTTGGGTAATATATTTTCCCAGTCAGGAATGGATAATCTTTTTGACCGGGCCAGTTATTATTTAAAAAATAGCAAATATAAAAAAGCAATTGAAGATTTTAAAAATGTTATAACAAGAGAAAAAAACTCAAAAAATCCAGATGATTCAAAAATCAGTTTCTCAATAGCAGAGATAGGCTATTGCTATGTAAAATTAGGTAACTACATGAAAGCTTACCATCAGTATAAGAAAGCTGTACCTTTATTAAAAAAAAGAAAAGAGGAAAGAAGAAATCTTGTTGTTTGTTATCTGCATCTGGCTAATATACAAAAATTATTTGGCAGATACTCAGAATCCTTGAAATTAATAAACAGGGCCCTTGAAATATCAATTGAAATTAACGATGTATGGAGAATTAGCGAATGTTATCAGAAAAAAGGAGAGCTTTTTATATATTTTGGTAAAATTGAAGAGGCCTTACTATTTTTTGATAAAGCAATAAAAGAACTTGGAAATAAAAAAGCACTTAGACATAAATCTCATATCTACAGGTCAATTGGGGATTTATATAAAAAAATAAAAAAATATAATAGAGCATTTAAATATTATAATAAGAGTTACAAAATAAACTTGAAATATGAGGAAAGAAAATATAGCCAGGCTAAAGACCTGCACTTGATTGGATATCTATATTATGAACAAAAAAAATATTCAGCAGCAGAGAAATATTATAGTAAAGCTTTTAAATTATATGAAAATGCTCAAACAAAAATAGACAGAGCTATCTTAGAATCTAATTTGGGAAAACTCTATTATAAAACTAAGGAATACAGAAAAGCAGAAAAACATCTTCTAAATGCGATAGAATATTTTGAAAAAATATATAAAAAAGCAGATGAAAATTTTAAAAGGTCATTTCTCGATAAAGTTCTGGATGCTTATCAATACCTTATTTATGTTTATGAAAAAACCGATAATATTTATGGAATGGTACGAATTACAGATGCATATCACGGAAAGTTATTAAATATTCATCTAAGAGAAAAGATGAATGAAAGTAATTTTGATATTTTTGATTTCAAAAATTATCTGGAAAAAGACACCTGTATTTTAATGTATTCAAACATGAATAAAAAAAAGAAGGTAATCTACTTATTAAGTAATAATAATATTAAAGTAAAAATTATAAATAAAAATAAGTTAATAGATAAATTAATTAATAAATATTCAGAAAAGTTAGTAAGGGATTTTAAAAATAGTTCCCGGATGGAATTTAATCTTAAAAAAGAAGAGAAAGAAATTTATCTGCAAGATAATAAAAACAAGTTTTCTAAAATAATTTCTATTTACAGAAATTCATTACAGAATAAAAAAAATATCAGAGAATTATCAGGGGTAATATATAAATTATTAATAAACCCATTTGAAAATGAGATGAAAAAATATAAAAATATTATAATTATTCCGGATGGATGGTTATCTTTTTTACCTTTTGAAACATTGTTAAAAGAAAATGAATATCTAATAG
>CAZUKV010000024.1:0-12577 GCA_964621075.1 uncultured bacterium | reverse complement strand
TTGTTATTTTTCATACTTTCATGTGCAAGATTTATTGATAATGGATTATTTTCAACCGCTTTAATTTCTTCAAATAAATCATGTAGATAAAGAGAAATAGTTCCTATCCCGGCAAATAAATCAATTAATTTTTTTTCTCTTCCCCTGTATTTTTTTACCAGTTCTTTTATTTTTTCCAGCCAGAGAGGGATGATAAAATCATTGGCCTGAAAAAAAGTATCTGTAGAGATATAATAATCTATACCATTGAAAGTTTTGACTCCGTAATCCAAATTTTCAAAATCAATATCCTTGGTTTGATATTTTGGATATAATCTGCAGACCACTCCCTCGTCATGAGAAGCAATCCTTACTTCTCCATAAAAATCATCCTCTATTTCTGAAAAAAGAGCTTCCAATCTACTATTTATCTTCTCATTCATCAAATAGCAATTTTTGATTTGAATAACTCTATGTGATAATCTTGGATGCATTCCAATAACTCCATTATTTATATCAAATTCAAGTTTGTTTCTATAATTATAAATTTTAGGAGATGGAATTAACTCTTGAGGGGGTCTTTTCAAAAATTTTTCAGCATAATTTTTTTTTAATTCAAGCTCTCTCTCATAAGATAAATGCTGAAAAACACACCCTCCACAATTTAAATAATACCTGCAGGGAGGTGTTTCTCTATAGTCTGAACTTTTAACAATTTTATTAATATTTCTGCAGTAGTATTCCCCCTTTTTTTTAAAAACCTCTCCCTCTACAATTTCACCAGCATCAGTATAAAGGGTATTAATATGATTATATCTACTGCTTGTCCCTCTGAAAAATCCTCTTTTATAGTAATAATCTATATTAATTAATTCATTTTCCATGGCTTTATTCTATCAGATATTCTTTGCATGTAAATATTGATTTAAACTGCTAAATTTGGTATTATTTATTCATGAATGATATAATTATTAAAATATTATTTGTTTTACTCGGAGGCAGTATAGGGGCATTAAGTAGATTTTTGCTCAGCGGATTTATTTATGAAAAATATTATTCCAGCTTCCCTATTGGAACACTCATAGTAAACTTAATAGCTGTTTTTATTCTCGGTTTATTCTGGGGTTTTATTCAATATTATAATACATCTTCCAATCTTAATATTTTTATAATTATTGGGTTTCTTGGTGGTTTTTCAACCTATGCAAGTTATATAATTGAAACATTTCAGATGTTTCAGGATGGTCAGCTTTTTCTTCCATTTTTAAACATTTTTCTAACAAATATTCTCGGTTTTATTTTTCTGTTTTTGGGAATTTTTTTATCACAAATATTCATTAATTTTATAAAATAAGGAGTTTTTATGAAAGAACTAAAAAAAATGTTGATGTTAAAAATATATGTTGGTGAAGATGATAAATATAAAGGACAAAATTTATATGAACATATTTTTAACAAAGCTAAAGAATATAATTTAGCAGGAGCCACCTGTTTAAGAGGGATTTTAGGATACGGACATTCAAAAAAAATTCACTCTACTAAATTTATTAGACTTTTTTCCAATATGCCAATTGTAATTGAATTAATCGACAAAGAAGAAAATATTCAGGAATTTTTAGATTATGTTAGGACTATTTTAGATAAGGGTCTAATTAGTGTAAGTGAAGTATCTTTTTTACCCATATACAAGGATGAAGATTAATATCTTGATATTGTTCATTTTAACATTAAAATTTAACTACAAATGAAGATAAAAACCAAATATTTCTATATTTTAATTATTATTCTTTCAACTTTTTTTTATCTCTACGGAGATAATAATGAATTGATTTATCATTCAAATAAAATTAATTATAACTATCAGAAAAAAATTATTACGCTAATCAATAATTGTTACATTAAATATGGGGATATGGAACTAACAGCAGATAAAGTTACTTACCATACAAACAGGGATATCTTAATAGCTGAGGGACATATTAATTTTGAATCAAAAAAGAACTCTTTTACAGGAGAAAGTTTACAGTATAATTTAAAAACAAAAAAAGCCATTCTAAATCAGGGTAGAATTCCTATCGAAAAAGGATATATAAACGGAGAAAATTTGTTATCTGAAAAAGAAAAATATATTTACGGTAAGAACAGCACTTTTTCAACCTGCAATAAAGTTGACCCTCATTACTCTATTAAAACAAAAAAATTAAAGGTTATAAAAAATGATAAAATATTAATTTCTCCTGTAATATTTTACATAGGACATGTGCCGGTTTTTTATCTTCCTTCATATCTAATTCCAATACCTGAAAAAAGGAAAACGGGATTTTTACAGCCAACTATTTCAAACAATTCTATCGATGGAATAACATATACCCAGCCTTTCTTTTTGATAATAAATAGCTTTTCGGATTTAACATATACTTTTAATTACATGAGTGTTCGCGGGTTAAAACATCTTGGGAACCTGAGATTGAAAACAACTAATGGTTTTGGCGATTTTAATTTTGAATATCTTTATGATAAAATCTATAATACAAAAAGATGGCAGATTGACGGTTATTTAAGACAAAAAATTACCGGAATTGATGTAAATGCAACAGCTAAAGCCAATTTTTTCAGTGATAAAAGCTATTATAGTGACTTTGGAGAAAATATCTATGATAGAACAAAAAATGAAGCCTCTTCTTATTTAGTTTTTGAAAAAACAATAAAAAATATTCTATATGCTAAATTTAAACTATATCACTATAAGTCATGGGAAAAACTTGAAAATGATTATAATGAAAAAACACTTTCCAATCTTCCCGAATTTTCAATAAATCTATATTCCAAAGAAATCTTTCCAAATTTATATATAAATGGAAACAGTAATATATCTAATAATTATGAAGACAATTCTTTTAAAAATTTATCCTTTAATAATTCCTTTGGATTGACATTTAAACATACACTTTTAAAATATTTCAATTTTACAGAATCAATGACCAATAATGTGGATTATTATAAAATTGAAGATCGTGAAATTGAAAGATGGGTTCCAACATTTAACTTTTCCAGTTATACTAAAATTTACGGGTATTTTAATATTCTCAACATCGGAGCTTCAAATAAAATAAAACATACGATTACCCCTGGAATAAATTTTTCATATACACCCGATATGCCCCAGGTAAGATTTCAAACTATGGGAATAGGAGCAATTCCCGAAAGACAAACCCTTTCTTATTCTCTATCAAACAATTTTATGTTAAAAAAGGATTCTGGAGGAACTCACTCTTTTTTAAAAATTAATTTTTCAGCTTCTCAAAATCTTTTAAAAAACAATTATAGTTTTTCTAATATTTCAAGTACTTCATTACTAACCCCTTACATTGGAAAAAATATCCGGCTAAATTTGAGGATAAATACTTCATTCGATCCCTATGAAAATAAACTGGAAAATCTTTCTTCATATAATTCTTTTTCTATTATAAGAGAATCTTTTAGAATTAATTTAGGCTTGAATTACAATAAAAATTATATAAATGATTCTAAAATTGCTACACTTAATGCTCAAACCAATCTTAATTTGACCAAAAATTGGTCTCTTTCACATAATTTATTATACGACATAGACACAAATGAAATTAGGACTCAAAGCTTTAAACTAAAAAGGAATCTTCACTGCTGGAACATGAATATTGAGTGGGAAAATAGAGAGAATGGTGTTATTGATTATAAATTTTTTATTGGCTTAAACGCTTTTAAAGATTTTAAATGGGATTATAATAAAGAAATACAAACCATGGAAAGCGAGGAATTATGATTGGAAAACTCCCTCCTGAAGATTTAGAAAAATTTGTATTACAATATAATGGGGCCTCAAGTAAAAATGTAATATCGGGACCTTCAATTGGAGAAGATAGTGCTGTTATAAAATTCGATAGTGATAAATACTTACTTGCTTCTTCAGATCCAATAGTTGGTGCAGATAATTCAGATGTTGGAAAATTCCTCATAGACATCAATGTAAACGATATCTCTGCAAAAGGAGGAACCCCTAAATACCTCATATTAACCTTAATAGCACCTTCAAAACTTGGTAAAAAATATATTAAAGAAGTCATGAAAGATATCGATAAGTATGCTAAGAAATATAATATTGCTATTATTGGCGGACATACAGAAATTAGCAACAAATATAACGCTCCTGTTATTACCGCAACAATATTAGGCGAATCGGATAAAATATATAATGTTAATAATATTAAATTTAAAGATCCTGTATATTTAATCGGAAATGTTGCTCTTGAGGGAATTTATCTCCTTTATAAAAAACATGAAAAAAAATTAAAGAATCTCCTCACCGAATCCGAAAAAAAAGACGTTCTTTCATATATAACAAAACTTTCTATATATAAATATTCAAAAATCGCAAAAAATTATTCACACTTCATGCATGACCCAACCGAAGGTGGTTTGATAGGCGGGCTATCAGAGATATCAAGTTTAATGAAAGATAAAGGAATTATTTTAAATAAAAAAATAAAACTTTTAAATCCTGTAAGAAAAATTTCTGATTTTTTTAATATTGACCCCCATCATCTGATTAGTTCAGGATCATTATTAACTATTATAAATAAAAATAAAGAAAAATATTTTTTATCAGAAATATCTAAAACCAAGTTCCCGTATCAAAAAATTGGATATATTGGTAAAGAAAATTCTTTCACCATTTCACATAAAGAAGAATTATGGGATAATTTGTAAAACTTAATTTTTAACTGGAAATTTAATTGTTACTTCAGTATATTTCTTAACTTCAGATTGTATTTTTAATACTCCATTGTATTCGTTTACGATTTCTTTAACAATTGTAAGCCCCAGTCCAGAAGAATCTCTGTTTCTTCTGGAATTGTCTCCTTTATAAAATCTCTCAAAAATATAAGGAATATCCTTTTTTTCTATTCCCATACCATTATCCTTAAACTTTATAATAAAAAAGGAATCTTCTTTATCAACCTTAACCCTGCATATTTTCTTTTCTTTCAGGTTATGCTTATAAGAATTTGAAAAAATATTATCCAGAATTGTTTTAAATTTTTTTCTATTAAAAAGTATCTTCCGTTCCTCTTCTAAATTAACAAAAATATTCATTAATCCGCTGTATTTTTTCTTGTATTCTATAAAAATTTTTTTTAAATTAATCCACTCTTTTTTATTCTCTTCTCGAAGATCAGAATCAAGCAATTTTATTTTTTCAAGAATTTCTTCTATATATATCAATTCTTCATAAATACTGCGAAAATTCTTTTTTTCTTTTTTAATCACACCATCTTTCATTCCTTCGATTAATCCTTTCAAAATTGTGAGGGGTGTTTTTATATCATGAGATACATTATTTAAAAAATTCTTTCTTCTTTTTTCTTCATTTTCTAAAAGATTACTCAAATCTTTCAATCCCTTTTCTATTGGAATATATTCTTCATATTCCTGTTCCATTTCAAAAGAATAATTTCCATTACCAATTTTTAAAATCTGATCTTTTATGGTTGAAAAAAACTTAACTATTTTTCTTGATATTTTCCTTGATATATAAAAATATATGATAATTAAAATTCCCAGTATTGAAATAGAATATATAAACATCAGGTTGATAAACTCTCTATCTTTTTTATTAAAAATTCTTGATTTATGGATATATATATTCATGCTGTATTTTTCATTATCTGAAATAACTTTTTTTTCATTTAGTTTTATAAACTTTTTTTCTTTAAAAAAACGGGGTCTTGTAAATACAACTTTCCCCCGATTATTGAAAATTACAATTCCTATATATTTGAAACGATCTTTAAATAGGGGGTGCTGATGTTCCGGCAACCTTCTAAAATTTCTCAATCTCCCGGTATTAAAATTATCTAAAATATACTCTTTAAAAAGAGGAATTCTCTCTTTTATTTTATTTAGAACGACTGTTTTATATCTATAATTAAAAAATAGAGCAAGAAGTATAAAAAAGATTACAAAAGCTGCAATAGTAATCGCTGTAAATTTAATAAATAATTCGTTCTTGAGTTTTTTCATTTTATCTCTATCCTGTATCCTTTTCCATAAACTGTTTTTATTAAACGATTATGGTTTTTAATTTTTTTTCTTATATTTTTTATATGCGTATCTATAGTTCTGTAACTCTTATTTTCTTTATCATCAAATACATTATTAAAAATTTGTTCTCTTGAAAGAATTCTGCCTTTCTTTTTGGCTAAAAGATATAATATATCAAATTCTACTGGAGAAAGGCTTATCTCTTTTTTATCATTTTTTATTACCATTTTTTCAGGATCTATAAATAACCCTCCTAAATTGATACTTTTTTTTAAATTTTCTGTACCCACTCTTTTTAGAACGGATTTAACACGCCTTACTAAAATTCTGGGGCTGAAAGGTTTTTTTATATAATCCTCTGCTCCCAAATCAAATCCTTCTATTACATCTTTTTCTTCTGATTTAGCTGTTACCATAATTACCGGGACATCTCTAATTCTTTTAATCCAGTTTAGAACTTCTTCTCCACTTTTTTCTGGCAGCATCCTATCCAAAATAATTAAATCAGGGTTGTAGATATTAAAATCTTTAATGGCTTTTTTTCCTGTATTTGAAATTTTTATATTAAATCCTTCTCTTAACAGATATGTTTTAATAATTTCTGCAATTTTATATTCATCTTCAACGATCTGAACCTTAATTTTTCCAGCCATCTATCCCTGCCTTATGGAAAGCTCGTTCACCATCTCTTTTTTATAATATTTGTTAATTTTCATTTTAATTTTATCTCTTTTAAAAATCAATTCCTGAATCCAAACAGAGGATTCACATTTCAAATATAATTTTTTATTTACAAGAAATATCGGTTCAGTTTCTTTAATAATATCATCTTCAAAAATATCATCCCAATCATTTTTTAATTTCTGAATACTATTATCTACCTTGTCTCCAACAATTTTATTAATAAGCTCACTAATTTTTTTCATTTTTTTCTTTCACAACCCCTTTATCGACCATGTAAAAATTTCCCTTTTTATTAAAAAAAAAATCTTTTTCTATTGCAGTAAAAAAAGTTTGACAGTTTAAATTTTCTATCATTTGAAATATAGTTTCTTTTCTTATTTTATCAAGCTCTGCAAATATATCATCAAAAATTAATACCCCTTTTCGTTTTTTTTCTTCGGTATAAATTTTAGCCATAATCAAAACAAAGTTGATAATAAAACTCTTCATCTGCCCCTGAGATCCTATTTTTTTTAATCTTTTACCATTTAAAATAATTCTAAATTTGTCTCTGTGCGGGCCAACTTGAGTCGTTTTCCGGTCTATATCATTTTCAATATTTTCTAAAAATCTATTTTCTGAAAAATTGGTTTTATAATTTATTTCTATCTCTTTAAAATCATCAAATATTTTATTATATTCTTTTTTTAAAATAGTGTTGACCTTATTTATAAAATTTTTTCTTTTTTTGACAATTTTTTTGGAATATTTAATAAAAAACTCATCCCATAATTCAATATCTTCCTTATTTGGACCTGCACTTTTTAAAATAGCATTTCTTTCCCTTAAAATTTTTTTTAATTTTAGCAAATCATTTTTATATTCTTTATTGAAAATAGAAATATAGTTATTGAAAAATCTTCTAACCTCTGTTTGATAATAATATAGCAAATTTAATATTTCACGACTTACCAAAAATGGAATCACTCTATGAAAAAACTCTTTTGATTTTACTTCTGTAGAATCAAAACCGTATTTTAAATTTTTTTTTTATCATAATAAAGAAACATGTTATTATTTATTTCAAAATTTGTTTTGATTTCAAGTCTCATGTAATCCTTTGTCCAGTTTATAGTATCTTTCAACCTTGCTTTTCTAAAACTTTTACCTTTAAAAAATAGATAAATTGATTCTATGAGATTACTTTTTCCGCTTCCATTTTTACCATAAATAAAATTATTGTTAGATGAAAAAGTTAAATCAGTATTTTCTAAATTCCTAAAATTATGGAGCTTTAAATTTTTTACAATCATTGGTCAAAAATAGCAAGAGGCATAATAACCCAGAAAAAATTTTCATCCTCTTCCGTTTTAACTATAATTGCACTTTCTCCATCATACATATCAAGAAGTATATTTTCTCTATCTACTGTTCTTAAAATATCTTTTAAATATTTATAATTAATATCCAGCCTCATATTTTTATCTGAATATTTAACCTTTAGCTTGTCCTCAGCCTTACCAAGCTCATCCAATCTTGCCTCTAATTTTAATTCATCTTCTTCAAGAAAGAGAGAAACTCTCCCGGTATCACTTTTAATAAAAGCAGAAATTCTCTTAAAAGATTCGAGTAGATCTTCTTTTTTTACAATTGCTTTTTTATCATTAATACTTGGAATTACTTTTTCATATTTCGGATATTTGGCATCTATCAATCTTGAAACAAGAATTACATCATCAAACTGAAATTGAATATTTTTCTTATTATATAAAACGCGAACATCGCCTTCATATTCTATTCTAATAATTTCCTCTAAAATTTTTCTTGGAACAACAACTCTCAACGATTCTTTAGAACTTAAATCCTTGATTTCTGCTGAAGCTTTTCCCAGTATATGTGAATCTGTTGAGACCAGATTTAAAATATTATTTTTAATCTCAAATAAAATCCCCCTAAAAACATATCTTGCACTATCTTTTGCTGTTCCAATTATTGTTTTATCAATCATCTCTACAAGTTTTTTAAATTTTATAGTAAAACTCTCTTCTTCCTCTATTACCGGAAATTTAGGATAGTTTTTTGGATCCATAACAGAAACTGTAAAATTTGTTTCTCCTGAGGAAATATATGCTTTTTCATTTTCAACAAGAAAAACCACTTCTTCTTCAGGTGCCTCATTTAAAATAGAATATAGTTTATCAGCGGGTATAGTTGTTTTTCCTTTTTCTTCCATATTATAAACGGGAAGATTATACCTTACACCAACTTCAAGATCCGAACCCTCTATAACCATTCCATCTTCTTTCACTTCAATTAACATATTTTGCAGGATGGGCTTCATTGAATTTTGATTGATTACATTTTTTACAAGGTTAATTTCTTTTAGAACCTCATTCCTTTTCAAAGAAAATTTCATATTCTCTCCCCTCATTTATTTAAATAACGTATAACTTTTTCATATTTGTTTTTGAAGTTTATATCCTCTTTAATCATTTGTTCTACACGATTACATGCATTTATTACTGAAGAGTGATCTCTATTACCAAAAAATCTTCCAATTTCTTTTAAAGTATTATTTGTATATCTTCTTGCTATATACATTGCTATAAATCTTGGAATAACAAACTCTTTTTTTCTTCTTTTACTTTCCAAAATTCCAACTGTTAAACCAAAATATGAAGCAACTTTCTCTTTAATTACACTTAAAGACATCTTTTCTAAATTATTATCAAAAAATTCACTTAAAAGAGCATCTATATCATTTTGTGTGAGATCTTTTGTGGATCCAGAAATTCTTCCATAAAAACTGATTCTTCTCAAACATCCTTCAAGTTTTCTAACATTGCTTGTTACATTATTTGCTATGTAAAAAATAATTTTATGTGATAGATCAATCCCCCACATCTCGGCTTTTTTCTTTAAAATAGCAACACGGGTTTCCAGTCTCGGTCTTTTTATATCTGTAATAAGTCCCCATTCAAACCTTGTTATTAATCTATTTTCAAGATTAATATCTGAAGGGTGTCTATCACTTGTTACAACGATCTGCTTGTTTAATTTATATAGATCATTAAATGTATGAAAAAACTCTTCCTGAACGGATTCTGCTCCCTCTATTACATGAATATCATCTATAAGTAAAACATCAACATATCGATATTTGTTTCTAAACTTTACAGTGGTCCTATTTTTAATCGATTCGATAAGCTCATTCCTAAACTTGTCCGCTGTAACATAACAGCATTTTAAATCATTCTTTTCAAAATTTGTAACCTTATTCCCGATAGCCTGCATAAGATGTGTTTTTCCCAGTCCGGAATCTCCATAAATAAAAAGAGGATTGTAAATAGATTTTCCAATATTTTTTGCTACTGCCAGAGAAGCTGAGTATGACATCTCATTGCTTCGTCCTATTACAAAATTTTTGAATCTAAAATTATCATTTAGATCATTTGTTTTTTTTGATTTTTTATATGTTATTTTTTCCTGTTTTTTATCTTTTTCTTTTTTTCTTTGAATTTTTTCTATTTTTTCAAATTTTAATTCAACTTCATTTCCCACCTTTTTATATAAGATATATTCCAAATCTTCTTCAAATAATAATTTGATTCTTTTTAAAAATATTTCATCTGTTGCTTCAAATGTTATCTTGTTTTGATTCTTTCTTATTTGGATATCTCTGAAAAGGTGTTTAACATTATTTTCATCAACTTTTTTTGATAATTTTTGCATTATGAGATTTTTTAATTCTGACATCTACTCCCCTTTTAATTTTTTAAAAAATTATCACATATCTTCTAAATTATTTTATAATTTTTATCATCTTAATCAAGCAATTTTTCTTCTTATATATATTGCTTTATACTAATAACTTATAAACCCTCACTTTAATTATTTACATTACAACAATATAATCTTTATATTTTATATCTTAGTATCTATCTATATAATTACAACTTACACCCACTTTACCCTCTTGAAACGTGTAAAACTAAACACTAATAAACATCTTATCCACAATAATAAAATATTCGAAAAATATATAAAAGTTAATATTTTGTTGATTTCTTTTCTTTTAATCTTGATAATTTCAATGATTTTTGTTCTTAAAAAGTTATCCATATTTTATCCATTTTTATTATAACACATTATCCACATTAAACAATTCTCTAACTATAATAAATAATTTTATTTATAAACTTATAAACATATCTACAGACACTACTACTACTGCTATATTTTTTATATTATAAAATAATAGTAATAAAAAATCTTGACATTAAATATTAAATTTGATAAATTCTCTTTGTTGGAGGAGTGGCAGAGTCTGGCTGATCGCGGCGGTCTTGAAAACCGTTGTGGGTTTTCCCCACCGTGGGTTCGAATCCTACCTCCTCCGTTTTTTTATATATAATCAAAATGGAGAGATGGCCGAGTGGCTTAAGGCGCGTGATTGCTAATCACGTGAGGGGCAAAGAGTTCCTCCGAGAGTTCGAATCTCTCTCTCTCCGTAATAATCACTTTGAGATTTTTAGCTTAAGTTATTATTTGGTAAAAATAAATTTATTAAAAATATATATTTTTTTGGAGAGGTGCGAGAGTGGTTGATTCGGCGCGATTGGAGATCGTGTGTATCTTTTGATACCGTGGGTTCGAATCCCACCCTCTCCGTAATTTTTTTATCACAGTCTTTAAGTTTTCAACTAATGATTATTGTAGTTATTTGTTTGAGTGAGAAAATTACAATGTAATTTATTAGTTAAAGTCCAAGTTTAAGTCAATTTTGTTTCCTTTCGTTTTTCGTATTTCGTGTTCGTGTGCGTTTGAAAAATTACTTTGTATTTTTTAGTTTAAGTTCAAGCTTCGGACATACCGTCCCATTAGGTTAGGGAAAGTTTAAGTATTAGGGTTTAGATTTGAGAAAGTTAAAAAAAATGATAATAAAAAACTTAAACTTAGACTAAGATCACGAGAAAACGAGTGATGTTAAAAGTAAGTGTTGGATCTGAGTTTAATTTTTTTTACACACACGAACACGAACAACGAAATACTATAATTATCCCAGATGATTTTTCCATTCGTGGTTTTATATCTTAAATATTTTACTAAAAATAATTTTTTAGTTGATTATTTTTATAATAAAGATATATTATTTATTAAGAGGAAATTATGGAATATATAAAAAAAAGTTTAAAACAATCTTTTAAAGCATCTATTGGTATGTTTTCAAAATATTTTCATTTATTTGATTTAATCTGTTTATTTTTTATAATTAATATTGTACGTTTCGAATATTATTTTCCTCTTAATATAAAAAATATTATTCAAAACAAAAAAATTATTCTATTATTTATTATACTAATATATCTCTCAAGAGTTTTTAGTTTTGTCTTTTATAATTTTTTAAGAAATAACAGCTGTAAACTTTTTGATAATTTAAAAAAATATATCTATTTATCAATATATTTAGTTTTTTTTGAATTTATATTTTTTGGTATGAATTATTATTTTTCAAAATTTATTTTTAATATTTCTTTTAAGGGTCTTAGTTTTTTAAATGCTGGAACAATTATAATCGAATTATTTCTCTTATTACTTGTTTTTTTATTTGTGATATTTTTGAGAGAAATTTTTGTAATCTATGGTCTTGATAATAAAAATATTATAAAAATTATAAAAAAATCCTTTTCTCTATTTGTAAATAAGTTTACTGAATTTTTAAAATTTATGCCTTTTTATGTTATACTTTCAATTATTTTAAGTCTTTTATTTCATTTTTATAATCAGATTTTTAGCTCTTTATTAAATAAATATATACTCGTTGGAATATGGTTATTAATAGTAATGCCGGTTT
>CAZUKV010000023.1:0-13174 GCA_964621075.1 uncultured bacterium | reverse complement strand
AAGCTGCAGATAAACTAAAAAATGGGAAAAAAATACATCAAGTTTTTAAAAATGTGAGTCCGTTTTTAAATTCAGAACTGAAATATTTATTGAATAAAGATAACTCAATAAAAAATATTTTGAAGAAGTTCAACAAAAGATTTAAAAAAAATAATTATTATATTTATAAAAAAAATAAGAGATATTTTTTATCATCAATCAAGATGGATAGTTTTGCAGAAATTGACAAAGATAGTGATATTATAAATCTTGTAAATAAATATTATGACAAAATCCTTAAAGAAAAGAAGCTTAGAGAAAAGATCAAAGAACTAAGAAAAATTATTATATCAAGAATAAAAAAGGACAAAAGAACAATAAAAAAAGTCAAATCAGATAGAGAAAAACACCTTAAATATAAAAAATATAAAATATATGGAGATCTTTTACTTGCATATAAACATAAAGTTAAAGAAAATATGGATGCAATTGAATTAAAAAATTATGAAAATGGAGAAAACGAAAAGATCAATCTTGATCCAAATCTAAATGCAAACGAGAATGCAGAAAAATATTATTCAAAGTTCAAAAAGGGGAAAAGAGCATTAAGAAAAATCCAGTTAAGAATAAAAGAGTTAAAAAATGAAATAGAATATTTAAAACAGGTTAAGTATTTTAGCTCAAACATAAGTGATAAGAGCGGGTATTTAGATATTAAGCAGGAGCTTGAAGAAATGGGACTTATAAAAATTAAAAAAAATAAGAAACAAAGAAGAAATAATAGAAAAAGTAAATATAAGTATATAACGTATAAAGATTATAAAATTTATTATGGCAGGAGTGCCAAAGAAAATGAAAAAGTTTCACTAAAATTAGGAAATCAGGATGATTGGTGGTTTCATGTAAGAAATGGAGTGGGGAGTCATGTAGTTATAAAATATAAAGGTGAAGAGATTCCTGATGAAATTTTTGAAGCTGCATCACAGTTAGCTGTTTATTTTAGTGATTCCAGCGGAGGAAGTAAGGTGAGTGTTGATTATACTAAATGCAAAAATGTAAAAAAACCAAAAGGTACACCTCCAGGATTTGTTATATATGATAATTTTAAAACGATAATTGTTGACCAGAATAAAAAATTAATTTCTAAATTATTAGGAAAACAGCAATGAAAATATTTTTTTATCCCAGCAGTTCAAAAAATAATAAGTATATATTTAATATGAAAAATTCTTTAAAAAAGGAAAATGTTGATTTTGTTAAAGAAAAATTTGATAATGGATTCGATAATTTGATTATTTATGGGTTATTTTCTGCATTATTTAAAAAAATTAGAGTATTTCATTTAAATTGGATAATTGACAATTTTTGTAAGAAAAATTTTGAAAGCTATAAGAGATATTTTTTATTTAAAATCTGGGTTTATATAATGAAGAGTTTAAACTGTAAATTAATATGGACGGTGCATAATATAAAACCACATAAAGCAACAAATGATAAATTAGTAGATAAGGTGAAGAAATTTATATTAAAAAAGTTTGATTATATTATAGTTCATTCCAGATACAGTAAAAATATTCTGAAAAAAAATTATAAAGAAGAGAAAATTATTTATATTCCTCACGGACATTATATAAATAATTATAAAATTACAAGTAAAAATTTTAGAAAATATTTTTCCATCAAAAAAAATGATTTTGTTTTCTTGTTTATTGGTCAAATTAGGAAATATAAAAATCTTGAATTATTAATTAAATCATTTAGTCAGACAGATTTAAAAAAAGCAAAATTATTAATTGCAGGAAAACCCATAAGTAACGATTATGAAAATAAAATTACTAATCTTATTTCTGATAGTAATAATATTATATTCTATTCAAAATTCATAAAACATGAAAATATTCCTTTATTTTTCAGTACAGCTGATGTAACAGTTATTCCATATAACAAAAAAAGTACACTTAATTCCGGGGTTGTTTATTTAAGCTTATCATTAAAAACGCCAATAATTATTCCTAAAATTGGTACAGCTTACGAATTTGTAGATAATAATTTTGTATTATATTATGACTATGAAAGTGATGAACAACATGTTGATGAATTATCTAAGAAATTAAAAAACATCTATAATATGTATGTTTACAATAGAAGCAGTTTGGGAAAAATAGGAGAACAAGCTTATCTTAATATGCGTGAAAATTATAACTGGAACGATATTTCTAAAGAATTAAAAAAACTTTACAGGGGTTCTAGTTAACCATTAAAAGGGGAAAAATGAAGAAAGAAAAAATTTCGGTTATAGTTCCTACTTATAAAAGACCTGATAAATTGAAAAGGTCAATAAAAAGTATTTTGAATCAGACATATTCAA
The DNA here is from genome assembly GCA_964621075.1 of uncultured bacterium. Lineage (GTDB taxonomy): Bacteria > Macinerneyibacteriota > Macinerneyibacteria > Macinerneyibacteriales > Macinerneyibacteriaceae > CAZUKV01. The sequence continues at coordinate 10,827 of CAZUKV010000023.1, read as the reverse complement.
ATATTCAAATAGTAATAGTTGATGATAATACACCAGGCACAAATTTTCGAAAAAAAACAATTAATGTTTTAAAAAAATTTAAAGATTATTCAAATATTAAATATATTAAACATAAAAAAAATATGGGTGGAGCAATAGCAAGAAATACCGGAATTAAGAATTCTGATGGAGAATACATATCATTTCTGGATGATGATGATGAATATTATCCAAAAAAAATTGAGCGTGAACATGAACTTTTTAAAAAAAGTAAAATAAATAATCTTGGATTTGTGTATTGTCAGGTTAATTTTTATACCAATAATAAATATAAAAAAATGAGAAAAAAAGTTGAAGTAAGAGGAAATGAAAATGCAATAAAAAAACATATGATAAGAAATTTAGCACCAACTTCAGCTTTGTTAATAAAAAAGAAAGTTTTTGATAAAACCGGCCTGTTTAAAAATTTAAAAACAGGACATGAATATGAATTAATTCTTAGAATACTTGGAGCAGGATTTAATACAGATTATGTTGATAAGCCACTTGTAAATATGCATTTTCACCGACAAAAAAGAATTTCTACCGGAAAGAAAAAAATAAAAGGTGAAATCGAATTGTTTGAATATAAGAAAAAATATTTCAAATATTTAGAAGAGAAAGAAATTCAAAAAGTTAAATATTTACATTATATCGATATTTATAAAAGAGCCAGAAAAAGCAAAAATGATGAAATTGCTAAAAAATACAAAAGTAAAATAAATAAATCTAAATATAAATGTAAGTTATATAGATTAATAGAATTATTCATAATTAATATTGATTATTTTTTCAGAAATTAAAAAAAGAAGGCCGGTTTTTACCGGCCGTAAAAAATTTTTATTCTGGTGAGATAGCACCAACAGGACAAACTGCTGCGCAAGCACCACAATCTATACATTTATCAGGATCGATTGTGTAAATATCACCTTCAGAAATTGCTTCCACTGGACATTCCGGTAAACATGTTCCACAAGCTACACATGCATCAGAAATTTTATATGCCATATTACACCTCCTATTTTTTCCTAAATTCTAATTCAATTTTAATTATACAACCAAAAAATGTCAAGTTATTTATCAAAACATATTTATTATCAATCATTTTATTAGAATTTACCAAAATTAAATTTAAATTGAAATAATTGTTATTATATGATATAATAACCACGTTATGTATTTGTGTAAAAGAAATGTTAAATACCGAGGACGGGATTCGAACCCGAACGAGCATTTAAGCTCACATGGCCCTCAACCATGCGCGTATGCCAGTTCCGCCACCTCGGCGTATATTTTAAATACCATATATGGGTGAAAATGTCAATATATAAATAAGGAGGATATATGTTAAGGATTACCAATCTTGAAAAATATAATGGAAAATATGATGAAATTATTGAAGATTACAGCAGAATATTTGTAAATAAACATAAATATAATATAAAAAAAATGATTCATAATGTTTTTAGAGATATTGAAGAAAGTAAAAAAAAGGGTTATGCATTAATAGATAATGATAGATTGGTTGGTGTAATGATATACCATCTTGATGATGATGTTGGAGTTATTCATTTTTTTCATATATTACAAAAATATGCAAAACCCCTTACATTTAAGAAAATATTTGATCATTTCATAAATACCAAAATTAAGGAAAATTTATCGAAGGTTATTACAATGTTTGAAATTTATAACTTTGGGAAAAAACAGTTAAATTCTCTAATGCTTGAATTTGATTTTGAGAAAAAAAATAAAGACTTGTTTGAATTAAAGATTGAGAATTATAAATATAAGGAAAAGTCAAATGTTGAGATTGATATAAAACAGTTCAAATTTGAGCACATAAGAGAAATTGGTCGACTTGCACATTATTCTTTTGCCGGTAGTCTTGAACAGGAAGTATATCCATCTGGTTTTGCAGTTAAGGATTATATTGAAGAGATCAATAATTCTATTAATGGATTATATGGAAAGTTTTTACCGAGATATTCCAAAGAAATCTATTTAGGTGATGATATTATTGGAGCAGTAATTACAACCCAGGATCAAAATACAATAATGCTGCATCAATTTTTTATAAAACCAAAATGCTGGGGCAACAGGTATGGTTTTACCATGTTAAATAAATTAATAAAAAGTATACAGGATATGGGTAGATATAATAAAGTTGCTACATTTATTTCTGATGATAATAATAGAGTAAAAAAACTTCTTAAAAAGATGGGATTTAAGTTAAAAATTAAAATGGATATTTACTCCAGATTGCTGCTTTAATAAAATTATCTTGGAACAAAAGAAAGAATAGGTTGTTGATTATATAGATGGATGAGAAGAAATTAATGGAGAAAATTAAAAAAGGTGATATTGCAGCATTTGGGGAATTAATCGAAATGTTTCAAAAACCTTTATTTTATTTTATTTGGGGTAAGATGAAAGATAGAGATACGGCATTAGATTTAACACATGATACTTTTTTAAAAGTATGGAAATATAGGAATTCCTATGAAGAACAGGGGAAATTTAAAAGCTGGCTTTTCAGAATAGCGAGTAACCTTATAAAAAATTACATAAAGAAACATAAAAGAAATGTACCACTTTATAAAAATTTTGAATTTGAAGATACCAAACAGGAGGATTTAGAAAAAAATGATCTTGCTGATAAAGTTAAAGATGTATTGTATAAAATTCCTGAGAAATATCGACTTGCTGTTATTTTAAGGGATATAGAGGGTAAAAGTTATAAAGAAATTGCAGAAATTCTCGAAGTTGCTAAAGGAACTGTTAAATCTAGAATCAGCAGAGGGAGAAAAATGATTCGAGAAAAGATTTTGAGTGATTCCAAAAATTTGGAGGGTATATAATGTGTGAAGGGAAATTTGATTTAATTAGTTTATATGTTGATGGGCTTCTTGAATTAAAAGAAGAAGAGAAACTAAAAAAGCATATAAAAGAATGCAACAAATGTTCAAAAATATTACAAGATTATAGAAATTTAAAATCCGCAATGAATCAAATTGGTGAAAGAGAGAACGTGGATTTGAGATATGATATTACAGAAAAAATATACAAGAAAAAAAGAAAATCCAGCAGATTATATGCAGCAGCTTCTTTAATTATTTTTCTTTTTTTAGGATTTATTATCGGAAATATCAGTATGCATCAGAATGAGGTTACAAAGAAAGATATCTTAAATGATGTAAAAAATGTAAATAACAATGAAGTTGATAGTCAGGAACTCATAAATGAAAACATTAAAGGACGGTATGAAAAAGTCGGTTTTTAGCTTTCTGGTTGTTTTATTTTTTTTTACAAATTTACTTGCTTATGGCTATAATGATATAGGTGTATATAAAGATTATAAAAAAATAGCCTCAGGTATTAAAATCTCCAAAACTATTTTTGTTACTAAAGATAGTATTCTCAGATATAATGATTTTTATTTAAAAAAAGATAAAGATATTTACTATAATTATGATGTAATTTTTGTAGATAGAGTTGCAGGATTAACTTTTTTAAGAATTGATATTCCTGGAAATTCAGTTTCTCTACAAAAAGTTCGTCAAATACAGGAAGATGATCCAATTTATATTCAAAAAGAAAATAGATTTATTAAAATTGGAAAATATCTTAAAAAAATTAAAGGATATGGTCTTTTAAAATCAGAATCAAAAGATCTATATGCAGCAATGCCCCTTTTTGATAAGCACAAGAAAATAATTGGTATTATTCTTGGATATTTTCAAAAAAATCAATATATTTTTTTAAAAAGTCCCATTTTAAATTTTTATAAAAAAAATATTAATACAATATTAAAAAAAGGGAAGCCTCGTTTAAATATTATAGTTACTGAACTATGGAAAGAAAATGGTATAAAAATAATTAAAAGTTATAATAATAAGTTTAAAGTTGGTGATGTTATATATAAAATTGAATCCAGTTCTATTGATAATGTTTTGGATTTTAATATTTCTCTTTTTAGGTATAATTTAAATAATGAAATAAAATTCTGGATAAAAAGAGGAGAAAGTAATAAAACTGTAATAATACGAAGGAGGGAAAAATATGAAAGAAAATAATAAAATAAGAATTATTATCTTTGGTGTTATTGCCATAATGATAGGGTTTTTCATTGCTCAAACAACGGATGATTATACTTATGCGGATAATTATTTTGTAGAATCCGATAAGAAACTTGAACATTCTGATATTCATGAAGTTTACAAAAAAGTAATGCCTGCTGTTGTTAATATTTCAGCAGAGAAAGTAGTTGAGGTTAGATCTGATTTTTTCAATATGTTTGAGGAATTTTTTGGTCGTGAATTTGATAGAAAAAGAAGAACCCAGAGTATGGGTTCTGGTTTTATTATAAATAGAAAAGGATATATTGTTACAAATAACCATGTTATTAGTAAGGCAGAAGATATAGTGGTAAAGCTCTCAGATGGTAAAACAAAAAAAGCTGAAGTCGTGGGAACAGATCCGGAAATAGATATCGCGGTATTAAAAATTGAACCGGAGAGAGATTTACCTACAGTTATATTTGGCAATTCAGATGAAATTAAAATAGGTGATTGGGCTATTGCAATTGGTAATCCATTTGGTCTTGAAAGAACATTGACAAGAGGAATTATCAGTGCAAAGGGTAGAGATATTGATGGAATTACAAGATATGGTAATTTTATACAGACAGATGCAGCTATTAACAGTGGAAATTCCGGTGGACCTCTTTTAAATATTAATGGCGAAGTAGTAGGAATAAATACTGCTAAAATTGGTGGTACAGCACAGAACATAGGTTTTGCAATACCTGTAAATATGGCTAAAAAAGTTATAAAACAATTAATTGAAAAAGGAAAAGTTGAAAGAGCATATTTAGGAATAACCGGTGAAAATGTTACTCCAGAATCTAAGAAAGCTCTTAAACTTGAAGTTAATGAAGGTGTTATAATCCGAGAGGTTGAAAAGAATTCTCCAGCGGATAAGGCTGGAATTAAAGCCGGTGATGTTATTGCTGAGGTAGAAGGTAAGAAAATTGATAACATGAGAGAACTTGCAAGAGAAATTGGTCTTTCGGAACCAGGTAAAAAAGTTAGACTTAAAATATTGAGAGATGATGAAAAATTAACTGTAACGGCTAAACTTGAAAAAATGGATAAGTATGTAACAAGTGAAGAAAATAGCCTTGGATTAAAATTAAAAAATGTAAAAAAAGGTGTTAAGATTATTGAAATTGATAGAAGATCACCATTTTCAGGGATTTTAAAAGTAGATGACATTATACTTCAGATAAATAGAGAAAATGTTGATGATATAGAAGGTTTTAATGATTTAATTGATAAATACAAGGAAAGTTCAATATTATATCTAACTGTTGAACGTTCAGGCAGAGTAATATTCATTCCACTTAGAAGATAAAAAAATATATTAATTAGGGCCATTTAATTGGCCCTTTTTTATTTTAAATGAAAAAGAATTCAATATATATCATAGTTCTATTTATTGTCATATTTTTCTTTAATTTAATATCTGCAGAACATAAACAAGAAAAAGGATATGTAGTTTTTGTTTATGATGGAGATACTATTAAACTGTCTAATGGCGATAAACTCAGGTTAATTGGTATAGATACTCCAGAAATGAATTATAATAAAAATTATCAACCGGAATTTTATGCAAAAAATGCTTTTGAATATTTAAAAAGTAGAATCCTGTACAGAGAAATTTCTTATGAGTATGACATTAAAATATATGATAACTACAATAGGAAGCTGGTTTATTTATTTGATAAAAATAATAAATTAATAAATTCTGATTTGCTTGAAAAAGGTTTTGGGACATTATTTCTGATTCCGCCTAATGTGAAATATAAAAATAAATTAATCAAAGCATATCGTTCTGCACTTAATAAAAATGTAGGTATATGGGGGCATTTAAATACTCTATATTGGAATCAAAGTCAAAAAATAACAAATGTTGAAAAGGTAAATTTTGAAAATAGATTACATAAAAAAAGTTTAATTAAGGGAACCATTGTAAAATCTTATAGAAATGAAAATATAATTATTCTGAAATTCCAAAGTAAGAAAGAAATTAATTTTCAGGGTGTGATATTTAAACCAGATTATTTTCGCTTTCCATTTTCCCCAGATAAATATTTTTTAAATAAAGAAGTAGTTCTTTCTGGTAAAATTACAGAATATGAAGGAACTTACCAAATAATAATAGAAACCCCTGTACAGTTAAAAATAGTTAATTGATAAAGAAATTATATGTGCTAATATTTAGGAAATTGAGGAGGTTTGTATATGATAGTAAAAAAATATAGTGAAATAAAAGAAGAAAAAGTTGATATGGAAGGTGTTAAGGGAGCTTATATAAGATGGCTTGTTGCTGAAAAAGATGGAGCAGAAAATTTTGCCATGAGAAGATTCAGAGTTGAAAAAGATGGGTATACTCCGTTTCACAAACACCCACACGAACATGAAACTTATATATTGAAAGGTAAAGGGGTAATGGTAACAGAAAATGGCGAAAAACCAATAGAAGAAGGTAGTTTTATTTTTGTTAAACCCTATGAGAAACATCAGTTTAAAAATACAGGTGAAACTGATTTAGAATTTTTATGTATGATTCCAATGGTTGATAAAGAATGTTAAAATAAGGAGAAAGTATGATTAGAACAAGATTCGCACCTTCACCAACAGGTAAATTACATGTGGGTAATGCAAGATCTGCATTATTTAATTATTTATTTACGCGTCATAATAAAGGAATAAATATACTTAGAATAGAAGATACTGATCAAAAAAGATCTACAAAAGAAAGTGAAAAAAAATTAATAAATCAGCTAAAATGGCTTGGTTTAGATTGGGATGAAGGACCTGAAAATGATGGAAGTTATGGTCCTTATCATCAATCAAAAAGATTAGAGCTTTATAAAAAATATGCAAAAAAATTAATTGATATGGATAAGGCCTATTATTGCTACTGTACAGATGAAGAATTGGAAGCAAAAAGAGAAAAAGCAATTAAAGAGGGTAAACCACCGGTTTATGATGGGCATTGTAGGAATCTTACTGAAAAACAAAAAAAAGAATATGAGAAAGAAGGAAGAAAACCTGCTATTAGGTTTAAAGTTGATACAGAAAAGGATTATAAATTCGATGATTTGGTTCATAATCAAATAAAGGTAGAAAAAGGCGGAGTGGGAGATTTTGTACTTTTAAGAAGTGATAATCTACCTGTATATAATTTTGCTGTTGTAATTGATGATCATTTAATGGGAATTACTCATGTTTTGAGAGGAGATGATCATTTATATAATACATTACGTCAGGTTATGCTTTATGATACTTTTGGATGGGAAAGACCTAAATTTGCACATCTTTCAATGATACTTGCACCTGATAAATCTAAATTATCTAAAAGAGCAGGGGTTGAATATACTTTCATTGAAGAATTCAAGGAAATTGGGGTATTAAAAGATGCTTTGAATAATTATCTTGCACTTCTCGGATGGTCGCCTGAAGGTGAAAAAGAAATAATGAGCATGGAAGAAATGGTAGAAGAATTTGAAATTGAAAGAGTTTCTCCAAGTCCTGCAGTGTTTGACTTTAAAAAACTGAAATGGATGAATGGAAAGTATATTAGAAAAATCAGTGATAAAAAATATTATGAACTTGTAAGACCCTTTGTTGAAAAATATTTCCAATATGAAGATGAGGAGGAATTTAAAAAAGCAGTTGACTTAATCAGGGATTCTCTTGAGGTACTCGATGATGTAAAAAAACATTTAAAAGTAATATTAAAGAATAAAGATGAAAAGTATGAATTAAATTATAGTGAAGAAATCCTGAAGAAATTCGAAAATTATAATGGAAAAGTAATTATAAAAGAGTTTATAAAAATTTTAGAGGATAGAGATTCTAAATATATAGATTTGAAAGAGGTTTATTCTGAATTGCAGGAAAAAGTTGAAGAGAGCGGGAAAGCTCTTTTCCAATCTTTAAGAATTGCAGTTACCGGTGATGAACATGGTCCGGATATGATTGATCTCTTTTCTACATTAAAAAGAGATGAAATTATTAAAAGATGTAAAGAGATTATATGATAGTTTATGGTAAAAATGTTTTTATTGAAACAATAAAAAATAATCCTAATTTAATCAGTAAAATATTTATTAAAAAGGGAAGTGAGAGAGATTTCCTTCCCTTTATTGGTAATAAAGAAAAAATATATACGGTTGATAATAAATTTTTCCTGGAAAATTTGGGGAAAAAGAAACATCAGAATATAGCTCTTGAAATAAACAATTTTCCTTTAAGAGATTATAAATATTTAAAAAATAATTTTAAAACTAATAATATATTTCTTCTTTTAGATTCAATTAAAGATCCTCAGAATCTTGGAAGCATTATAAGAACTGCTTACGGATTAAATATTGATGGGTTAATTATTACAAAAGACAGAACTGTGGGGATTACACCAGTTGTTTTTTCAGCTTCTTCAGGATATGTTAACTCATTACCAATTATACAGATAACAAATCCAGCTAACATGATAAAAATTTTTAAAGAATGGACATACTGGACCTGTTATGTTGATATGAATGGGGAAAAAAATATTAAATCTGATGATTTTAATATTCCTATGCCGGTTATTGCTGTTATGGGAAGTGAGGGTAGTGGAGTTCGGCAAATTTATAAGAAAAAATGTGATTTTTCTATCCAAATACCACAAAAAGAGGGGTTTGATTCTTTTAATTTATCCGTTGCTTCTTCAATTATCCTATGGGAACTTTCAAAATTAAAATAATAATTTAAACAATATTTTTTCTTATATCAAAATTTTTTACTGGAGATGGGATGAAAATATTGAAATTAAAAAAAGAAGAAAAAAAAGTTTTTGTCCATCTAATAATATCAGCATTTTTTTATGGATTTTTTTTATCTTTTATATTAATAAAAGAAATAATTGCAAGGAAAGCTCTTGATGCAACAGATTTCCAATTATCCTTACTTGTTATGATATTTCCTGTTACAAGTGTTTTTTCTATTTGGTGGGGGAAATTACTTGAAAGAACTATTGATAAATCAAAATATTTTCTTTTGATTTCCTTATTTGGAAGGTTATTGCTCGCTTGTGGTTTGATTATAAGTAATATGAACCAATTTTTGATTTTATCATTAATAATTTTTATTTTTCATTCTTCTTATATACCTGCAAGAAATAGTATATATCAGAAAAAAATATATAAATTTAGTCGTGGGAAAATATTTGGGATTACTTTAAGTATAACAACGCTTATTTCAATGATTTTTTCATACATAGCAGGTAGAACTCTTGATTTTAATGAAAACTTTTTTAAATATGTTTTGTTTATAATAGCTTTTATGGGTTTTTTTGATTCCTTGATATTATTTTTTATAAAAAATAAATCAAATAAAGAAAAAAAGAAAGTTAAATTTTATAATATGTTTATTGATCCCTTAAAAAGATCCTGGGAAATACTTAAAAGAAATAACGATTTTAGAAGATTTGAGATAGGTTTTATGATATACGGGATGGGTTTTCTGATGATGATGCTTGCTGTTCCAATATTTTTGGTTGATATAATGAAATTTAATTATACAACAAGTTTTCTTGCAAAAGCTGTTGTAGCTCAAATAGGTTTGTTTTTACTGGCTCCTTTTATGGGATATCTGCATGATAGATTTCATCCAACAAAGTTTACTATATTTTCTTTTGGTATGCTAATATTATATCCCTTTATATTATTAATTTCTCAATTTTTTGATATTTATAATCTGCAGGTATTAATAGTATTTATTGGATTTTTTATATTTGGTGTAGCCAGAGCTGCAGATACAGTTGTTTGGAACATGGGTTCTGTTTATTTTGCTAAAGATGAAGATTCTTCGATGTATCAGAGTATTCATGTTACTCTAATGGGAATCAGAGGAATAATTGCTCCTATGCTAAGTGTTTTAATAAAAAAAATGTTGAATACCAACGGAATATTTATTTTTTCTTCACTGTTTTTTTTAGCTGCATCAATGTATAGCTTACACTCATATAAATTGAGTGATTATTATATTAAACTTAAAGGAAATTAATCTAAAAGTTTGTTGAATTAAATTAATATTTACACTACTCTATTCATGTATTTAGGAGGAAATTTATGAAAGATAATTTTAAATTGGTGCACAAAGATGGTAAAGCCAGAGCTGGTGAGCTGCAGTTAAAACATGGGGTTGTTAATACGCCAATTTTTATGCCGGTAGGAACCCAGGGGAGTGTTAAAACAATGAGCCCGGATGAACTAAAGGATATTGGGGCTGAGATAATACTCGGTAATACATATCACTTGTATTTGAGACCTGGGCATAAACTTATTGAAAATTTAGGAGGTTTACATAAATTTGCATCATGGGACAGACCCATTTTAACTGATAGTGGAGGTTTTCAGGTTTTCTCTCATTCAGGATTAAATGATATAACAGATGAAGGAGTACATTTTCAATCCCACATAGATGGGTCAAAACATTTTTTGACTCCCGAGTTATCCATTGAAATTCAAAATTCACTGGGTTCAGATATCATTATGGCTTTTGATGAGTGTACAACATATCCAGCAGAAAAAGGTTATGTAAGAGATGCTTTAGAGAGAACTACCCAATGGGAAAAGAGATCAAAAGAGGCACATGAAAATAGTGAAAATCAGTTGCTTTTTGGAATTATTCAGGGTGGTATGTACAAAGATTTGAGAAAAGAAAGTGCAGAACAAATAATTGATATAGATTTTCCTGG
>CAZUKV010000022.1:0-14973 GCA_964621075.1 uncultured bacterium | reverse complement strand
TAACACCAAAAAATAACATAATATAGATATCAAATTTCGAAATTGCAAGGATATCGCCAAAAAGATATGACATGGCATTGACCGTATAATTTTCAATCATACTTATGAAAATAATTCCAAGAGCCATGGCAGAAGAAAAGAAAATTCCTATTGCACTATCTTCACTTATATTTTTTTTTCTGGTTATATTCCCAATTCCAAATGCAGCCATAATAGTGAAAATCATTGCTGTAATAATGGGATTAAAACCCATCAAAAGTCCCAGTGAAACACCAGCAAAAGATATATGTGAAATTCCCACACTGTAATAAGAATATCCTTTTAGAACAATAAAAAATGATAACACTGCTGTTATAATAGCAAGTACAGTTCCTGAAATTATTGCATTAACAAAAAATGAATAATTAAATAATTCAATCATTATCAGTATTTTTCCTTTTTACAACCCTATGAGGAATAGATTTTCCATGTATTAACATTTCCATCTCTGTTCCATAGCCTTCTTCAAAAACAGGACATTTGAACATTTCTTCAGGTTTATCATGTAAATAAAGTTTCACATTTAAACAGCCAATCATATCACTTATCTTGGGAACAACTTCCACCTGATGTGTTACAAGTACGATTGCCGTATTCTTATTTTTAATATTCATTAACAGTTCATAAAATTTATCTGTTGAAGAAACATCAATTCCGGTATTGGGCTCATCAAGTATTAATATTTCAGGTTCATTTACCATTGCTCTTGCAAGAAAAACTTTTTGTTTCTGTCCTCCTGATAGTTCACTAATCTGTCTGTTTTTCAAATCTAAAAGTCCAACAATATCAAGATATTTTAAAGATTTTTCTTTATCCTCTTTTTTTAATTTTTTTTTCCACTTATACCTGCCCATTTCAACTGCATCTAAAACTGAAATCGGAGTTTTCCAGTTAACATTTTTTATTTGAGGAACATACCCTATATTATTTGTATTTTTTATAATTTCACCTTCATCAGGGTCTAAAAGTCCTGCTATCAGTTTTAAAAGAGTGGTTTTGCCGGCCCCATTGGGACCGACAATACCAAAGAAAACACCCTTATTTAAATTAAAATTAATATCTTTTAGAACATAATGACTGTTGTATTTAAATGAAACATTATTAAATTCAATAATTTTGTTCATATTATTCATTTTTCTTTAAATTATTATATACAGCTTTAATATTTTTATCCAGAAATTCAACAAAATCTTTATTTTCCTTTGATCCAATGGCATTCAACTCGACAATAGTTACATCTGTTTCATCTTTAATGGTTTTTAACAGGGGATCCTTATGCTGTATTTCTCCTATAATAACCTTTATATTATTTTCTTTTATTAAATCAACAATTTCTTTTACTTCTTTGGAGGATAATTTTTTATGTGGATTTTCCTTAATTATTCTACTAACATCTAAACCCAGTTCCTTGAATAAAAGATTCCAGGCTGGATGATATAAAGCAATTTTATTATTGTCTAAATTTTTAAATTTTTTAACCCATTTTTCTTCAAGGTCTTTTAAATCATTTTTTAAAGTATATGTTTGATTTTTTCTCAAGTCATCATAACCAAATTTCTCATCAAGAACCGGTTTCAATTTAGAAATTATTTCATACGCTCCTTTAAAACTCAACCAAATGTGGGGATTGTCAACCTTTTCACCATCTTCAATAAATTTCAGACTATCAACTTCTATTTTATTCTTTTTTATTAATTCTGAAGCCCACATATCAAAATCAGAACCTATTCTGACAAATAATTCAGTATTTTCTATCTTCTGAATCTCAGATGGTTTTGGAGAATAATCATGTGGAGATGAAGCTCCTTTAATCAATGCAACTACATTTCTTCTGGAATCCATACCTCTAATAATTAACTTTACCGGGTAAATTGTGGTAACAACATGAGTAGCTTCTCCCGGAACTTTTTTGCAACTATTAACAGAAAAAATTAAAAACAATGTCATTAATAAAATTACCAATTTTTTCATATTATTACCCCCTTTTTTATAATCATTTTTTATTATAAAGGCTTAAATTATAACTTCAATCATAAAACTAATTTCAAAAAAAAAGACGGGGTACAATACCCCGCCTTATAAATTGTTATTTTATATATATTTTTTAGCTAACGGAAATTACATGCCCATTGGCATTCCGCCGCCCATTCCTCCCATACCAGGAGCTTGAGGGCCACCGCTATTATCATCATCATCTTTTTCATCTTCATATACTATAGCTTCTGTAGTTAGTAACATTGCTGCAGCTGAAGATGCATTTTGAAGAGCGGATCTAACAACTTTAGTAGGATCAATAATTCCAGCTTCCATTAAATCTTCAAATTTATCAGTTCTTGCATTATATCCAACATTTCCTTCTTCTTTTTTTAGTCTTTCAACAATTACTGCGCCTTCTTTTCCTGCATTTGAAGCTATTTGGTAAGCAGGTGCTTCGATAGCCTTAATAACTATATCTATACCTGTCTGGAAATCTCCTTCTTCTTTATCTGATAATTTCTGTAAATCAGGAATACATTTTAATAATGTAGTTCCTCCTCCAGGTACAATTCCTTCTTCAACAGCAGCTTTAGTAGCAGCAAGTGCATCTTCTACTCTTGCCTTCTTTTCTTTCATTTCTACTTCAGTAGCTGCTCCTACATTAATTACAGCAACTCCGCCTACTAATTTTGCTTTTCTTTCAAGTAATTTTTCCTTGTCATATTCTGAAGTTGATTCTTCATACTGAGTTTCTATTTGTTTTACTCTGTCTGCTACATCTTTTTCTGCACCATCACCATCTACTATTGTTGTAGTTTCTTTATCAATTTTAACCTTTTTTGCATTTCCTAAATCTTCAACTGTAGCATTTTCAAGTTTAAGACCGATATCTTCTGTAATCAACCTTCCACCTGTAAGTACTGCTATATCCTGAAGCATAGCTTTTCTTCTATCACCAAATCCAGGTGCTTTTACAGCAGCTACATTGATTGTTCCTCTCATGTTATTCACAACAAGAGTTGCAAGAGCTTCCCCTTCAACTTCTTCTGCAAGAATAAGAAGAGGTTTTCCTTCCTGAGCTATTTTTTCTAAAAGTGGTAATAAATCTTTCATAGCAGAAATTTTATCATCATGAATTAATATATATGGATCATCAAGATTAACTTCCATATTTTCATTATCAGTTACAAAATAAGGTGAAAGATATCCTCTATCAAACTGCATACCTTCAACAACAGAAAGATGTGTTTCCATTCCTTTTGCGTCCTCTACTGTAATAACACCATCTTTTCCTACCTTATCCATAGCTTCAGCAATTAAACTTCCAATTTCATCATCATTATTTGCAGAAATTGCACCAACCTGTGCAATCCTATTTTTTTCTGAAACATCATGACTTAATTTTTTAATTTTTTTAACTGCAACTTCTACCGCTTTACTAATCCCTCTTTTAACAAACATGGGATTTGCACCAGCAGTTACATTTTTTAATCCTTCTTTTATCATTGCCTGTGCAAGAAGTGTACCGGTTGTAGTACCGTCACCTGCAACATCATTTGTTTTTGTTGCAACTTCTTTAACCATTTGAGCACCTATGTTTTCAACATGGTTTTTCAAATCTATTTCTTTAGCAATAGTAACTCCATCATTTGTAACTGTTGGAGAACCAAAACTTTTTTCTATTACTACATTTCTTCCCTTTGGACCGAGTGTAACTTTTACCGTATTAGCTAATTTATTAACACCGTCCAGTAACTTATGTCTTGCATCTTCATCATATAATATTTTTTTAGCCATAATAATTACCTCCTTTTATATTTTAGTTCTCAACAATAGCTAAAATATTGGGTTTTTTTAGTACCAAATAATCTTTCCCATTCATTTTAACATCAGTACCTGAATATTTTTCAAATAAGATTTCAACACCCTTTTTAATACCCAAATCTTTCAAAGAATCATCTGTTCCAACTTCAACAACCTCTCCGCTTTGTGTTTTTTCTTTTGAAGAATCTGGAAGGTATATTCCACCCTCTGTTTTTTCTTTTGTCATTTTTACTTCAACCAAAACTCTTTCTCCTAAAGGTTTAATTTTCATAGTCACTCTCCTTTCTTTTTAATCAATTATATTTTCAACAAAACCTTCAATTAGCACTCTCGCTAACCGACTGCTAATATTTATAACATAAGAAAAAACTTAAATCAAGATTTTTTTTTATCAAATACGGATTTTTTTCCAATTTCCCCTTCTATAGAGGAAAA
The DNA here is from genome assembly GCA_964621075.1 of uncultured bacterium. Classification (GTDB taxonomy): domain Bacteria; phylum Macinerneyibacteriota; class Macinerneyibacteria; order Macinerneyibacteriales; family Macinerneyibacteriaceae; genus CAZUKV01. The sequence goes on along the minus strand of CAZUKV010000022.1, from coordinate 10,698 downwards.
AAGCCCAAATAGCGGATAATATATTGCTTATTAACATGGCCCACCACAATGATTCATAGGGATTATTAGTTAAAAATGAAGACATAAATTTGAAAAAAGGTTGAATAAAAGATTCTTTAAAAATTTCAAAATTTAAAATTTTTCCTGATAATATATAAACAAGAGGGATTCTAAAAATCCACAATCTTGAAACATTAAAAGCTAACACTGAAGTAGTTTTCCCTGCACCATTAAAAAATCCCGTGAAAACGAAAATTACACCAAAAATCCATGCAGCAAAGGAAGTAATCTTAAACATGACCTTCCCGGCTTCTATAACTTGATCATTATCGATAAAAAATTTAGTTAAAGATCCTCCAAAGAGATACATTGCTAAAGCACCAGCAGTCATTATACTCATTACCATAATTAATGAAATAACTAATCCCTTTTTTACTCTTACCAGATTTTTAGCTCCGAGATTTTGTCCTACAAAAGTAGAAAGTGCACTACCAATACCCCTCGCAGGCATCATGAAAAATCCAATGAGTTTACTACCAATAGAGTAAATACTTATAACAACGGTACCAAAAGAATTTACAAATCCCTGTAAAAATAAAAATCCAAAAGAAGTCATTGACCTTGATATAGATGCTGGGATACTTATTTTTAATATCTCTTTTAACATTTTAAAATCAGGTTTCAAATCCCTTAACTTTGGAAGGTATTCCCTGAGATTCCTATACATGAAAAAAACCGCCAGTACTGCTCCTATAGCCCTTGCAATTAATGTAGCATAAGCAGCTCCAACGGTTTGAAGTTCAGGAACACCCAGATAACCAAATATAAATATTGGATCAAGGATTATATTTAAAATTACTGCAAAGGCCTGAATTTTCATTGGAGATACAGTGTCTCCAAGCCCGTAAGATATACTTTGATATGTAAAAAAAACAAACATGAATACCATGGCTATGAAAATAACTTGAAGATAATCATGTGCAAGATTGAAAATTGTATCAGGGGTATTCAATAATTTTAAGATATCTTTCAAAAAAATATTGCTCAAAATTAAAAATATCAGAGCAAATGAACCCATAATTAAAAATGACTGGCTTATCATTTTTTTTACCTTTTTATAATCATCCGCTCCTTTATATCTTGAAATTAATGCAACACCGGCAACAACAAATCCAAATCCAAAAGATATTAAAAAGAAAACAAGCGGAAATGCAAGACCAGCTGTTGCAACTGCATTTTTTGCTTCTCCAGGAATTTTACCAAGCCAGAATGTATCCGTGATGTTATAAAAGGTAAGCATGAAATTAGAAAGCATAATGGGAAGGGAAAGCTTAATTATTTTTTTAGATATTTTCCCCCTGGTTAAATCTTCCCCTGTTTTATTTTTCATTGATTCTCCCGGTAATCAGAAATATAAAATTAATTTACTTGATTATTATATTAAAATTCAGCATTTCTTCTTACTCTTGGAAATGGAATAACATCTCTTATATTTTCCATTCCTGTAGCATACATGACAGCTCTTTCAAAACCGAGACCAAAACCTGAATGAGGAGTAGTTCCAAATTTCCTTAAATCAAGATACCACCAGTAATCTTCAACATCAAGACCCATCTCTTTTATACGATCAACCAAAACTTTATATTGTTCCTCTCTCTGGCTTCCTCCGACAAGTTCTCCAACTCCAGGAACAAGAAGATCGGTAGCAGCAACGGTTTTCTTATCATCATTTAATTTCATGTAAAATGCTTTAATATCTTTTGGATAATCCGTAACAAAAACAGGTTTATTATATATTTCTTCAGTTATATACCGTTCATGTTCGGTCTGTAAATCAATACCCCATTTAACATCATATTCAAAATCAGTGTCAGCTTTTTTCAGAAGCTCAATTGCTTTTGTATATGTAATCCTTTCAAAATCAGAATTTATAATCTTATTTAGTCTCTTGATTATATCATAATTTGCTTTTTTATTTAAATAATCAAGTTCTGACTTACCATTATCTATAATATATTTAAAAATACTTTTAAGCATAGCCTCTGCTAAATCCATGATATCACTTAAATCAGCAAATGCTACCTCTGGTTCAATCATCCATAGTTCTGAGAGATGTCTTGGAGTATTTGAATTTTCAGCTCTAAATGCAGGACAAAAATTATATACTTTTCTAAAAGCCTGTGCAAATGTTTCAATTTCAAGCTGTCCGCTTACTGTCAAATTTGTTTCTTTAGAAAAGAAATCTTTTGAAAAATCTACTTTACCCTCTTCTGTTTTGGGAACAGAATTCAAATCTAAAGTAGTTACTCTGAACATTTCTCCAGCACCTTCACAGTCACTACCTGTAATTATAGGTGTATCAACCTGTATAAATCCCTCACCATGAAAGAAGTTGTGAACAGCATATTCCAGCAAACTTCTAATTTTAAAAACTGCATGGAATGTATTTGTCTTCGGTCTTAAATGAGCAATCTCCCTTAAAAATTCAAAAGTGTGCTTTTTTTTCTGAACAGGAAAATCGGGAGAAGATTCGCCAATAATCTCAATATTACTTGATTGAATTTCAACTGCCTGTCCTCCTCCAGGAGATTCTACCAGCTTACCCTTAACCTTTATAGAAGCACCAACATTTAAATTTTTGATTCTTTCAAAATTTTCCAATTTATTATCAAATACAATCTGAATATTATCAAAACTTGTCCCATCATTAAGCTCAATAAATCCAAATTTTTTCATATCCCTAACTGTTTTAACCCATCCCTTAATTAATATTTCTTTATTAATATAATCTTCATAGTTTGAAAATAACTCCCTAAGCTCTAAAACTACCATTTTACGACACTCTCCTTATTTTTCCTTTTTATCTTTTTTTTCTTCATTTTTATTTTTTTTCATCTTTAGTTTCAGTTTTTTCAATAGTTTTCTCAATGGTTTTTTCTAAATCCTTTTCTTTTTTATCCTTTTTTTCATCTTCTTCCTTCTCTTTATCATCTTTATTTTCTGTTTTTTCTTCCTCATACTTTGAAATATCTCTTAAATGATCACCTTTTGCAAGATTAATAAAATGAACCCCCATGGTATTTCTTCCCTGAATTCTAATTTCATTGGTATTCACCCTAACAATTTTACCTGCCTCTGTTATAGCAAAAACATGGTCATCTTTTTCAACAATCATTGCCTTAACAAGTTTGCCTGTTTTTTTATTTATATTCATTGCAATTTTTCCCTTCCCTGCTCTACCCTGGGGAGAAAAATCTTTAACTTCTGTTTTTTTGCTGTATCCATTTTCGGACATAAAAATTAATACTTCATCTTCTGTAACATCCTGTAAATCAATAAGTTCATCATCTTTCCCAAGCTTCATGCCTATAATACCCATTGCTACTCTTGATTGATATTTTATATCTTCAATTGGGATTCTAATACCATATCCATTATTAGAAAACAGCATAAAGGTTTCTTTTCCATTAATTTTGATTACAGATTTTAATTCATCCGTGTCTCTTAATTTTAATGCAATCAAACCTCTCTTGGTTATATTAGAAAATTCTTCAATTTTTGTTCTCTTTACATAGCCCTCTTTTGTTGCAAAAAGTATAGCTTTATCTGTCTCAAAATCATTAACAGTTACATAATCCACAATCTTCTCATCATTTTCAAGCATAACCAAATTTGCAAGTGATAGGCCTCTTGCAGTTCTACTCATTTCAGGTATATCCAGTGTATTAACTAGATGTACTTTACCTTTATTTGTAAACAATAATAGTTTATCATGTGTAGAACACAAAAATAGAGCATGAACAAAATCATTATCCACAGTATTTAATCCAATCATTCCCTTGCCCCCGCGTCTTTGTGTCCTATAAGTTGATTCAGGAACTCTTTTTATAAATCCTCTGTGAGTAATAGTAATAACCACATCTTCTTCCTGAATCAAATCAAGCCTGTCAAACTCCTCTAATTTATCAATAATAAGAGTTCTTCTCGGTACATCAAATTTTTCATTTAATTCATCAAGCTCTTCTTTTATTATTTGAATTAATAAATTATCATTACTTAATATTTCTTTATAATAATTAATTTTTTTAATTAAATCCCTGTACTCTTCCTCTAATTTTTTTACTTCAAGACTTGTCAATCTCTGAAGACGCATTTGTAAAATTGCTTTTGCCTGTTTTGAAGAAAGTTCAAAAGTAGTAATTAATTTTTTTTCTGCATCATCAACATCTTCAGATTTTTTAATTATTGCTACAACCTCATCAATATTCGCAAGAGCAATTTTCAATCCTTCTATTATATGTGCTCTTGCCTCAGCTTTTTTTAACAGATATCTTGTTCTTCTTCTTACAACTTCTTTTCTGTGATCAATAAAGTGTTCAAGAATTTCTTTTAGTCCCATTGTTTTAGGTATCCCATTAACAAGAGCAAGATACCTCATTGAATAGGTTCTCTCAAGTCTAGTTTTCTTATACAGATTATTTATAATTACATCTACCTGATCCTGTTTGGTTCTTTTTATATCAATTACAACTCTAATTCCTTCTTTATTGGATTCATCCCTTAAATCTTTAATTCCATCAATTTTGCCATCACGTACAAGTCTTGCAATTTTTTCAATTAATTTTGCTTTATTCTGTTTATAGGGAAGTTCGGAAATAATGATTGAAACATTTCCATTCTTCTGCACTTCTTTTTTTACCTTTCCCCTGATTTTAACTCTTCCTTTTCCTGTTCTGAAAGCTTTTCTTATTCCCTTTTTTCCAATTAAAATTCCGCCTGTCGGAAAATCTGGTCCCTTAACAAATTTCAATAATTTCCTGTAATTTGTGTCAGGATTCTCAATAAGATGTTTTATCCCAGCTATTAATTCATTTAAGTTATGGGATGGTATCTCGGTTGACATCCCTACAGCTATACCGGATGAACCATTAAGTAAAAGATTGGGAACTATCGAAGGAAGTACCTCCGGTTCAGTTCTTGATTCATCGTAATTTTCTTTAAATTCAACAGTATTTTTACCAATATCCTGTAATATGTATTCACTAATTTTATCCATTTTTATTTCTGTATACCTCTGTGCTGCAGGAGGGTCTCCATCTACAGAACCAAAGTTACCCTGTCCATCTAAAAGTGGTATATTATAAGTAAAAGGCTGGGCCATTCTTACAAGAGCATCATAAATTGCCTGATCCCCATGTGGGTGAAAATTACCCATTACCTCACCAACAACTTTTGCACTCTTTCTATGGGATTTATTATATCTTAATCCCAAACCTTTCATTGCATACAATATTCTTCTCTGAACCGGTTTCAATCCATCTCTTACATCAGGAAGAGCTCTTCCCATAATTGTACTCATAGCATAATCTATATATGCCTGTTTCATCTGTTTCTCTATTTTTACATCTTTTATATTATTATTTTTTTCTTCAGCCATATCAGTCACTCCTAAACATCAAGGTTTTTAACAAGTAAAGCATTTCTTTGAATAAATTCTTTTCTCAATTTAGCATCACTTCCCATGAGTGTATCAAAAGTTTCAACTGCTTCTAACGCATCTTCCATCTTAACCCTTAATAAAACTCTATTTCTTGGATTCATCGTGGTTTCCCACAACTGAGTTGGATTCATTTCTCCTAATCCCTTGTATCTCTGAAGAGAATAACCTTTTTTACCAAGTTCTTTTATTCTCAAGAATATCTCTTTAATTGAATAAACTTCGATCTCTTCCTGTTTTCTTTTAATAACTGCTAACGGGTTATTACTTTCTTTATCATAGTTATCAATATTTAATCCATATTTAGAAAGCTTATCTTCTATTTTAGAAAGTTTATTAATTTCTTTAACATCCCATATTTCAATAATTTCATCAACATCAATATCCTCTATTAACACTTTTTTCTTTCTATTTTTATTTTTCTTTTTTGTATATTCCATTTTCGCTTCTTCAATCAAATCATTTAATTCTTTTTCATTTTTAGCATAATCATATCCATTTTTAAAATGATAGAAAATCTTATACTCCGGAAGTCCTGCCTTTTCAAGTTCTCTAAAATCTTTTATCTCCATGTCTTTAGTACTCATTTTCAAAATTGCTTCCTTTAAATCTTCAATAAGGTCAAACAATTTTTTTACCTTTTTACCTTTCAATTCCAGATTATTTATATCAATTTCGATTTCACCCATTAAATTTTCTATAATAAAATCATTTAATTGACTTTCTGTTTGGATATAAGTAGACTTTCTTCCCTTTTTTACCTGATATAAAGGAGGTTGTGCTATATAAATATAACCATCCTCAATCAATTCGGGAAACATTTTATAAAAAAAAGTCAGTAGAAGCGTTCTTATATGTGCTCCATCAACATCAGCATCGGTCATAATTATTATTTTATGATACCGAATATTTTTAATATCAAAAGATTGTCCATATCCAGTGCCAATAGCTGTTATCAGAGATTTAATTTCTTCATTTTTTAATGCCCTCAACTCTGATGATTTAAAAACATTCAATACTTTTCCTCTCAATGGAAGAATTGCCTGATGTGCCCTATCTCTTCCCTGTTTAGCAGAGCCGCCTGCAGAATTTCCCTCAACAATAAAAATTTCCGTATTTTCAGCTTTCCTGCTGCTGCAATCCGCCAGCTTTCCCGGAAGATTAGTAGAGGCTAGTCCTGAACTGTTCCTTGCAAGTTTTTTTGCTTTTTTAGCAGCTTTCCTTGCTTTTTGTGCCTGTTGAGCCTTTTTAATTATTCCACGAATTGTAGATGGATGTTCATCAAAATATAGACTAAATTTTTCATTACAAATAGACCGGATAATCCCCTTTACTTCCTGATTCCCCAGCTTAGTTTTTGTCTGTCCTTCAAATTGAGGGTCCGGCACCTTTACAGATATAACCGCTGTTAAACCTTCCCGCACATCGGTTCCTGATAATCGATCATCATTCTTTTTAAACATGTTTTTAGCATCTGCATATTTATTTATACTTTTTGTTAATGCTGATTTAAATCCGGTAAGATGGGTCCCCCCTTCAATAGTATTAATATTGTTTACATAAGAATAAATATTGGATTTAATTGATTCATTATACTGAAGTGCAATCTCCACCTCTACATCTTTTGTTTTACCTTCAATATAAATTGGTCTCTGAAAAAGAACCTGTTCCACTTTGTTTAAATACTTAACAAATGCTTTAACTCCACCATCATATTTAAATCTTGATACTTCGCCAGATCTTTCATCATCTACAGTTATCCTTACTCCTGCATTCAAAAAAGCAAGCTCTCTTGCTCTCTTAGCAAGAATATCAAAATCATATTCTAATTCGGTAAATATTTCATCATCGGGTATAAAATAGGTTATAGTTCCGGTATCACTCTTTTTTGTTTTGCCAACTTCTTTAATCTTTGTAACCGGAATTCCTTTCTCATATTTTTGCTCATAGATTTTTCCATTTTTCTTTACTTTAACACTCATCTCTTTACTAACTGCATTTACAACGGATACTCCAACTCCATGTAGTCCCCCGGATACTTTATATGTATCCTTATCAAATTTTCCGCCTGCATGAAGCATTGTCATAACAACTTCAAGTGCTGACTTGCCTTTATATTGTGGATGTTCATCAACCGGAATCCCGGCTCCATTATCCGTTACTGTAATAGAATTATCGGTATTAATCTTTATTTTTATTTCATCACAACGTCCTGCCATTGCTTCATCTATGCTGTTATCCACCACTTCATATACAAGATGATGCAATCCTTTTGAATCTGTACTTCCTATATACATGGCAGGTCTTTTTCGGACACCTTCAAGTCCTTTTAATACCTTAATATTTTCAGCATTATATTTTACCAAACTATTCCTCCTCCAATTTTATAAATAATTACCCCTATTATATCTACTAACAAATTTAATAAAAAAGATTGTTTTAAAAACCATCCTTTTTTGTAGTTTATCTAAGGGAAAAAGCACCTTCCAACTACTTGAAAATTATACCACAATATCCATTCAAGTAAAGTATTTATTACTATTATATCAGCTCAAAGATACAATTTTATTGACTAATTGTTATTTTTTTTTTATGATTATGTTAACAAATGAAGGGGGTAAAAATGACTAATTTTATATCAAAATTATTTCCAAAAGATACACCAATGAGTCTTTTAATAAAACATAATAATATTTTAAAAGAAGTAACAGAAAAATTAGACCCACTGGTAGATAAATATATTAAAAATGAAGATATCTTCGAAATAGTAAAATTTATTTCTAAAAAAGAAAGTGAAGCTGATAAAATAAAATTTGAATTAAGAAAACTTTTCCAAAAAAAAATAAAAACACCCTATGCTGCTACTGACATGCTTGAAATGCTTCATAAATATGATTTCTTAATTGATTCAATAGAAGATATCGCAAAGAAAATGTCTTTAAATCAAATTGACTGCCTTGACAGTGAGGTTGAAGATTATTTAAAAGATCTTACACATGTTATAATGAAATCTCTTAAATATCTTGAAAAAATGACACAAAAAGCTAAAAAAGCAATCAACTCATCATTTGCACAGAAATATATTGATGATGAAATTAATGAATCAATCAAGATTGAGGATTTAGAAGTAAAGGTGGATAAGATATCACTAAAAATAGGGAAATGGATTTATTCTCACAAACATGAACACAACACGTTAGATCTCATCTTTTTGAAAGAACTTGTAATGTTATTTGTCGAAATAGCGGATGAAGCTGAAAACACTGCTGAACTAATGAATGCTTTTTTTAAATAATCAAGGAAGGACTGGATTATGACAATACTAATATTAGCAGCAATAATAGGCTTTGCAATGGCAATGGCAATAGGAGCTAATGATGTTGCAAACTCAATGGCTTCAGCTGTTGGTGCAAAAGCTATAACAATAAAACAGGCGGTAATAATTGCCTTTGTTCTTGAGTTTACAGGAGCCTTTTTCTTTGGAAAAATGGTAACAAACACCATTCGAAAGGGAATTGTTGACCCCCAGTTATTAACTGATTACAGAATAATGATAGCAGGAGGTTTCGCTGCTCTAATTGCAGCATCTTTCTGGGTTTTCATTGCCACTGTATTTTCTCTTCCGGTATCCACTACACATGCTATAGTCGGAGGAATGACCGGATTTGGTATAGCAGCTCTTGGGTGGGGTTCTGTTAACTGGTTAATAATAATTTTCATAGTTGCCAGCTGGTTTCTATCTCCATTCTTGGGAGGATTATTAGCCTTTGGTTTATTTAAGCTAATATCCAAAACAATACTGCATAAAGATGATCCATTAAGTGCTGCGAAAAAAATTGGACCATCTTTAATAAGTTTAACTTTTTTCATAGTCATGCTGATGTTTCTAAAAAAGGGGCTTCACATAGATAATTTAATTCTGGTCTTTTTAATTTCCATAATAACCGGAATAATTGCTGGAGTATCCGGATATCTTTTATTAAAAGGAATAAAAAAGAAAAATAATGATAATGGGTATGAAGCAGTAGAAGTTGGCATCTTTAGAAATTTACAGGTTATTACCTCCTGTTATGTTTCTTTGGCACATGGTTCTAATGATGTTGCAAATGCAATAGGACCTCTCGCAGCTATTTTTGTGGCAGCTACAACACAAACAGTAGAAACTACAGCAACTATTCCAAAATTTATTCTTGCACTTGGTGGATTCGGTATTGCAATTGGAGTTGCTTTGTGGGGACATAGAGTTATGAAAACTGTTGGGGAAGGTATCACCGAACTAACAAATACAAGAGGTTTTTCAATAGATTTTGCCACAGCCACAACTGTATTTTTGGCTTCTGTTCTGGGTCTTCCTGTTTCTTCTACTCATACAGTAGTGGGAGCGGTTACAGGAGTTGGTTTTGCAAGAGGAATTGAAGCTTTAAATATTAGCAAACTTAAAGAAATAGCCTTATCCTGGATATTAACAGTACCACTTGCAGCTGTTACTGCAGCATATCTTTTCAAATTTTTTAAAGTTATGTTTATTAAGTAAAAAAGATGAGTCGTTTAAAAAAAATAGATTTAAGCCAAAATAAATGGGAAAGATACACCCTTCAATGGGAATATCTTTCCCATGAACTTTTCTGGGGAAAAATAAGAAAATTTATAGATAACAGTGACTTAATCATAGAATGCTGCTGCGGGACAGGAGATTTTATTTCTGAAAAGAGCAGTGAAAATAGAAATAAAAAATATATCGGTATTGATTATTCTTACACAGTTCTACAGAGAGCAGTAAAAAAATCTTACAAGCAGAATTTAGATAATGTTAAATTCATCTATAATGATATTAATAAAATTTTTTCAGATTTCGATAAATCATTAAAAAACAATCTAAAAAAAATCTATATAAATTTTCCAGATCCCTGGCCAAAGAGAAAACACTGGAAAAGAAGGGTTATCCAAACTGATTTTCTCAATAAAATATACAATATCATGAGTAATTCTACAAAACTTATAATAATAACTGACCATGATGGTTATGCTAAGTGGATTGTAAAAAAACTTGATAAACTATCTAATAAATTCAGTTCAAAAAATAAAAACTGGTACACTCTAAAACAGGACTTAACCGAATCATCTTACTATAAAAAAGCTATGAAAAAAAATAATAATATTTATTATTTTGAAGTATTAAAGAAATAGCTAAAGACAAAATT
>CAZUKV010000021.1:10744-16314 GCA_964621075.1 uncultured bacterium | reverse complement strand
CAATTTTACTTATTATAATTCTTGCTTTAATATTTAAAGTTCCATTTTATATTTCTGTAATAGCTGGAGTATTATTTGGAATAGGAAGAAATTTAAAGTTTAAAAAATTTTTTAGAGAATATAAAATAAGAACGGTTTTATTTTTCAAAAAAGGTATTAAATATAAAATGGGATTTTTATTTGTCGGGATAATGATTTTCAAATCAATAGTTAAAAAATCAGGAGCTGTTAATGAAGTTTCAGAAATTTTATCTTCCGGAGATTTGCCACTATACTTATTAATAGTTTTTATGGGACTTGTTGTTGGATATTTAACAGGGATGACCTCAGCCGGTCTGGGAATATTAATACCTATCTTTCAACCTCTAATTCCATCAAATTTACTGGGCAGCTACATAGCTCTTATATTTACAACAGTTTTCATGGGATATTTAATATCTCCACTCCATCTATGTTTTGCTCTTACAAAAGAATATTTTAATTCAACTTATAAGAGGGTATATAAATTAATGGCTCCACCCATTATTATTATGATAATTACTTCTGTTGTTATGGTTTTAATATAATTTGAAACAAAATTATATACTTTTCTGTCTTATAAACAGGAGGAAATTATGAAGATGGATATAAGAAAAATTAAGAAAAATGAGTTGGAAAAATTTAAAAAGATGCAGAATTATGCATTTGGTAAATGGAAAGATAAGATTGAAGAAAAAGATGATATCTTTGACTGGTTTAAAAATGCTGAAAATATAGGGGTTTTTAAAGAGGATGAACTTGTTTCAGGTTTAATAATTCATGATTTTGAACAGATTGTTAGAAAAGATGTTAAGAGGATGGGTGGAATAGGCGGAGTAGCCACATATCCCGAACACAGGAAAAAAGGATATATTTCCAAATTAATGGAAAAATCTTTTGATAGAATGAAAAGAAATGGACAGTCTGTGAGTATGCTTTTACCGTTTAAAGAATCTTTTTATGAAAAATATAATTATGTTACTACAAATAACAATATGAAACTGGAAGTAAATTTAAAAAGTTTAAAATATTATCAAGATTATTCAGCAAAAGGAAAATGGGAAGAGATTAGAAAACAATCTATAGATTCAAGAGAAGAGTATCTTCATTTTATTAGAGAAGTAGCCTTAAATAAATATCACGGTTATGTTCTTGTTGATAGAAAAAGCAAAGAAATATGGAATCTTTATTCAAAAAATAATCTCATAGTTTTTATAAAAAGAGATGATGAAATTGTAGCAACAGCAAAATATACAAAAAAAGGTTTCCAGGATGTTTTTGAGACAGGAGTTATGGATATAAATCAGATCATGTGGAAAGATATTGATGCAAGAAACATGCTTTTTAAATATTTTGCTAAACATCTTGATCAAATTGAAAAAATAAAAATGTATATTCCTTATGGTATTAACTTCTATTCATGGTTAAAAAATAATAGAGAGATAAAAGTAGATATTCACCAATTTCCATGGATGGTAAGAATTATTGATGTAGAAGATGCTTTGAATAATATTGAAATCAATGAACAGGGTTCACTTATTATAAGAGTAGAAGATAAATTCTGTGACTGGAATAATAAAACTTTTAAATTAGAAAATGAAAATAATTCATTAAAAGTTGAAGAAACTGACCAGAAAGAAGATTTAATTATTTCAATTGATGGGATTTCAGCATTATTATATGGAGCATACAGTTTAGAAGAGTTAGAACATTTATATAATATTAAATATAAAAATTTAAATAAAAGAGAATTTTTAAAAAAATGGTTTCCTGAAAGAATGATTTTTAACACCAGCTTTTTCTAGTATAAGGGGTTAATTATGGGGAAAAAGAAAAAAGAACATATAGTATTTGATGGTATTAAAAGAATAAAAAAGAATTTTAATAAGAAAGATTTGATAAAATTAAGGAAAGGTAAAAAAAATAATCAGCAAAGTTGATTTTATATAAGGTGTTTATTTAAAAAAAGGAGTTTCAAATAGACTATAGAAAAGTTTATAATGGTTTTAATTTATTTATATTAATCTGGTATTCTCTTGTATTTTTTAATTTATATCCTATTACCGTTAGGGGGACAGTTTCTCTGTTTAGTCCTTATGGATTATTGGGGTTATTGTTATTAATAGGGTTTTTTGGTCATCTTATGAAATTTAAAATTATATATTTATATAATATTATTATTTTTGGGTTATGGGGATTTTTACAGTGGAACGCTCATTGGAAATTCTTGTTTTTAAAAATAAAATCACAAAAAATACATAGTTATTATAATCATTTTAAGGGAACTTTAAGGATTATACCTGAATTAGAAAATCAAATAATTCCTGATTTATACCACATAGTTTTACATCTATTGATTCTGATAATGTTTTGGTTTTCATTATGTTATCTCTTAAAATCTCTAAAAAAATAAAAAATATTGATTTTAATTTTTGAATTTGTTATAATTTTACATGTAAGTATTGGGGGAAATTCATTATTAAATTAAAAATTTTATTAAAATTCTTATGCTTATCTCTTATAACTTTGATTAATAAAATGATATCAATTTAATAATGCATTTGGATGAATTTTTTTAGAAAATAGGAGTTGGTATGGTAAATAAATTAAAAAAAGTTTTATTGGGGTTAGTAGTATCGGTAATATTTTTATTATTGTTTCTTTTTATTTTTGATAAATTTAATGTTCTAATTTCTATATTCAAAGCACTTTCAAGTTCACAAAATTTTCAATCTGATAAATTTTTTAAATTACTAAAGATAATTTTTAAAATATTATTTTATCAGTTTATTGGCATGTTTATTTTTTATGTATGGTATAAATGGAGAAAGAAATTAAAAAAAATATATAAATTTTTAATAGATATAGGAGTTATGAGTCTTACATCTTTAATTGTGGCTTATATATTGGTGTCTTATAGCAATCTTTATCATGTTCTTCAGATACAATTTTATACAACAACTGAGACGGCCAGGGCACTTAATACTTCTATAGGTTTTAATATAAAATATTTTATATTTGTAATTCCTCTTTTATTTATTTATATTTCTTTTCATTCTATAAGAAAATTTATTAAGACGGAAAAAATATCTTTTTTAAAAGAGCTATCCTGGTTTTACTTAAATATTGTTTTATTAGCAACTCCAATATTTTCACCGATGAGATTGGTTTTGAGAATTACAGTAATATCAATATTTTTATTTAGATATATTCTGTATTTAATTACCTATTTAATAAATAAATTTAGTAAAATGAAAAAGAATTTATTCAAATATATAAACATTTTTGAAAAATATATCATTCATATTTTAATTATTTTATTTTTTACATCTATTATTTCTGTATTTTTGAACCTACTAATAATATATGGATTTAGCTTATATGATGTTGAAATATTAAGAGAATCTCATACTCTTTTTATTGGATGTCTAATTTCTCTGATTTTTTATTCATTATATATTTTATATAGGATTGCACCTTTTGTTTCTAATTACATATCTCAAATAAAAGATTTTAGTTTGAAAACAGTAAGGATATCTTTAATTTCTCTTTTTGCAGTTATAGTATCAATATTAACATTATCATCTAATAATGTATATGATGAAAAACTGGATATGGTATATGTTGATGGTGATATTTATACTGATAAAAATGGAAAGAATTATATTATTAAAGATTTGAAAGTAAATAAATATGAAGTAAATAATGGAATGTTTAAGGAATTTTTAAAGGATACAGGTAAAAAAATAGAATTAATTTATAAATATTTACCAAATAAGTCTTCAGCAATGTGTGAGAATATTGATGCTATGGAGTATTGTAATTGGTTAAGCAAAAAAAGAGGTTTAGAACCGGCTTATGAGTTAGTGAGAAATGTATATCAACTTAATGAGAAAAAAAATGGTTTTAGATTACCTACTGTAAAAGAATGGAGATATATTGCAGGGGGAGGAATAAAAAGTAATGAGGATTTTAAATACAGCGGAAGTGATAATATTGATGAAGTTGGCTGGTATCATGAGAACTATCAGATAATTCCACAGAAATCGGGATTGAAAAAACCAAACGGGCTTGGAATTTATGATATGTCCGGAAATGTTGCAGAATGGTGTCATAAAAATAATGATAATGATAGAACTAAAGAACCAATTTTGGGAGGAAATATAATAAGTAAAAAAGAAGAATGTGAAATTAATAATATAGAATACGGTAATTTTCTTCATAAACATGGAATTAGGTTGGTAAGAACGGATAATTAATTAGAAAAATATGATTTAAAACTCAGGGAGGTTTTAGATGAAAAAAATAATTACAGGTTTAATGGTCTTATTTGTTTTACTTGTTGTTGGTTGTGGTGAAAAAGCAAAGAAGGAAACACCTAAAGAAACTGAAATTGAAAAGCCTAAAGTTGAAAAATTACATGCCAAGTATAGAGCTTCTGTTTTTGAAGATAAAGATTTAAAAAAATTTGCTTCTGTACTTGCTAAGGGGGAAGAAGTTACACTTGAAGAAGTAATAAAAAATACTGTTAAACAAAAGGAAGTTGAAGTTGCTAAAATTAAACAGGCTGATGATTCAATTGTTTATATTCTTAGGAGACACCTTGGAGGAGATCCAATCGTAATTACAGAAGATAATGTAGAGGTGAAGATTAAACCAACAGATATGTCCGATACTTATGTTAGAATAGATAAAGGTACGGTTGGTTTTATTGAAGATACAAAAGATGAATGGGTTAAAATTTATGTTGGTAAGGTTAAATATAACAATAAAGAAAATTGGTTAACAGGGCAGTGGATTAAATCCGGATATTCAAAAGACAAAGATTTAGTTCTTGATGCTTTAAAATATGAAAAAGCTGTTGAAAAATTAAATGAAAATCCTGAAGATGAAGAAGCAAAAAATACTATTGAAAGTTTAATTGATAAAAATAATATTATATCTGAACTTGCTGCAGAAAAACATTTGAAATTAAACAGTGAATCTGAAGTGGATTTAGAAGAAGAAATTGAAACTGAAGATGATTCAACAGAAATAGAAGAATAACTTAAAATTAAAATTTATCTAAAGAGAAAGCAGGATATCCTGCTTTCTCTTTTTAAAAATAATTAAAGAAAATTTGTAAATACATTCCGGTTAATTGCAGTAACAACAGTTTTTTATCAATAAGTTAGATAACTTTTTTTAACCATTCATATAAAATTAGTTATAACAATTTTTTCGATCCTGAGTATACTTCTTCAACAGTAAGAACTGCTGCAGCATGTCCCGGGTGTTTTTCTGGATTCCATTTTTTCATATTTTCATAATATTTTCCTTTTTTATGATATTCAATAGATCCTTTTATTTGATATGCATTATAATTAGAAGTAATAAATAAAACAGATCCTTTACTTCCTGATAATATATTTTTTCTGGTTTTATCAAAATAGTTATCAGCTATTATTATTTTATTATCTTTATAATTGCTTACACAGGTTGCATAAATAGAATTTGGGATATTATTATCATTTACTGTAGTAAAAACAACAGGACCTTCTTTATTTTCCCAT
>CAZUKV010000021.1:0-10644 GCA_964621075.1 uncultured bacterium | reverse complement strand
TGAGGTTTTATGTTCCAGATTTAAAAGATGGATTAAAATTTTATAAAGATAAACTGGGTTTAAATATTATATGGAAAACTAAAAGTGCTATAGGGTTTGGCATGGGAGATAAAAAAACAGAAGTTGTAATACAAAATGAAGATAAGTGGCAGGAAGTAGATATTAAAGTAGATTCAGTTTTAAAAGCAGTTGAAGAAATAAAAGATGCAGGGGGTAGGATTGTTAACGGACCCTTTGATATTAAAATTGGAAAGTGTGCAGTAATAAAAGATCCATGGAATAACAAATATGTAATTCTTGATGACAGCAAAGGTACTTTTATAACAGATGAAAATGGTAATATAATAGGCCAGCACAAAACTAATTAATTTTCTTTAAAATTTATGAAAAAATTTAAAAGAAAAATATATTTTATTTTATCTATAATATTTTTAATTATAACTATAATATTTTTTATAATTTTATTTAATAGATTTAATTTACCTTATAATTCACAGGGGTATTATTTTGATCCGGTATCCATGGTAAATTATAAAGAACAATCTGTTTTTTTCTTTACACTTATGACTATTTTCTTTTTTATTTTAACATTTATTTTTATAAGAAAATTTCTTAGAAAATTATAGTCATATCAGTATTTATTTGACTGTTTAAACAAATTATATATAATTATAGTCATTGAAATCAAATAGGGGGGAATTTCATGAAAAAATTTATTCTTATATCATTTTTATTAATTTTTTGTATGTTTAATAGTTACAGTGAAAAAATTGAATCCGTTCATGGGTGGGCTTTACCGGGATTAAGTTTTTCAAAAAATCAGGAAGAATTAAAAGATTTTTCAATGGCTTTTTATTTAAATCCAAAGGGAGAAGAAAAACCAAATTATCAGAAGATAAAATCTAAAAATATTTATGTCTGGAAAGCAACAGAATATTTAAGTAAAAATTATAAATTTATAGATAAAGATAAAATATATTATACAAAAGTGATAAAAACAAAAGTAATTGGTAGTTACTTTTATTCATTTATTGCGACTGTAAAATCCTCATTGTATGGAAAATCAAGAGATGAATATTATGAACTAAGCCTTTTAGTTTTTAATAAACAAGGTGCAGGAGAACTTTTTGTTTTTAATAGAAGAATGGAACCTAAAAACAAAAAAAGAGGAGAAACACTAGAAGTTGACATTGGTAAATATGGAGAGTTATTGTTTATAATAAAGCATTATGACCAAGGGTATTCTACCAGATATGATAAATACGAATATTTTGTTTATAATAAAGAAAATCTTTATTTAATTGATCGTGTTCTTGTGAATAAAGATAATTTTAATATTCATCCGGAGGGAACTGATAAATCTGCAAGTTATAAATCCAATTATAGTTATTTTTATAAAAATGATACTTCAGAAAATATCTCTTTAAAAATTGAATATGAAGGTACAAATTTTAATCCTAAAAATCAAAAGGTTTTTGATTATAATAAAACAGATATTTATATTTTTTCAGAAAGTAAAAATGACTATATAAAAAAGGGAGAATAATAAGTTAGGATTTTGTATAAAGAATAAATTAATCTTGAATCATCACATAATTAATAATAAGAGTTGGTTCTTAAATAAGGGGGAAGTATGAAAAAAGTAATTATATTAGTTTTAATTTTAATTTCTATTTTTACTTGTTTAAAGGCATCTAATAAAAAAGTTACAATAAAAGAGATATTTTTTCATTATCCTGTAAAAAATGATAAACTACTCGCTACAGATGATAATAAGTTATCCAGTTTGAATGAAAGGGCAATGTTATTTATTAGTCCCGGTGGTAAAAAAAATAAAAATAAAAAAATATTTTTAAAAGAATCAGATGATAATTATATACATATTAAACTACCTGATAGTTTCATAAAATATTATTTAATTAATCTAAAAAATAAAAATGAATATCTTCTGGTAAAAAATGAAAAAGATAAAAAATTAGAATATCTAAAATTTAATAAAGGTAACAAAATTTTAATAAAACTAAATAAAAGTGTTAAAGAAATATGTGACATGGTACCAGATGATAGAAAAAGTGGAAGATATCAGGTTATCTTACGAGAGAAAAAAAGAAAAGATGAAAAAAAAATAAATAAGGATATTGTTCAAAAACTAATAAAAAATCAATCAAAATATGATCCCATAAAAAATGGAACTTCTTCCCGGATTCTTTTTAACAGGATTAAAATTGAATATTATAAAACCTTTATAAATAAGAATAATAAGAAAGTTAAAATAATTAAGGATAAATCTTTATTAAAAAAAATATATGAGTATGGGAGTGATATTCCTCCAAGGGGAGATATCAAAATGAAACTTGCTCCAACATCTTCTTTATATAAAGTTATTCTAATAAAAAATGATAAAAAAATTAGTTCAATTGAAATATATAATTCCAAGGTTCGATGCAGGAATAAATCATTCTTAAGTGATAAATATAGAAAAGTCGAACAAAGGTTTGTAAATTTTATAAAGAAAATATTCAATGATGAAGAATTATGATTACAAGTAAGAGAATAATAACATATATTTTTATTCTGGTTTTTATTCCTGTTTTTATTTCATGCAGCCGGAAAAACTGGAAAAAAGAGCTGGAATGGGGAGTAAAAAGATCTCCTACACTTGGAGAAGATGGGAGTGTTTATACAGTAACAGCAGATGGTAGCTTATATGCTCTTGATAAAAATGGTGATATTAAGTGGAATTTTGAAGCTGGTGACTTTATAGATGAAGTTGTATATTCTCCTGTTATAGTCAATAAAGATACAATATATCTTCTTAAATACAGTTATAAGAAAGAAAAAGGTATAATATTTGCACTTAATCTTGATGGAGAAATAAAGTGGGAAATAGAAGGTGAATATTTATGGGGATTATCAATTGCTCTTGGTGAAGGTGAGACTCTTTATGCTGGTGGGAAAAATACTTTAACTGCCATAGATCCCGATGGAAAAGTTAAATGGGTTTATAAAAATAAAGAATATAGACATTATTTTTTCCCATCAGTAGGGGAAGATGGTGATATTTATATTTCATCTACTAAAACTTTAATTGCCTTAAACTCGATGGGTAAAGAAAAATGGGTGCTTAATTTTGATGACTATAAATTAAGCAAACCTGTTATTGGTAAAAATGACCGGATATATATAACAACCTTCCATGGAAAATTATATTCTATAAATAATAAAGGTAAAATTATGTGGACTTTTGAAACAACAGGGGAGCCTGCAGCTTTACCAGTTATAGGAGCTGATGGAACAGTTTATTTTGGAAGCAGAGATAAAAATTTATATGCTGTGACACAAAATGGAAAGAAGAGATGGACTTTTAAAACAGAAGGTAGAATAGAAACATCTCCTGCAGTAGGTGCTGATGGTACCATATTTTTTACTGCATGGCTAACAGAATTATATGCAATTAATCCCGATGGAAGTTTGAAATGGATATATGATTCAAGCTATTCTTTTGTGTCTTCTCCTTTAATTCAAAATGATGGGACTCTTTACTGTGGAACAAAATATTTAATATCAATAAAAACTGATTGTGGAGGACCGGCAAAAAGTGCATGGTCAATGTTTGGAAAAAATTCTCAGAGAACATTTGGAAAATAAAAGGTGGATGGTCCGAGTTTGGTTACAATAATAAAAACGTTTCCAGGAGGTAATAAAAGGTGATAAAAATGAATTTTAAAAATTATAAAATTTTATTATTATTATTTCTTTTAATGGTTCTTTTTTCATGTAGATTCAAAGATAATGTTGTTGAAAATATAAAAATAAAAACTTTAGAAAAACTTAAGACAGATGTTAATGATAGAGTATATTTTTCCTCATCAAAAAAGAGGATTGGAAAGGTTGTTTTTGTTTCGGATAAAGATACCAAGAAAATTGTATTAATAGAACTTAAAAAAACAATATCAATTCGAATATCTTCAATTTTTAAAGATAATAATGGAATAAGGATAATACCATCCAAAGCTAAAGGGGAACAATATAATTACATTCTTCTATTTGTAAAAAAAGAAGAACAGAATAATGTCGAAAACAAAAATATTTTTCCTAAAAGGATAGACAGGTATATTAAGGAAGATACAGTTTTTTTAATGGCAGAAATTGGACAAAGCGATGTGAATTATTTAGGAAATAGAATGTACATTCTTAATGAACAAAAAGAGATATATCGATTAGAAAACAAATCCCTTCCTGAAAATAATAAATATTTTAATAGTAAACCGGAATTATTTTATGAAATTGATAAAAATAAGTATAAAGAATTTTTACACTACATTAATAATTTACAATCAAATAAAAGTATAAAAAATTACATGAAAACTCCGGGGAATCTCCATGTTTATGATGGTACAAATTTATTTATATATTTAAAAACAGGAAATGGTGTTTCATATTACTTTTTTGAACCCGGAGTAAAATTTAGAAAAAATATTAAAAATAGATTTAATAAATTGTTTGAGTAAATTTTAAGGAGAATTGAATGAAAAAGAAAAAAATATTTTTTTTATCACCCTTTTTATTATTTGTGCTGGTATTTTTATTTAGTTTTTTATTTAGAACAGAAGAAAATATTAAACCGAAGGGAAGGATTGAATTTTTTAATTCAGAGAGTGAGGATTATCTTTACACTGTTGAGGTATATAATGAATCTGACAAACTAAAACAAATCATGAGGAAAATTGATTTGAAAGAAAATAAAAGTATATGGGAAAGCAAGATCGGTATAAATAATTACAGTAATCATTATATGTTAAAACAAAAATCCCCAATTTTTTTTGATAAAAATAATGTATATTATTTTGTAAACACACTTCATAAAAATGTTTATTTAATTGGATTTAATAAATTAACAGGAGAAAAAATTTTAAATTTTGATTTAAATAAAGATTGTGATTTAAAAATGCATAGAAGGATGTTACATCTGCCCTATATTAATTTCTCCGAGAAAATAGTTGTTTTTCTCTGGTTTAAAAAAGATAAAAATTCAGATGAATTACTTGCAATAACAGAAATTGATAAAAAAGATTCCAAAATTTCTCAGTACAGTATTCCTGTGAAGAGTACATTCATTTATACTTATCAGGGTAATATGAATAAAGATAATGATTATTTTGTAGTTCAAAACTATGAGTATTCTTATATTTTTAATAAAAAAAATCTATCTGAAAATATTTTGATAGAAAAATCCAGACCTTATGGGTTACTTCATAATAATTATTATTACTATTCTGATTACAATAACAATTTCATAAGAAAGAATTTAAAAACGAAAAAAGAAAAAATATTATTTAATTATAAGTTGATAACAAATCCTCTTTTAAGGATGTATTATAAAGATAATTTAATTGTTAATGGAAATTACCAAAAAAATAATAAATTGATTAATTTATTCAGATGTTATGATTTCAATGGTAATTTGAAATGGGAATATAAACATCCTGAGAAAAATTCTTTTGGTTTCTTATTTGCACAAAGACAGGTTAAATCAATAACAGATAAGGCTTTATATTTTAAGATAGAAAATAAGTATCTACCGGTACTTCTGTCAGGGGAAAGATTAAAAAGTTCTATTGATAAAAGATTGATTATGCTGAATGTGAATACAGGAAAAATCCTCTGGGAAAAGAGTTTTAAAAATATAAAAGCACTCTCTTTTTTACCTTTTGATTTTTTTAAAGTAAATAAATTCTACTATATTTTTTATAAAAATGACCTGATACAGGTTGATCCACGAAATGGTAAATTGTTAAAAAGAATATCTTTTAAAATCAAAGAGAAAAATAAAATTAAAAATATTATTGGAAGATATGGTTTGAAACGATCTAATTTTGTAAAAGATTACCTGATAGTAGCTTTTAAAGATTCAATTCTTAAGGTTAATTTAATCAGTAATGAATATGATTATTATGGAAAAAAAGATATAGAAAAAAATATTATCGTGGATGTAAAAAAAGAAGATATTACTTTTGAGTAATTAGTAGGAGATAAGATGAATAAGAAAAAATTAGTTTGGAGTATGATTTTATTTATAATTCTGTCTGTTGTTTTTTATAATCTTGTATATAAAAAATATATTGATCCCGAATATGAGATAGAAGAATTCTTATCTGAAAAAGGGAAGTATCTTTATATTGTTAAAGAATATGGCAAATATCCAGATGAAAGACATTCGATTGAAAAAATTAACATGAAAAATGATAATGTAATCTGGAGGAAAAAAATTGAAAGAAAATACCATTTAAACCATCATGCAGGTGGTAAAAAACCTGCTCTATTTTTTGATGAAAACAATATTTATTATTCTATAGAGGATATGCATCGGAAATTTTATCTTTTGGGTTTAAAAAAAAATAATGGAGAATCACTTTTAAATATTGACATAAAAAAAGTGTCGGGAATTGAAAATTTAGATTCTTTACTTCTGCCCCCATATTTAAATTTACAAAATAAAATACTTATTTTAAAACATATCATGGATAAAAAAAATAAATTTGATATTTTATTTACTGCAATTGATAAAAAAGATTTTAAGATATCAAATTACAAAATTCCTTTAAAAATATCAACATTTAGATATCCCCAGGGTATAAAAAATGAAAATAACAGTTTCTTTTCTCTTCAAAACCATAACTATTCATATTTTTTTAATAAAAATGATATTTCAGATTGTTTGAGAATAAAAACAAATTCTTATTATAATTTATTAAGAAATAATAACTTTTATTATTTCAATCATAATGATGAATTTGTAAAAATTGATTTGGAAAATCAAAAGAAAAAGAAACTCTTTAGAAAAAAAGATTTAAAAACTTCTTATAGTCAATTTTTTTATAAAGATAATTTTATAGTGTTAGATTATAAAAGGCTAAAAAGAATTCCATGTTATGATTTTAATGGTAATTTAAAATGGGAATACAAGTTTCCAGAAGGATATTATTATCAAGGTGTATTTGCCTTGGATCAATTAAAATATAATCCTGAAGAATCAATTTATTATGAGATCCGGTATGATTATTTTCCAATTTTGATAAATAAACCAAGTGAAAAAGATGATGGAATTTCTAATAAAAAATTAATCATGCTAAATTTGAAAGATGGCAAAGCAAAATGGATTGAAAATATTAAAAATATCAGATCTATATACTTACTTCCTTCTGACATATATGGAGAAAATGAGTATTATTATATTTTTTTTAAAAATGATTTTATTAAAATAGATGCAAAAACCGGAAAAGTGATTAAAAAAATAATATTAAAATATAAGTATGAAGATAAAACTTATAATATTCTCGGAAGACATGACCTCAAAATATATAATTTTTCTAATAATTATCTATATACTAAATTTGGGGATTCCGTTTTAAGAGTAAATTTAATAAATGGTGAATATGATTATTTTGGAAAAATAAAATCTGGAATTGAATTTATAATTAAAAATAGCGAAACTGCTTTTTAGTGTGAGATTAAGAAATTTTCTTTTAAAATTTCTAAGCTCATAATCCATTACTAAATAATTAAATTATTTTTTAATTATTTAAACGTCACCTTGTTTTATTTAAAAAAATTACTTCCGTCACTGAAAAATTACTATTGTGAATTTTCATTCCTGGTGTTAATTTTTTGTCAGAACAGAGACTATAATATACTGTAAATTTATTTAAAAACTTTAACTGTACTTATTCTTGCATTTTCTTTAATATTTACTCCATTTTCCCCCACCTGAAGAAACACTTCTATTTTACCCTTATTGGTTATTATTTCAGTATTGTGTGTAACACCACAGTCCAGTAATCTTTTATGGGGTTCTATAATAAGAGTTATGGATTCATTAATTTTTTTTACTTTTTCATTTAACCGGGCTTTATAAATTCCTTCATCCAGAAACCACCAGCCGTATTTATCATCTTCATCTTTTTTTTCGGGATTTATTTTTTTGAATTTGGATTTTATATATTCACTACCTCCAAAATCAAGTTCGCCCTTTGATTCAAAAGAATAAATATTATTAATGGTTAAAGAAAAAAAACAATCTTCATTTTGAGTTTTATCATAAACTATATTTTCAAAATAATCAGAGATATATTCATTTATTTTTCTCATAAAAAACCTCCCTTTTTAATCAATATACATTATAAAAGATATATATTGAGTTTAAAGCGATTATTTTTCTTATTTTAACTATTGAAATAATCCTAAACAATATTTATATTTAATGGTAAAATAAACTGATTTAAATAATAAAATTATATAAAATGGAAGTGATAATATGTATAAAATTGATTTAAATAGCGATCTGGGTGAGAGTTTTGGAAATTATAAGCTGGGACAAGATGAAGAAGTTTTAAAATATATATCTTCTGCTAACATAGCTTGTGGCTGGCATGCTGGAGATCCTATCGTAATGGAAAAAACTGTAGAGTTAGCTATAAAAAACAATGTAGGAGTTGGGGCACATCCAGGCTTTTTGGACAAAATGTCATTTGGAAGAAGACATATTGACGTTAATCCTAATGATTTAAAAGCGTATATAAAATATCAAATTGGGGCTTTGATGTCATTTTGTAAAGCAGCTAACATTGGACTTCAGCATGTGAAACCTCATGGTGCCATGTATAACATGGCTTCTAAAAATAAGAAAATTGCAGATGCAATTGCTGAGGGAATATCAGAAGTAGATAAAAATATTATTTTACTTGGACTGGCAAATAGTAAATTGATAAAAGCAGGGAAAGAAAAAGGTCTTAGAGTAGCTAATGAAGTTTTTGCTGATAGAGCTTATAATGACGATGGAACTCTGGTTTCAAGATCAAAAAAAGGTGCCGTGCTTCATGATGTAGAAATTGTGGTTAAAAGGATTTTGGAGATAATAAAGAATAACAGGGTAAAATCAATAAATGGTAAGTGGATTAAGATGAAAGGTGACTCCATTTGTGTACATGGGGATACAAAAGAAGCAGTTAAATTTGTTAGAGAATTAAAAAATAGATTAAATAAAAATAATATAGTAATTTTAAAAATGGGGAATATAGTTTGATTTATAGATAAAAGGGGTATTTAGTGGAATTAAAATATTTACCTTCAGGAGAAGATGCAATACTTATTCAATTTGAAAAGAAAATTTCAGAAAAGATCAATCAGCAGGTTAGAAGATTAGAAATAGCATTAAAAAAATCAAATATTCAAGGAATTACAGACATGATTCCCACATACTGCTCACTTAAAATAGACTACAGCCCAGTGAAAATTAATTATGAAAAGCTGATAGACAAAATAAAAGACGTAAAAAATAATATTTCCAATATGGATATAGATAAACCTCATGTTATTGAAATCCCTACTCTTTATAATGGGATAGATTTGGAATTTGTTGCAGAATACAATAACATAACTGTTGATGAAGTAATAAACATTCATACTTCAAGAGAATATTTAATTTACATGCTTGGATTTGCTCCTGGTTTTCCATATTTGGGGGGGATAAGTGAAAAAATATCAACTCCGAGGCTGGAAAATCCCCGTTCAAAAATTCAGGGAGGTTCTGTTGGAATCGCCGGTTCACAAACCGGAATATATCCAGTTGATATTCCCGGTGGTTGGAGAATAATAGGAAAAACCCCTTTAAAATTGTTTGATACAGGAAGAGGGAATCCATTTTTGCTGGAATCTGGAAACTACTTAAAATTTATTTCAATTAAGAAAAAAGAGTATGAAAAGATAGATAAAAAAATTAAAAATAATAATTTTGAAATTAAGAAATATTACAGGGGTCTTGAGTAGTGGGAAAAATAAAAATTATAAATAAAGGATTACTTACCTTAATTGAAGATTTAGGAAGATCTGGATATCAAAAATTTGGTGTGCCGGTTTCCGGTGTTATGGATGAATATTCCCATAAAATTGCTAATATATTAGTGGGAAATGATATATCAGAGGCAACGCTTGAAGTCAACATGCTTGGACCTAAGATTCAATTTTTAAGTGATGCAATTATTGCAATAACCGGAGGAAATTTACAACCATTAATAAATAATGAATATATTGAAATGTGGAAATCAAAAAAGGTGTCAGATGGAGATATTCTATCTTTTAAAGGTATGAAAAATGGAATGAGATCATATATTGCTTTTTCTGGAGGGCTGAATGTTAAAAAAGTTATGCAAAGTAAATCTTTTTATTCGAGAGCCGGTATTGGAACAGAGATAGTGAATGGTGGAATTATTGAAATTAATGGAAGTAAAAAAAATTATCTGGATAATAAAATTGATGACTCTTATATTCCTGAAATTACTAACAGCACAAATTTAAGAGTAGTTTTAGGGCCTCAGAATGATTATTTTACCAGCAAAGGAATAGAAACTTTTTTAAATAGCAGCTATGAGATCACAAATAATTCTGATAGAATGGGGTATAGACTGAAGGGGGAAAAAATTGAACATAAAAAAAGCGCTGATATCATATCTGATGGATTGGGAAAAGGAGCAGTTCAGATTCCAGGTACAGGACAGCCAATTATAATGATGTCTGATTCACAAACCACAGGGGGATATACAAAAATTGGTTATGTTATAAAAAAGGATCTTGATAAATTAGCTCAAA
>CAZUKV010000020.1:0-17374 GCA_964621075.1 uncultured bacterium | reverse complement strand
CCTGCTGGATAGCGGATATGAATAGAAAAAGTGTAAAGAAATTGATAAATATTCCCCAAAAGGATTATGTCGCTACGGTAACTCCTCTTGGATACCCGGTTGAATATAAGAATATACCTGAAAGAAGAAATATCGATGAGTTTGTAAAATATATTGAATAATTTTGGTGCAGTGCACAAAAATATCACATTTCTAAATTATTTAACATTCTCTAAATGATTATTAATTAATATCAGAACTCGTATGTTGGCTTAATTTATGTTTATAATAATTATATTAGTTCTAAATGAACATAATTATAATTAATAAGATATATATATTTTTGATTATATGGAACATAAATTGCTATAATATATTAATAATGTTAATTTAAATATGAGATAAATATAAATCTTAGGAGGTATTATGAAAAATAATAAAGGAATTGCCCTTTTTCTTGCTATAGGGTTTGTAGCTTTGTCAACTGCAATAATACTTGGTTTAGGTGTTATGCTAAACTCCTATTTAACAACGTCAACAACTTCAAAAGAAAAAGAATACTCTGTACATTATGCCAATTTGGCACTTGAAGAGATAAAATGGAATTTGGAAAAAAAGTATAAAGATTGGTTGTATGATGCCACACATGGAATGGGCTCAGATGGATATTATGATTATGACCCACATTCCACTGCAAGTGATGATGTTCCTCTTGATGGATCATCAGTAAATCCGGATACAGATTTATATAATTATACAGAAGAACCGACACAAAATTTCGATTCCGGGTCAAAATATTCTGATACTTATTGGATAAAAGTAGTTGATCATTATATATGGCAGGATGGACAGCTTGAAGATACTTATGATGATTCAACCAACACACAACCACTTGGAAGAGCAGAGGGGTGGGTTAGAATTGCAATAAAACCTTCTGATGTAATTAGTGAATTTACATTTATTTATGATATTTTTTGTAAAGGAACTTCTTACAGGGGAATCAGTATGGAAAAAGTTGGAGATCAGGATTATCAATATACTGGACAGGGTAGAAAACCTCGTACTACTTTTATTAAATCTTCCGCAAAAAAAGGAGATTCTTTATCTTTAAGTGAATTTAATATTGCGGTATTTGATGGGCATATTAATGTTGGTGATGGATATAATGTTTTTGGTAGATTACATGCAAATGAATATATTGAATATATTGATTCAGCTTCTGGAAATATTGAAAATATAGCTAAATTTCATAATATTTTAAGTACAAGTGATGAGGGTTCAGGATTTATATTTGGAGGAACTCAGATTACCCCTTCTGATTGGAATACCTGGGAAGCAAATCATAAAAATGATACATTTGATACAAATGATGGTTCAACCATTAATACATATGGATTTGAAGGGTGGGGTGGTGCATATTCTGCATTTATGGGAGATCTTGCCAAACCTGCTATTATAAAACCATTAAAACCCAAGACAGATATGCATTTTGATAAAGTTCAAAACACTGCAGCAAAATATGGAATTTGGGTAAAAGATGGTGATGTGAAGTTTATTTTTTTACATCCTGGAGACCCCTCGGTTAATGGTGATGGTAAGGTTATAATCGAAAAAGCCAGTGGAACAGTTTTTGTTAATGGGGAAGTAAAATCTGCAAATCCCCTTACTGTAAATCTTGCTGATTTGGAAACTAAAATTATTTATGTTGATGGAGAAAATTTTGGAAGCGTATCTGATGAAGGAAGTTTAGATGCCTCCAAAGGGTATCCTGTTACAAGTGGGATATACACAACTAAAGGGATTAGAGGAGTTGCTGGGGTGCTTGATGGCCAGCTTTCAATTTTTTCTGGATATGATGTAGTTGTTGCTGGTGATATTATATATCAGGACTATTTAGATAAAATTAATTTTACTTTTACTGATTATAGATCATCAATTTCTTCTCCTGCATTTAATTATACTCCAGGGACCTCTACTATAGATGCGACTTATGGAATTGTACGGCAGGCTCCTTTACAATCTGGTGCTGCGATTCCGGATTATAATTCTCCGAATCTTTTGGGTTTGAATGCTCTGCATGATGTAATAATTCCTGGAAATATGTTTAATAGTTATACAGAAACTTCTTCAGGTTGGGGAGGTTCTGATTCAGGATATTATGATAGTGAGTATGGTGGGGTATATGGGTCTTCTCTAATTACTGATCGATGTGATCAACAGGGATCAGGAATTTTAAGTTCAGGTACAGCAAGTGGTGACGGTAAAGCTGATATTTTTACATTCGGAGTAATTTATGCAGGACATCGTGTTTATGGAGAAGTTCCATCTGCTAATGAAGATACTTATTATAGACCAAATAATTATGTAAATAATAAAGGAACATGGTTTATTTATGGTGGAGTTGGTTGCTATAAACAGGTTTATGCAACTTTAACTTCCGGTTATGGATATAATTATAGAAGTTATAATTATGATCCAAACCTATATAACTTTGAACCACCATATACTATTTCAATTGAATCACAGCCTATCTGGAACTGGCGTATTGTTGAAAATTATCCTGATGGTATAACTCCAAAATAAGGGAGGGTTTTATGAAAATAAAAAGAAAAGGTTTTACATATATTGAATTGATGATTGCTATGACTATTGTAACAATGCTTTCACTAGCAATATTTAGTTATATTATGGTCGTTGCAAAGGGGGAAAGAGAGATTAAAGGGAGAATAGATTCTTTTAATATTGCTCAATCTATTCTCACAGAATTAAAAGCCTGGGATTATAAAGGTGTTGGAAATAAAAATTTAATATATCTCAAGGATTATTTAGAAAATAATGATAATGAATATGCGAAATACATGAAAGAGAAAATGAATTCTGAAATATATGAAATCTATGAGATCAGTGTAACCGGTGGTGAAGCATATATAATGAACTTTGAAGCCGGAAAGGTTAGAGCAAAAGTAGATATACAATTTATGGAAGAAGATATAAATGATATTGATGGGGATGGCATAACTTCAGAATTAGTCCAGAGTAATAGTGATAATAATATTGTTAGAATAAATGTAAGAGTAGCTGAATATAGAGAAGGAACAGAGGATAACAAATTAAGCTGGGCTACAGCAACAGGTTATAAAGGTGTTGAAACGAAACTACCATCTTTGGATTTAGTTATTGAAGATGTAAGTGATAATGATATAGATTTATCTGCGAGCGGTGCTACAATTCTTGGAATAAATTACAAGAAAAATGCAGATATTGTTAGAGGTTTGAATAATCTTGATAACTTTTCGATTTATGATAAAGATGGTATTGATAATGACAATGATGGAATTATTGATTATGATGGGAATAGTGAAACAAGCACCCAGGGAGATATTTTAGAAGCAGATTCAGATTTAATTGATAATGATAATGATGGAATTATTGATGAAGCTTTTGAACAGGATGATAATGAAACCCAGTACAGTATTCAAGTTTATTCAAGAGAACCTTTTGCTATTAATCCCGATACAGACTTAAATATCAATAGTGGAGATGTAGGTGTTTGGATAAAAGGACCAAATGATACAAGTTATCAGGAAATTACAAGTAATTTTTCCGATATAAAAGATGTATCTTCTGCAGTATATAATCAATTAGGATATGATGATGTTAGTGGTATTGCTGAAAATACAATTTATGTTTATAATAGTAATGATTATGTAATTGATGAATCATCAACAGAAGGAAATTATTTTATCAAAGCAATTGGTCGTACAAGACCAGACAGTAAATCCGGATTTTATATGAAAAAAGAATATTCGTTTTTGGTTGATGTTACTTCACCTGAAATTAGTGAATTGAGTCCTGCACCTGGAACTTTTGTTCCAAGTGATAAAGTAACAATTGCTGTTACAGCAAAAGACAATATTGCTCTTGATAGAATCTATGTTATGGAAAAAAGAATGCTGGGAACTGAAACTAATGGACAAGAAAATTATACCTGGGATTTGGTGAAGCACAAGCCGGTTGACCTTGAAAGTGCTGATGAGTTTACTTCAATGAATGTTGGAATTATTTTAGAAGATGTTACTGAAGGTGAGCATTATTATAGAGTAATTCTAAAAGATAGGGCTGGGAATGTACATTATAAAGAAACTTCTGTATATGTAACACACGAACCGGATGTGATTCCTCCTGTTGTAAAACCTCTAACTCCAAATGAAGGAACAAATAGTGATGGGAGCGTTTCAAATCCATATTTAACACAGGAAGATTTAGTAGATGTTACAGCAAGGATTTCAGATTCAAAAATTATTGGTGGTGTTGAAACCCAGAGTGGTGTTTTTATTGGTAATGAATGGCCTAAGGTAATTTATAAGATCTATGAAGCTGATGGAGAAATTCCGCCTGCATTAAGTGATGTGTCCATTAGTTATTCGAATCCAGAGGCAGATGGATTTTCAATTGCCACATCAAGAGTTTCATTTATCAAGCATAATGTAAATAATGTCACTATGGCTTTGGATATTTCAGAAGGTTTAAGTGATGGAGATAAAGTTTTAGTTGTTGTATATGCAAAAGATAAAGCAGGCAATGAAATGGATACTCCGAAAAAATGGTATATAGAGAAATCTTCATCAAGTGCAAATAAGGGCCCTGAAATAAAAGAATTGAGTGTCATTCAACTTGCCAACCATCCAAATTATGAACCTCCCTATATATACACTCCAAACTGGAAGAATCCTGAGGATTATGATTATTATGATGACCAGGATGCAAAAACTTTCCATATTGGATGGACTGGAGCTGACCAGGATGGAATAAAAAAATGGGAATTACATTTTACTAATGTTTATCCTGAAGGAACAGATCCTTCAAGCATTTATGAAAGTACAGGATCTCCTATTACAAAAACTTTTGATAATGCTTTAATAAATGATGGAGAAAGTTTCGGAACCAAATTGTCTTCACTGGATTTGTCAGAACCAGGAACTTTTTATTTTTATATAAAAGTGGTAGAGTATGATTCAACAAATACTTCTGACTATACAGGCGAAGCAAGTTATTATTATTTGAAAGATACAAACTCTGATGATAAGGGGGATATGCCTGCGAATTTAGAATCTGCTCCAGGAACTACAGGAGCAACAATTCGAGATTATTGGATACCGGTTAAAGTTGAAAATCTTAGAACACTTGTTTTCAATCTTGATTCAACAGAAAATTCAGATATTTCAGAACAATATTATACAGAATATGCAGGACCTTTTTACTGGAGATATAACGACTTGGAGGGGATAGAGGATTGTATTATTGAAAATGTAAGTACAAGTGTAACAAAAGATTATCTTGTTTCACAAATAGACAGAGATGATAATGGTGTCTTTGATGATTTTGATTTAGTTTTATTTTTCTCCGGTTCTGATACGCCTACTGCTTTTTCAGATGAAGCATTGAAAATATTACATAGATATTTTTCTGCACCTCATGACCAATTTAGAACTATGGATTCATCAGATTTCTATCCTGATGAGGATGGAGATGGAGTTGGAGATAAAACTCCAGTTTATTATGATGCGAGCAACCCTGCAAGAATGATTTTTGTTGGAAAAAGGATTTTTAGGAATTTTGCTTCAGGTACTGATATGCAGAAAGCTTTTATTGAGAGATGGATAGGGCTTGATTCTGATAATTTATCTTCTTATAATACTATCGATGATATCCCTTATGTGGTTTCTAATTTAAGTAATTTTTGGCTGGATAGCCCCTTGGATAATGTAACGGATATTAACTGTCCTTTATTTTATGATTTATTAGGTCATGTTAAAGAAGATTCACAGGGTGATTTAATGGATAGAAATTTAATAAATAGTTATATCAAAAAATTGGAAATTTCTAATGATGGGAATGGCCTTTATGATGGATTTGATAATCAAAAAGATCCAAATCCAGATTTATGGGGTATAACCGGTGAACAGTATGACCATAATGGCAGTTATTTACCATCCAACCCTGCAATTCATATAGATGGAGTTTATAATGGACCAAATGATAAATATGTTTATAGTTTAAAGAACTCACTTAGTTATGGAGCAGGATTAGATAATATAAATTATACAGCCGGATTGTGGATGTATCCTGGAACATTGGTTGATGATGATGGTACTGACAAGTGGGATTTCAAGCTTGATGAATACTATGATATTGAAAAAGATATAAAAAAACTAAAACTTAATAGAAATGAAAATACCAAATTGTATTATCTCGGATTCAATCTTGAAGCTATATCAACCGAAAGAGATAGGTATATGACTTTGAAAAGAATAATTAAATATTTAAACTATGAATAAGGTTAGGAGTTAATATGTCAAAAAAAGGTTTTACTCTTACAGAAATGGTTGTTGGTGCTTTTATTTTGAGCCTATTTGCTGTTTTAATCTATTCTGCAATTAATCAAATAGGTACATTTGCAACAAATACCAGGAATAGAATGGAGATAGGACAGGAGCTTGATACAATTACATCAATGATGTTTAGGGATATATCATCTATGAGCATGGTTATGACTCCTCAAAAAAATCTTGTGCCGTATAAAGCTACATTTAATTCTGGTGATGAGAGGATTACCAATCAAACTTTAAAATTTTATGGAACTGTTACTTATGAAGGATCTACTTATTCATATAATACTTCGGAATTTCCTAAAGAAACAGAACAATGGATTGATGAAGATGGAGATGGGGTTAAAGATATTGGAGAAGTTGAACTGTTGGAGATAGGAACATTACAAAAAGATAAATATGATGTTTATTTTGATTCGGTAGGGGATATCCCTCGTGATGGGATATCCTTTTCTATAGGAATTCCAGATGATGTTTATAGTTCAGGCGTCGGTGGTGATAATTCTATAAGATCAAATTATTTCTTGCAGTACCGGGATGATGATGCGGATGGAAAAACGCTTGTCGATGGAGAATTTGAGGATCCAGAAAGAGATGGGTTTGATGATGATGGAGATGGGCTTGATGGAGAAGATCCGGCTATTGATGGTGCTATAGCAGGGTATCATGTCACCTATTTTCTTGTTCCAAGTGATGGAAAGTGGTATGAGCAAAATGATCACAGGTATCAAAAATTCCAATTAGTTAGACGATTACATAAACCTCATAATGGAGATACAGAGACAAGAGTGCTTTCTGAAAGAATAGTTATGTTAAGTATTTTGCCTTTTAAAACAGTTAAAGATCAAAGAATTTATTTATCTCCAGAAGATCTTGACATTAGTCAGGATTCTGACGGTGAATTTGATTATTCAAATATTGATAGTTTTAATGTTGCTTTTGAGATTACAATTGTTGGTGTAACTAATGAAGGTAGGATGGTGACATTCCAAAGAATTTTTAGACCTCAGTTATTTAATGTTTCTGGAGGTTGATATAGCCAGTTTTACTGGAATTAATTTATGTTGAATATTGGCGTTTTAATTTATTTAAAAGATGAAAATAATTATTTAATGATTAAAAGAAATAAAAAAGAAAATGATTTCCATGAAGGATTTTTTGTGGCACCTGGAGGTAAAAGAGAAAAAAATGAATCAATTACTGAAGCTGCAATAAGAGAATTAAAAGAGGAAACTGGATTTAGAGCAGAGGAGCTTGAGTTAATGGGATTTTTGAATTTCCCGGATAAGGGAGATTCCCCTTTTAATAAAGAATGGCTGGGGTTTGTTTTTCTTTGTGAATCTTATTCAGGAAAGCAAAAAAAGAGTTGTCCTGAGGGGGAATTAATTTGGGTTGATGAAAAGAAACTTCTCAAATTGCCAATGTGGGAAGGAGATTATATTTTTACAAAAATGCTTATAAAAAAAAATAAATTTGACATTAAACTAACATATCAAAATAATAAACTAATTGAAAAAAAGGTTAGTAGATTATAAAATAAATTATGGTATCAATTATAAAAGTACTGAAAAGTTATGAAAAAAAAAATATTTCTTTAAAAAGTTTTTTTATTACTTTAAGTTCTGTTATTATTGTAAGGTTTTTTTTAGAAAAATTATTGGAGCCGGGGCATTCATTTAAAGTTGGTAATGATTTTTATGCTAACTTTATTGAT
The DNA here is from genome assembly GCA_964621075.1 of uncultured bacterium. Classification (GTDB taxonomy): domain Bacteria; phylum Macinerneyibacteriota; class Macinerneyibacteria; order Macinerneyibacteriales; family Macinerneyibacteriaceae; genus CAZUKV01. The sequence continues at coordinate 9,292 of CAZUKV010000020.1, read as the reverse complement.
TTTTCACATATTTATATTTCATGGTTAGTTATTTTTTTTAGTTTTATTATTATTAGTATTATTGTTTTAAAAATAAATATAAGAAAATCTATCAAATATATATTATTGGTTTCTCCTGTAATATTAATTGTCCCTTTAATTGATTTTTTTACAATTGATTCCATGAGGAAAATTTCTTATAATTTTAATATTTTTCAAATAAAATCTTTTTTGTTGATATTAATTAATCCATTTAAAAAAATAAATTTAGTTACACCCGGAGTAAGGGTTGAAATATTCATTATAGTTATTTTTGGTTTCATTGTATCCTATTTAATTATTAAAAAAAATTTAATTAGATCAATTTTATTTTCAATTACTATTTATTTAAATATTTTATTTTTTGGATTTCTTCCGGTTCTATATAATATATTTGGTATAGATTTTTTCCAAGTTGGCGAAAATTCAATAACCACATATGTTTTCCAACAAAAGTTTGTTTATATTTATCTTTACCCTTTATTGATATATATAGGCATGTTTATACTATACCTGTATTTTTATAATAATAAAAAATATTTTAAATTATTCTATGAATCTATTTTTATAAGCCGACTTTCATATTATTTATTTCTGTTAAATTTTGGTATTTTATTTTCTCTTTATCAAACAAATCAAATTCATGGAATTTTCAATTTTTTTGATATATCGAAAATTATCTTTGCAAATCTATCAATAATTTGGTTATTTATTTTTGCAAAAATTGAAAATGATATTAACGATCAAAAAATAGATAAAATTTCAAATTATAATCGTGTTTCTTTAAAGGGAAAATTCACAAAATCTTTTTTTGTTGATTATAAAAATATCAGTTTATTTGTATCTTTTTTATTTGGATTTTGTGTAAATGAAATATTCATCGTATTTCTTTTTTTTATTGGTTCTCTATCCTATCTATATTCTAATCCACCTTTTAGATTAAGAAAATATTATCCATTAAATAATTTTATATTAACTTTAATTGGAGGGGCAACATATTTATCCGGGGTTTCATTGATTTTTGATTATTATGCTTTTGAAAAATTATATCCAAAGTCGATATTTTGGTTAATTTTGCTCTATTTTTTCATCCTGGTAAATTTTAAGGATTTTAAAGATCTCAAAGGTGATAAAAAAAATAATATTCAAAATCTTATTCAATTATTTAACGGTAATAAAATATTAGGGCATATTCTTATTTTATTTTCTTCTATAGTTTTGTTTTTTATTTATAAAATATTAAAAATTCATTATTATATATACCTAACTGCAGGATATTTGATTATTTATAATATTTATTTATGCAGAATAAAAAATACGAAAGATATATCAAACATTTATTTTTACATTTTACCATATCTAATAATTTCTGGATTGATATGGATTTTTCTTTAATATTATTATCTTGAATTTTTAAAATCTAATTTTATAATAAAGAGAGCCTTAAAGGGGGTATTATGAAAAAAATAACTTTACTATTATTAATTTTTATAATTTTTTCTATATCTATTTTTTCTTTATCTAATAATTTTGCTTTTAAAGTTGGTTATTATTTTCCTTCGGAATTGAAATCCGGTGTAATATGGGGAATTGATTATGGATATGCAATAGATGAAAATGTGTCTGTTGTTCTTACAGGAGATCTATATTATAAAAAAATTCGAGATATTACAAAAAAAGGTGAAATAGAGCAGGTGGGGGTTAAACAGGAAATCTTCCAAAAATTAAATGAGTGGAAAGGATTGCATATTCCATTAACTGTAAAATTTAAAGTTAAATTTCCTGTAGGCAGCTATAAAATAAAACCTTATGGTGCACTTGGAATTGGTTATGGAATGACCCATGTTTCATTTGAAGGAACTGATATTGGTGACAATAATATAGATGATTCAATTACCTATACCGGATTTGTATGGCAGGCATCAGGCGGTATTTTATATAGGCTTGGGTCCAGGTCCAATCTTGTTGCTGAACTTATGTATAATGGAGCTAAATTTGAAAAAGATAATGAAAATTATTTTACCACTTTAAATTCTTCCGGACTTGTAATAAGAACCGGAATTGATATTCTTTTATTTTAGAAAGTGAAAATTGTGTAGTATGAAAAAAATCATATATGTATTATTTATAATAGGATTAATATTTTTAGCTGGGTGCTCTGAAAAAAAGAAAAGAGAAGAAAAAGCTCCTGAATTGGGACAGGTTTTTGATGAAGGATTGACAGTGAAAGCGACCAGACAGGGGAAACCCGAATGGAAAATGAAAGTATCCAAATTAATTCAAAAAGAAAATAATTTAAAGAGTGTTGAAGGTGAAAATGTAGAGATTGAATTTTTTGGAGACCAGGAGAAAAAAATAGCTGAAATAGAAGCTGATACAGGTACTGCAAATTTAACAAGTAATGATATTGAACTTAATGGGAATGTTATTTTGAAAAATATTTCAGATCAAACTACTTTATATACCGAAAAATTGTTTTATGATTCCATAAAAGAGAAGGTTTATACAGAGGAAGAAGTAAAAATTGAACAAGCTGATGGAATTATTAAAGGCAGAGGACTCGAAGCTGATTTGCGTTTAAAGGAAGTAGTATTAAAAGAAACTTATGGCCAAAATTAATAATGTAATTATTTTTTTATTTTTTTTTGCTACTGTTATTTTTCCGTTGGAATTTAAGGGAAAGTGGAAATTGATAAATGCAGATAAAAGTCGTGTGCAAAAATTCAAGTCAGGGTATATTTATATTTTGGAGGGATCTGTAAAGATTGAGTTGAATGAAAATTATTACTATGCTGATAAAATAATTTATAATACCCAACAAGAAATTATTAATTTATTGGGAGAAGTTAAAATTGAAAGTACCGATTATCTTTTATCATCATCGAAAGCTGATTTCATTATTTCCCAAAATAAGATTGTTTTTTACAAAAACGTCAAAATTAATAGAGATAATTTTAGAAGCAGAAGTAATAGAGGAATATTTTTTACTGAAAAATCTGTAATTGAATTATTTGGAAATGTTTATTTCGAGCAAAATAATTATTATGGTGCCTCTAATTATCTTAAATATGATGATAAAAAAAATTATGCTAATTTAACGGGAGATCCATATATTGGATTTGATAATGGGTATATAGGCGGTGATGATTTGAATCTCTTTTTTAATGATGATAATAACATACTTGAACTGGATGTAAAAAAACATGGTGATATATTTTGGGAGAAAGAAGATAAAGAGTCTTTAGATTTATACGGAAATTATATAAATATAAAATTTGGAAAAAAGAATGAGCCTAATTTTGCCTTAATTAATGGAAATGTTAGAGGCAACATGAAAAATTTAGATGGGAAAAATTGGATATCAGGTGATCGCATGGAAATTAATTTTATTGACGGAGAAATTAGTGATGTTATCATAAAAGGTAGGGTTAAAGGGAAGTATTCAAAAAAAGAAGTACAGAAAAATTAAGGATATTTATGGATGATAATAAAACATTAAAAGCCAAAAATATTAGAAAATTATATAATAAAAGAGTTGTAGTTGAGAATGTTACACTTGAAGTTAAACAGGGGGAAGTTGTTGGACTTTTAGGTCCCAATGGAGCTGGGAAAACAACTTCATTTTATATGATTGTTGGAATAATAAAGCCCAATAAAGGGAAAGTTTTTATTAATAATGAAGATATTACTACACTTGCAATGTATAAAAGATGCAGAAAAGGGTTGAGTTATCTGCCCCAGGAGCCATCAATTTTTAGGGACATGACAGTAGAAGATAATTTAAATGCTATTTTTGAAACTGTTTATGGTGATAAAAATAAAATAAAAGAAGAAAGAGAAAAATTGATGGAACAGTTTAAAATTAGTCATGTTCGAAATAGTAAAGGGTATATGTTATCAGGAGGAGAGAGAAGAAGAGTAGAAATTGCGAGAGCTTTAATAACTAAACCTTCTTTTTTACTTCTTGATGAACCATTTGCAGGAATAGACCCTATTGCAGTTAATGAGATTCAGAATATGGTTTTAAATTTAAGAAAGATGAATCTTGGGATATTAATTACTGATCACAATGTTAGAGAGACACTTTCAATTACCGATAGATCCTACATTATGAGTGAAGGAAAGATTTTGGTTCATGGCGATGCCGAAAAACTAACAAATAGTGATATCGCTAAAAAAGTATATCTGGGTGATAAATTTAAATTATGAAACCTGAAATTCGTATCGAAAATAATATAAAAACCACAATTGAATTAAGACAAAAAATAGGTCTTGATATATTAGCTAAAAATGAGCTGGAACTGAAAGAATATTTAAAAGAGGAATTGCAGGAGAATATCTTTATGGAATATTCGGAAAATGAGGATAAAACATCACTGGATGAGCAGGAAGGGGAAATGGAAGAAGATTTGGAAGTAATGCTGGAAAATGAGTATTCAAGCAGAAAAAATCCACGTTTCAGTAATTCCCGCAAAAATGAATATAATGATATATTAAAAAATTTATCGGATGAAAAATCATTTAGAGATATTTTAAATGAAGAGATTGATTTATCAAAAATTGATAAAAAGAGAAAAAAAATATTCCATGATATAATGGATAATATAAATAATGAAGGTTTTTTAGAAAATGAAGAATTGATTAAAAAAGAAAATGATTTATCAGAAGAGGAGTTTGAAAATATACATACAAAATTTTTGGAATTATCCTCTTATGGAATAGGAGCAAGAGATTTCAAGGAGAGTTATATATGGCAGTTAAAATCCAGGGGAGTAGAGGATAAAAAGCTCTTTCAGTTAATTGAAGATTATTTAATTCACATTAAAAATAGAAATTTTATTTTTTTGGAGGAACTTGAATGTGAAGAAGAAGTTATAAAGGAGTATAAAACATTATTAAAAACACTTTCAAATAATCCGGGATATATTATTGAAAAAGAAAGTGTTGAATATATAAAACCTGACATCATTGTAAAAAAAAATCGGGAGGGTGATTTTGAAATAGAGTTAAACAAAAAATATGATACATCTTTATCACTGAATCAAAAATATTTAAATCTTTATAAACATGGCAACATAAATAAAGAAACAAAAGAATTTTTTAAAAAATATTTTATAAGATACAAATATATACTCGAAGGATTACAGCAGAGAAGAGAAACTTTGCTTAAAATAACAAGATTTCTTATTGATTATCAAAAAGGTTTTTTTGAGAAGGGGCCAGAACAAATAAAAAACCTTACACGAAAAAAAATAGCTGATGAATTTGGTTATTCACCATCAACTATTTCAAGAGCAGTTCAAAATAAATATATACAAACCGAACATGGTATTTTTCCCCTCGCATCGCTTTTCCCAAGGAAATCTGCGGATGGAACTGCAAGAATCAAGGTTTATATGTTAATAATGAAATTTATAAAAAATGAAAATAAAAATAAACCTCTTACCGATGGTAAAATAAAAGAAAAATTAAATAATAATGGAATAACTATAGGGAGAAGAACGGTAGCGAAGTACCGTAATAAACTTAAAATTCCATCAAGAAAGGAGAGAAGAATATGAAAGATCTTGTAATTATTGGCGGAGGTCCAGGAGGATATGTTGCAGCAATTAGAGCAGCACAGCTGGATTTAGATGTAACACTTATTGAAAAAAATAAAATTGGAGGAACATGCTTGAATGTAGGTTGTATTCCTACGAAAACGTATGTAGCTACTTCGAATTTGATGAAAAAAATAAAAAACTCTAAAAGATTTGGAATTGAATTTGAAGGGGAAGTTAATATAAATTTCAATAATCTTGTTAAAAGGAAGAATAGAGTGGTAAATAGGCTGGTAAAAGGTATTGAGTATATCTTAAAAAAAAGAAAAGTTGAAATAATTAATGAAACCGGAAAAATTTTGGATAAAAATACTGTTATCGCAGGAGATAATGAGATTAAAACCAGAAATATTGTCATAGCTACTGGTTCCAAACCAATAATTCCAGAACAATTTAAAATAGATGATTTTACAATGGATAGTGCAGAAGCTCTTGATTTAAAGAAAAAACCGGAACATGTAATTGTGGTTGGAGCAGGAGTTATAGGTTGTGAATTTGCAAGTATCTGGGCAAATATGGAAATAAAAGTTTCATTAATTGAAATGAAAAATAGGATTTTACCTTTTGTAGATAAAGAGATATCCAAAAAAATGGAAAGAATCTTTAAAAAGAAAAAAGTGGACATTTATACAGGTTCACCTATAAAAAAGGTTGATGATAAAACTGTGATTCTTGAAAATGGAGAAGAAATTACTGCAGATAAAATGCTTTTAGCCATCGGAAGAAAACCTGTTCTGGATGAAGTAGGTATAGATGGGGTTGAAATTGAACTTGATAATGATGGCTTTATTAAAGTGAACGAAAAAATGCAAACCAATGTTGAAAATATTTATGCAATTGGAGATATCCTAAATACAGCACAGTTAGCTCATGTAGCTTCTAAAGAAGGAGTAGTGGCTGTTGAAAATATGAAAGGTATAAAATCTAAAATTAATTATAATGCAGTTCCCTGGACAATTTTTACAGACCCTGAAGTTGCTTATGTTGGGAGTAGCAATGGAAATAATAACAAAATTGGGAAATTTCCTTTTAGAGCAAATGGAAAAGCTCTTGGATTGAATGAAACAGATGGATTTGTAAAAATTATTGCTGATTCAGATGATAAAATTATTGGAATGCAAATTATGGGTCCTCATGCATCTGATTTAATTCATGAAGGGGCTGTTTCTATTCATAATAATCTTAAATTAGAAGATATAGCTGATACTATACATGCACATCCAACACTAAGCGAATCAGTTGTTGAAGCTGCTGAAGATGCACTTGGCAAGGTGATTCATATTGTTTAGAAATAAAAAGGTACCTGATTGGTTTTTAGATTTATTAAAAAGCAAGAGATCAAAAAGCAAAGTGAGCACAACAATTTCTAAATTTCATCTCCATACAGTATGTGATGAGGCAAGATGTCCTAACAGAGGAGAATGTTTTTCAAAAGGAACAGCAACTTTTTTACTTTTAGGAGATAAATGTACCCGGGATTGCAAATTTTGTGCAGTTGAAAGTTCTAAACCCGATAAAATTGATAAAGATGAACCAGAACGGGTATTAAAAGCAGTTAAAGAGATGGGACTTAAATATGTTGTCTTGACTTCTGTTACAAGGGATGATTTAAGTGATGGAGGTGCTGCTATTTTTGCGGAGACTGTAAAAAAAATAAAAAACTATGATTCAAAGATACTGATAGAGGTTTTAACACCCGATTTTTTGGGAAATACTGATGATATTGAAACTGTCATGGATTCAAAACCGGATGTTTATAATCACAATCTGGAAACAATTAAAAGACTGTATGATGAGGTAAGACCAAGTGCTGATTATGAAAGATCCCTTAATTTTTTGAAAAATATTAAAAAAGTTGATTCTAAAATGATTACTAAAAGTGGAATAATGGTAGGGCTTGGAGAAAAACCTGATGAAGTTATAAAACTTATTGGAGATTTAAAAGAAGTAAAATGTGATATATTAACTATTGGTCAGTATATTCAACCAACTGCTAATCATTATCCTGTTAAAGAATATGTTAATCCGGAACAATATAAAGAGTATGAAGGTTATGGAGAAAAAATTGGAATAAATATAATTGCTTCACCTTTGGTTAGAAGTTCTTATCTGGCACATGAAGTATATGATAGAGAAATAAAAAAAATGAAATGAAAGGAGTAATATGAGTATTAATATTGCAATTACAGGGAAAAATATTAAAATTACTGATGCTATTAGAAAGTATGTTACAGAAGAGGTTAACGGGCTTGAAAAATATTTTGAAAAAATTATCGGAGCTCATGTTATTTTAATTGTAGAGAAAGAAAGAAAAATTGCTGAAATAACATTGAATACATCTCAGAGCACACTTCATATTGATGAGGTTTCAGATGATATGTATAAGTCGATAGATGCAGTAGTTGATCATCTGGCAAGACAGCTCAAGCAGATAAAAGAGAAAATGATTGATAAAAAAAGACAATTTGATAAAACTAAATTTACCACGCAAAATATGGAAAAAGCAAGAGATGGTATCGAAACAGACGAAGGACATCATATTGTTCTTGTAGATAGATATGTAAAAAAACCCATGACAGTTGAAGAGGCTGCAATGCAGCTTGAAATGGTTGAAAATGATTTTTTGGTTTTTTATAATATGAATGCGGATCAGGTGAATGTAATTTATAAAAGGAAAAATGGTGATTTCGGTCTTATTAATCCGGATTTTTAAAAAATGGATAAAAAAAGAAATGTAAGAAAAATATTTCTAAAATTAGAGAAGAATGTAGATTTTAAATTTTATGGGGATGATAAATTATTAGAAAAAAAAATATCATCTCCAAAAATCGAATATTTGAGCAGTATACTGCTCAATAACTTTAAAGATTTACCTATTAACTCTGTTATCTTTTCTGATAGAGAAAGTTTTGTTTATTTTTCAAATAAATCAAAAAAAGAAAAAATATTGGAAAAATTTGAAGAAAAGAATGTATCACTTTTTTTGATTGAAAAATATCCAGGATTGGATACAGAAATTATTAAAAAATTGAATAATTTAAAAATTCCTGTTTTTGTTATAAATGAAAACAAAAACAGAATCATTTATTCAGGAATTAAAGTTCTTGAAGATATTGCAGGAGAAAAAACCAAAATATCCGGAGTACTTGTTGAAGTTTTTGAACAGGGAATACTAATTATTGGAGAAAGTGGTATAGGGAAAAGTGAATGTGCATTAGAATTGATTAGAAGAAATCATCGTTTGGTTGCAGATGATATTGTAAAAATAAAAAGAATTGGGTCTAAATTAATAGGCTCTTCTCCTTCTCTTGCAAATAATTATCTCGAAATTAGAGGACTGGGTATTATTGACATTAAAGATTTTTTTGGTTTGAGGGCTGTAGCTGATGAGGTAAATCTTAATCTTGTTGTAAATTTGGTGGTATTTAATAAGAAGAAGCATTTCACCAGAATAGGAGTAGATAAGGAGAGCTATCGTATACTTGGTATTAACCTACCCATGTATACTATTCCAATGTCTCCTGGAAAAGATATAAGTACTGTTGTTGAAGTTATTTCTAAAAATGAATATGCCAATGAAAAAGGAATAAATACTCCAATGAAAATTACAAAGAATTTGATAGAAAAAATTAGAAATAGAATTAAAGAAAATGAAAAGAAATAAAATATTAAGA